>JAMPXH010000121.1 GCA_023701285.1 Candidatus Didemnitutus sp.
GAGCACGACGGTCTTCACGCCCGCGCCCTGGAACGTGCCGCCGGGGCAGTCGAGCACGGTGTGCAGATCGCAGGTTTCGAGCAGGTGGCGGCGGAGGCTGACGGTGGCGTTGTCGGTGTTGGAGAGGAAGGTGTTTTTGATGACGATGCCCGCGCGGCCACCGGCACGGAGGATCTTGATGAAGTGCTGGAGGAAGAGGGACGCCGTTTCGCTGGTGCGGATGGGAAAGTTTTCCTGCACCTCGGGGCGCTCCTTGCCGCCGAAGGGCGGATTGGCGAGCACGACGTCGAAGCGGTCCTTCTCCTGGATGTCGGCGAGGTTCTCGGCGAGGGTGTTCGCGTGGACGATGTGGGGCGCCTCGATGCCGTGGAGGATGAGGTTCATGATCGCGATCACGTAGGCGAGGGACTTCTTCTCCTTGCCGTGGAGCGTGCGCGTCTGGAGCACGTCGAGTTCGCGCGTGGTGAGGTCGTCACGGCGGAGGTAGTCGAAGGCTTCGCAAAGGAAGCCGGCGGAGCCGCAGGCGCCGTCGTAGATTTTTTCGCCGATCTTCGGGTGGACGACGCGGATGATGGCGCGGATGAGCGGGCGCGGGGTGTAATACTCGCCGCCGTTGCGGCCGGCGTTGCCCATGCGCTTGATCTTTTCCTCGTAGAGCTGGGAGAGCTCGTGCTTCTCGGTTTGCGAGCGGAAGCGGAGGCCGTCGATGTGCTCGATGATTTCGCGGAGGTTGTAGCCGCTTTTGATCTTGTTGGTCAGCTCGCCGAAGATCTCACCGATCTTGTATTCGAGGGTGTTGGGGCCGGAGGCGCGGGCCTTGAATTTCTGGAGATAGGGAAAGAGGGAGTCGTCGACGAAGGTGACGAGGTCCTTGCCGACCATGGCGGCGTTGTGGTCGGGTGTGCCGTCCTTGGTTTTCGGCGCGGCCCAGCTTTCCCAGCGGAAGGGTTTGTCGAGGAGGTAGGTGTAGCGCTTGCCCTCGAGCTTGGCCTCGTCGGCGCGGTCCTGTTCGAGGGCGTCGAGGTATTTGAGGAAGAGGAGCCAGGACGTCTGCTCGGTGTAATCGAGCTCGGTGGTGCAGCCGTCGTCGCGGCGGAGGACGTTGTCGATTGCGTCGAAGGCTTGGTCGAACATGGGTAAAGGCGCGGACGGACTCCGGCAGGAAGGGCGGTGTGGCGCAAGCGGCTTGGCCCCGCCGGTCGTGCACGAGGCGACAGCATGCGTGCACGACCGAAACCCTCGCAAGCGGGAAGTCGCGGCGCCCGCGGCGGTCCGGCTCAGAGCGGCAGGCGGATACGGGCGATGCAACCGCTGGCGTCAGGGCGATTTTCCAGCGTGAGCGAGCCGCCGTGGTTTTCGGCGATCTGGCGGCAGAGCACGAGGCCGATGCCGGAGCCGGAGGGCTTCGTGGTGAAGAACGGCACGAAGAGATTCTGCGGATTGGCGATGCCTGGGCCGTCGTCCTCGATGAAGATCTCGAGCCGGTTCGCCGCCACCGTCCAGCCGACGCGCACGCAGCAGGTGGGTGCGCCGGGTTGCCCGGCGTCGGGCGCGGCTTCGACGGCGTTCTTCACGAGGTTGATCACGACCTGCTCGAGCTGGGCGGCGTCGAGGTTGGCCACCACGGCAGGACCCTCGTCGAGGCGGACCTGCGTGCGAGTCTCCAGCGAAACGACGCGACGCAGAAGCGGGGCGATCTCGATGGGCAGCTTGGTGGGCGGAGGCAGCTTCGCGAGGCGCGCGTAGGACTGCATGAATTTGTTCAGGCCCTCGGCGCGCGACTCGATGATCTCGAGGCCGCCGATCATGTCCTCCTCCCAATCGGGCGCCTTGGGCGTGCGTTTGAGCATCGTCGTGAGGCTGCCAGCGATGGATTTGATCGGGGCGAGCGAGTTGTTGAGCTCGTGGCCGATGACGCGGACGAGACGCTGCCAAGCCTTCAACTCCTCCTCGCGCAGAGGCTGGCTGAGGTCGCCGATGACGATCAGCGAGTGCGGCAGACCGCCCTCGCGGAACATCGTGCGCCGCATGCCCCAGCGGGCGGAGCCGCCGCCGGGGAAATTGCGGTTCACTACGCGCGAGGCATCGCCGGTGAGGCAGTCGGTCAGGTCGAGTTCGGCGGCCTCGCGTCCGAGGATGCGCTCGGCGGGTTGGGCGAGGAGCTCCTGGCCGGCGCGGTTGACGAGGCGGAGCGTGTTGTGGCCGTCGAAGGCGAAGATCGCGACGTCGATCTCCTCCATGACGGTGCGGAGGAGCGCGGTGGCTTCGAGGGCGCCGAGGCGTTGTTCCTGGAGGACGCCGCCGAGGAGATTGATCTCGGCCATGACGTCGCCGAGCGGCTCGTCGCGGTTGGCGCCGCGGGCGCGCGTGGAGAAATCGCCCTCGCGGAGAGCCGTGAGGAGATTCGCCATCGTCTGCAGCGGGCGGACGACGAGTTCGCGCGTGGCGAAGCCGTAGCCGAGCCAGAAGCCGACAATGAGCAGCCCGAGCGTCCACTGCACCTTCGGCTCGTAGTCGCCCCAGATGAGCACGCCCATGGCGAAGAGCACGGCCGGCAAGCCCGCGAGCAGCGTGTAGAGGAACACGCGGTTTTCGTGGGCGAGCCGGGACTTGGGCGGAGGGGGCATGAGGAGCGGTCAGCTTTCAGCTTCCGGGCGAAGGCGCGGCCGGACGGGCGGTGCGCGATGGTCTTTCACGGGAGTGGCGGGCTGAAGGCAGACAGCTGAGCGCTGAAAGCTGGCGACTACAGCCCGTAGCGTTCCAAGCGGCGGTAGAAGGCGCTGCGGCTGAGGCCGAGCTGCTCGGCGGCTTGGCGGGCGTTGCCGTCGCAGCGGGCGAGCGTCTTCTTGATGAGGAAGCCTTCGACTTCCTCGAGGCTCATGTCCTCCAGGCGCGGCGCGGCGTTGCCGGCGTTGAGGCCGAGGTCGGGCGCGCGGACGACTTTGCCCTGCGTCATGAGCACGCCGCGTTCGACGGCGTGGTCGAGCTCGCGGACGTTGCCGGGCCAGGCGTAGTTGCGCATCGCCTCGAGCGCGCCGTCGTCGAAGCCGGTGATCGCCTTGCGGTAGCGCTCGACGTGGGCCTTGAGGAAGTGTTGCGCGAGCAGCGGGATGTCCTCGCGGCGCTCGCGGAGCGGCGGGAGGTGGATGTGAATCGTGTTGAGGCGGAACAGGAGGTCCTGACGGAACTTGCCGCCGGCGACCTCGGCCTGGAGGTCCGCGTTGGTCGCGGAGATGAGGCGCGTGTTGACGCGGTAGGTGCGCGAGGAGCCGACGCGCTCCAGCTCGCCCGTTTCGAGCACGCGCAGGATCTTCGCCTGCTGGCTCATGGGGATGTTGCCGATCTCGTCGAGGAAGAGCGTGCCGCCGTCGGCCAGCTCGAAGCGGCCGGCGCGATCGGTCTTGGCGTCGGTGAACGCGCCGCGGACGTGACCGAAGAGTTCGCTCTCGAACACGCCTTCGGGCAGGCCGCCCATGTTGACCGAGATGAAGGGCTTGCCGGCGCGCACGGAGACGGCGTGCAAGGCCTGGGCCACGACGCCCTTGCCGGTGCCGTTCTCGCCGATGATGAGGACGTTCGCATCGGACGGGCCGACGCGCGAGATGACGTCGAGCACCGGGCGCATCGCGGCGGACTGGGCGATGAGGTTGGGGCCGCCCTTGCCGCGGAGGATCTGGTTTTCCTGTTCGAGGCGTTGGTAGGCGCGCACGGCGCTGGCCAATTCGATCTGATTCTTGACGATGGCGATGAGGCGCGGGTTGTCCCAGGGCTTGGTGATGAAATCCTTCGCGCCGCGGCGCATGGCCTCGACGGCGACCTCGACGCTGGCCCACGCAGTCATGACGACGACGGGGAGCGTGGAGTCG
This sequence comes from Candidatus Didemnitutus sp., assembly GCA_023701285.1. Lineage (GTDB taxonomy): Bacteria > Verrucomicrobiota > Verrucomicrobiia > Opitutales > Opitutaceae > Didemnitutus. The sequence goes on from JAMPXH010000121.1 coordinate 3,867, forward strand.
GCCTGCTGGAGCTTGGCGAGCAGGTCGAGGCCCTCCTGGCCGGAGGTGGTGTCGCGCGCGTAGTTGAGGTCGATGAGCGCGAGCGCGTAGTCGCGTTGCTCGACGGCTTTCATGACGGAGCCGGGCGACTTGGCGGTATCGATAAGATAGCCCTCGGCCTTAAGGAGGAGGCGGAGGGCTTCCAGAACGTCGGGTTGATCGTCCGCGATGAGGATGCGGTGGGGCGCAGGATCGTTGGCGGCCATTGCGTGGCAGGGGATTCGCGACGCGCAAAAGAGTCAAGAGCCCGCTGCCCGCGCGCGGGTGCGCGGGTGCGAGCGACGCGCTCAGGCGGCGAGGCGGGCGCCGGTGGCGGACTGACGGCGGATGCCGTAGGCGCTGGACTTGGCGCTCGCGGCGGGCAGTCCGGGACGGACGATGCGGCGCGGGAGCTTGAGCGGCGCGCGCTCGCGACCGTATTCGGCGATCGCCAGCGCGAAGAGCGCGAGCGTGAACACCACCGCGACCGCGGTGCCGACGGGGAAGCCGGCGAGGACGTCGGCGTTGGCGAGTTTGAACAGGCCGGCGGCGGCGCTGACGAGGAGGAGGGAGGCGAGCGTGGTTTTCATAAAGGGAGGGAAGTTGCCCATACCCTTTGCACTGCTCGTGCCAACTGGCGTTGCGCGAAGTTAAGTGCTTATCGCGCGCGATGATAAAGTGGCGGTGCGGATTTTCGCCGTGTGTGCGGTGCGCGATTTTCCGCCAGTGGCGGGATGCGCTATTCCCACGCTTGGGACGGAGGAGGTGAGTTTCGGTTTTGGATTCTCGATTTTCGTTCGAGCCACTGAAGGAGGGCGGGCTTGTCCCGGCATGGACCGGGTGGGCAAGGGGGTGACCGGAGAGGGGCGCCACCTCGCGCCGCGACCCGCATGCAATCGAAAATCGAGATTCGAAAATCGAGAATCCCGATCACTCGTAGCGCAGCGCCTCGATCGGATCGAGGGCGGCGGCTTTGCGCGCGGGGTAGAAGCCGAAGAAGATGCCGATCACGGCGCTGAAGACGAAGGCGCCGACCACGGCGGGCGTCGAGACGAGCACGGGCCAGTTGTTCAGCTTGGAGATGAGTTGGGAGGAGCCGACGCCGAGCAGGATGCCGAGCGTGCCGCCCATGAGGCTGAGGATGATCGCCTCGGTGAGGAACTGCAGCAACACGTCGCGCCCGTGCGCGCCGACGGCGAGGCGGATGCCGATCTCGCGCGTGCGCTCGGTGACGGAGACGAGCATGATGTTCATGATGCCGATGCCGCCGACGATGAGCGAGACGCCGGCGATGGCGCCGAGGAGCACGGTCATGGTCTTGGTGGTGGCGGTGGCGGCCTCGGCGAGTTCGAGCTGGTTGCGCACGGTGAAGTCCGGCTCGCGGCCGCTGCGGCGCTGTTGGAGGAGGTCGGTCACGTCCTGCTGGATGCGCGGCATCTGCTCGGGCGAGACGGCTTGGATGAGGATGGAATTGATGAACTGGCGGCGCGCGATGTGGCGGAGGTGAGCGCTGTAGGGGATGAAGACGACGTCGTCCTGGTCCTGACCGAAATAGTTGAAGCCCTTCGCGCCGAGCACGCCGACGACCTTGAAGGGCACGTTGCGCAGGCGGAGGGTCTGGCCGATGGGATCGGTGTCGGCGAAGAGCTGCTGCGCGACGGTGTTGCCGATCACGCAGACCTTGGCGCCGGAGCGCACGTCGCCTTCGCTGAACATCGCGCCCTCGGCGATGGTCCACATGCGGATGTCGAGGATGTTGGTGTCGACGCCGCTGATCTGGCTGTTCCAGTTGAGGCCGTTGGCGAGGATCTGCGTGCGGTCGCGGATCTCGGGGCTGACGGAGACGACGCCGGCGATCTCGTCGCGGATGGCCATGACATCCTCGACGGTGAGGGAGCTGGCGCTGCCCCAGCCGCCGCGCATGCCGCCGGAGGTGCTGGTGCCGGGGAAGACGGAGACGATGTTCTGCCCGAGGCTGGCGATGGAGGCCTCGACCTGGGACTTGGCGCCGTTGCCGATGCTGACCATGGCGATGACGGCGCCGACGCCGATGATGATGCCGAGCGCGGTGAGGATGGAGCGCAGGGCGTTGCGCCGGAGGGCGCGCAGGGCGACGAGGATGGTGCTGAGCAGGCGCATGGGGAGCTTCAGGCGGTAAGTTTCGCCGCGGCTTCGGCGTCGAGGATCCTCTGCAGCTCGACGGTGGCGGTGAGGCGGTCGGTCACGCGCACGTCGCTGACGAGGCGGCCGTCGCGCATGATGAGGTTGCGCTTGCAGTAACGGGCGATGTCGAGCTCGTGCGTGACCATGACGATGGTGATGCCCTGCTCGTTGAGCTTCTGGAAGACGTCCATGATCTCGACGGAAGTCTTGGAGTCGAGGTTGCCGGTCGGCTCATCGGCGAGGAGAATCTGCGGGTCGTTGATGAGGGCGCGGGCGATGGCGACGCGTTGTTGCTGGCCGCCGGAGAGCTGGCTGGGAAAATGGTCCGCGCGCTTGCCGAGGCCGACGAGCTCGAGGCTTTGCATGGCGCGGTCGCGCATCTGGCGCGAGGTCAGGCGGCGCGCGCCGTAGAGCATGGGCAGCTCGACGTTCTCGAGCGCGGTGGTGCGGGAAAGCAGATTGAAGCCCTGGAACACGAAGCCGAGTTTCTGGTTGCGGATGTCCGCGAGTTGGTTGCGCCCGAGGACGGAGACGTCGGTGCCGTCGAGCAGGTAGCGCCCCTTGGTCGGCCGGTCGAGGCAGCCGAGCAGGTTCATCAGCGTGGACTTGCCGGAGCCGGAGGCGCCCATGACGGCGACGAACTCGCCGCGCTGGATGGCGAGCGACACGCCGCGCACGGCGTGCACGGGAATCTCGCCGGAGTCGTAGATCTTGTGGATCTCCTCGAGTTGAACGACGGCGCTCATCTCAGAAGCGACGCGGGCTGCCGCCGAAGGGGCTGGAGGCGGGACGCTGCGGGGTGCCGGCGCCGGAGACGACGATGCCGGTCACGAGCGGATCGCCCTCGGCGAGACCGGAGACGATCTCGGTGCCGCTGCCGTCCGTGATGCCGGCCTTGACCTGCACGGCCTCCAAGGTCGCGGTGGGGCCGGAGCCGCGCAAGAGATAGACGGTGCGCGTGGTGATGGGAGTTTCGCCCGGGCGGGCGGCGGATTCAGCGACGGGCAGGCCGCGATCAAGCATGAGTTTCTTGATCTGCTCGCGTTGCTCGGCCGTGGGCGGACCGCTGCGGAAGTCGACACCCACCTCAGTCATGATGTCGCGCAGGGCCTGACGCTGTTCCGGCGTGGCATCGGCGCCGAGGAGGCTGTTGCGCCGGCCGGAGCGGCCGCTGCCGGAACCATCGCCCTTGGTTTGGCTCGCGGAGGAGTCGGCAGTGGCGGAGGGAGGCTTGGGCGCGGCAGTCGAAGCGGGCGCAGCGGCACCGGTGACGACGGTGCCCTCGGGCACGCGCACGCGCAGGGCGGAGTTGGGGATGCGGATGACGTTGTCGCGCCGGGCGACGATGATCGAGACGTTGGCCGTCATGCCGGGGCGCAGGCGCAGGTCGGCGTTGTTGACGTTGATGATGGTCTCGTAGGTGACGACGTTGCTCGTGGTCTTGGGGGCGTTGCGGACCTGGACGACTTCGCCGCGGAAGGTGCGGTTGGGGAAGGCGTCGACGCTGAAGGTGACGGACTGGCCGGTCTCGACCGAACCGATGTCGGCCTCGGCGACCGCGGCGGTGATCTGCATCTTGCTCAGATCGTTCGCGATGGTGAAGAGCACGGGGGCGTTGAGGCTGGCGGCGACGGTTTTGCCTTCCTCGGTCTGCTTGCTCATGACGATGCCGTCGATGGGCGAGCTGATGGTGCAGCGCTCGAGGTCGACGAGCGCGTTCTCGACCTGGGCCTTGTTGGTCAGCAGCTGCGCCTCGGCTTGCTGGAGCTGCACGAGGGCTTGATCGTATTCCTGCTGCGTGACGAGCTTCTGCTCATGGAGCGACTTGACGCGGTCGGAGTTGAGGCGCTGCAGGCGCGCGCTGGCCTCGGCGGAGGCAAGGTTGGCCTGGGCCTGACGCAGGCGTTGCTCGTAGGTGGCGGGGTCGATCTCGGCGAGTTTGTCGCCTTTTTTGACCGGCGAGTTGAAATCGACGTAGAGCTTCTGCACGAGGCCGGAGATCTGGCTGCCGACGTCGACCGAGATGAGCGGATCGAGCTGGCCGGTGGCGGTGACGGTCTGGATGATGTCGCCCCGCGCGACCTTGGTGGTGGCGAACTCGGGGGCGGTGGCCGCATCCTGACGCTGCGCGTAGTAATACCAGCCGGCACCGGCTGCACCGAGGAGAAGGACGAGATACAGGAGCTTTTTCATGCGCAGGAGAGACGAGCGAAACGATCCGGCCGGCGTTGGCAAACCCGGAGCACTTCCCGTCGGCGGGAAGACGCCGCGCGTGCAAGTGCGGTTTCACAAAATCACCGGCTTTCCTGTTGCCCTGCGACGCGGGGACAATTGTCCTGCGCCACCCCATGAAAATCTTCGCCTTCGCATTCGCCGCGCTGGTCGGCAGCGCCGCACTTCCGGTCCTTGCGCAAGAAACGCCGGCGCCGAAAACAGAACCGAAACCGGTCGCCACGGACACGGCCGCCGTGGCCGGACGTGAGCCGGTCAGCGTCATGACGGAGCACGAGGTGAAGATCGGCGGCAAAACGATCCGCTACCGCGCCACCGCCGGCTACCTCGTCCTCAAATCCGACAAGGGTGAGCCGCGGGCGAATATGTTCTACGTCGCCTACACGAAGCTCGGCGAAGACGATCCCGCGAAGCGTCCGCTGATGTTCTCCTTCAACGGCGGGCCCGGCGCTTCCTCCGTGTGGCTGCACCTCGGCGGGCTCGGGCCGAAGCGCGTGAACATGGGTCCGCGGGGCGAGGCGGTGCCGCCGCCGGCGTCGTGGTCCGACAACGAGTGGTCGTGGCTCGACGAGACCGATCTCGTCTTCGTCGACCCGATGTCGACGGGCTTCACGCGTCCGGCGAAGGGCGCGGAGGCGAAGCCGTTCCACGGTTTCACCGGCGATCTCGAGTCGCTGGCGGATTTCATCCAGCTCTGGACGACACGGAACGCGCGCTGGGCCTCGCCGCGTTTTCTCGTCGGCGAGAGCTACGGCACGACGCGCGTGGCGGCGCTGGCCGACCGCTTGCAGCAAAAATACGACTATTACCTGAATGGCGTCGTGCTCGTCTCCTCGATCCTGAATTTCCAGACCGCGCGCTTCGCGCCGGGCAATGACGTGCCGTATCCGCTGTTCCTGCCGACCTACACGGCGACGGCCTGGTATCACGGCAAGCTGCGGGGCGCGTGGGCGCAGACGCTCGCCGGCGCGTTGCGCCGCGCGGAGACCTTCGCCGCCCGCGATTACACGCTCGCCTTGATGGAGGGCGATGCGCTCGCGCCGGCGGAGTTCGAACGTGTCGCGGGCGAACTCGCCGCGCTCACGGGCCTGCCGGTGGAGTTCGTGCGTCGCAAGAATCTGCGCGTGAGCATCGGGCAATTCATCCGCGAGCTGCGCCGCGACGAGGGCATCGCGGTCGGCCGGCTCGACAGCAGCGTCGCGGGCGTGCTCGACGAGAGCGAAGGCGAGGGCGGCCCGGGCGGCGGCAACGCTTTCGACCCGAGCATGGAGGCCATCAACGGCCCTTACGCGAACGCGATCAGCGATTACCTGCGCCGCGACCTGCAGTTCGAGACGGATCTCCATTACGAGGTGCTGACCCAGGTCGGCCCGTGGGATTATACCAACGTGCAGAACACCTACCTCAACGTCGCCGAGAACCTGAAGCGCGCGATGACGCGCAACGCTTTCATGAAGGTCTGGATCGCGAACGGCTATTACGACCTCGCGACGCCTTATTACGCGACGGACTGGACCGTGCGGCACATGAACCTGCCCAAGGCGGTGCGCGGCCACATCAGCCAGACCCACTACGAGGCCGGCCACATGATGTATACGCACCTCGAAGCGCAGAAGCAGCTGAAGGCCGACTTCGCACGCTGGATCGACGCGGTGTTGCGCGAGCAGAAGCTGCGCTGAGCCGGGATCATGCAGAGGGCGGGCGTCGGTGTCCTGACCGACGCCTGTCGCCGCTGGGTCAGCGGCGA
>JAMPXH010000122.1 GCA_023701285.1 Candidatus Didemnitutus sp.
CCCCATGCCCCCTCCCTCTCCCCCCGAGGCGCTCGAGGACGCGCGCAAAGCAGCCGTCGAGTCCGTTGAAAACCCGTCCGCCTACGGTCTGCGCCAGTGGTCCGGCTGGATCATCGGCCCCGGCGCCCTGTTGCTCACACTGCTGCTCCCGCCACCCGAGGGTCTGAGCGTCGAAGGCTGGCGCACGGCGGGCGCCGCGTTGCTCATGGCGGCGTGGTGGATCTCCGAGGCCGTGCCGATCCCCGTCACGGCGCTGGTGCCACTCGTGCTGTTCCCGGCGCTGCACCTCGGCGACATCCGCGAGACCGCGGCACCCTTCGCCAATCCCATCATCTATCTCTTCCTTGGCGGCTTCGTCATCGCGCTGGCCATGCAGCGCTGGAATCTCCACCTGCGCGTCGCCATCTCGCTCATCGGCGCGATGGGCACGCGGCCGAAGCGCATCGTCGCGGGCTTCCTGCTCGCCTCCGCCTTCATCAGCATGTGGGTGAGCAACACCGCCACGGCGCTCATGATGCTGCCCATCGCGCTCTCCGTCGCGCAATTGCTGCCCGCGGGCGAGCGCAGCCGCCCAGAGGCGAAGGCCTTCCGCGTCGCGCTCGTGCTCTCGGTCGCCTACGGCGCGACCACCGGCGGCATGGGCACGCTCATCGGCACACCGCCCAACGCCCTCCTCGCCGCCTACATCGAGAAGGTCTACGGCGTCACGATCGGCTTCGGCCAATGGATGCTGCTCGGCGTGCCGGTCGTGCTCGTGGCGCTGCCCACGGTCTACCTCATCCTCACCCGCGTCTCGTTCAAGCTCGGGCGGGAGGAGTTGCCCGGCATGGCGGAGTTGCTCCGCAGCGAGCGCGCCCGCCTCGGCCGCTTCAGCCGCGGCGAGAAGATCGTGAGCCTCGTGTTCCTCGCCACGGCGCTCGGGTGGATCTTCCAGCCGGCGCTGGCGCGCTTCATCCCGCTGCTCTCAGACACGACGATCGCCATGATTGGCGCGCTCGCCCTGTTCCTCATTCCGGTCGACTGGCGCCGCGGACAGTTCGCCATGGATTGGGCCGCGACCAAGAGCCTGCCGTGGGACGTGCTGCTGCTGTTCGGCGGCGGGCTCAGCCTCGCGGGCAACATCGAGAAGCACGGCCTGTCCCGCTACCTCGGCGACCTCGCGGGCGCGCTCGACGGTTTTCCGATGATCGTCACGCTGTGCGTGATCTGCTTCGGCATCCTCATGCTCACGGAGCTCACGAGCAACACCGCCACGGCCGCCACGTTCCTGCCCATCGCCGCCGCCATCGCGCTCAGTCTCGGGCAAAACCCGCTGCTCTTCCTCATCCCGACGGCCCTCGCGGCGAACTGCTCCTACATGCTGCCCGTCGGCACGCCGCCCAACGCCATCGTCTTCGGCAGCGGCGAGGTCACGCTGCCGCAAATGGCCCGCGCCGGCATGTGGATGAACGTGCTGCTCGTGCCCCTCATCATCGGCATGGTGATGCTGCTGGGACCGCTCGTCTTCGGCCTGCAATTCGACGTCGTGCCCGCGTGGGTGAAGTGAGCCGGCGGGCGCGCGCCATCGGACGCTGGTCTTGCGGAGCTTGCCCTTCACCGGCGCGGTCCGGGCTTTGACCGCACGCCGGTTGCCCGCGTGCGACCGGGCGCGATGCTGCCGCCATGCCCCGCTTGCTCCGCGCCATCCTCACCACGCTTGCCCTCGCGGCGGCGGCCGGCGTTCACGCGACGCCCGCGCCGCATCCGCTCGAAGGCACCTGGACCGGCACCGTCACGGCGCCGCAAGGCGACGCGGAGATCGGTTTCCGCTTCCAACGCGACGCCGCGGGAAAGCTCGTGCTGACGATGCACATGCCGGTTATGCACCTCCATGACCAAGCCGTCGGACCCTATGTCGAGGAACACGACGGCGGCTATCGCATCCCTTTTCTCGACACCGCGTGGCGACTGGACGGCGATACGCTCACCGGCACCTTCGCGCTGGGCCGATTGCCGATGCGCTTGACCCGCGGCGGCGCGTTCAGTCCGCGGCCTCCTGCTTCCGCACCGCCGCCCGCCGCGCCTGCCGCCCGCTGGAGTTATCCGCTCGGCGCGCCGTCCTGGGCCTCGCCCGTCGTGCATGACGGCATCGTCTACGTGGGCGCGAGCGACGGCCGCTTCCACGCCGTGCGAGCGCAGGATGGCACAGGCCTCTGGACGTGGAGCGGCCCGCACCGCATCGACGGCCAGGCGGTCGTGGACGAGGCAGCGGTGTATTTCGTCGACGGCGCCGTCGCACTCGTGTGCCTCGACCGCACGAGCGGTGCGCTGCACTGGCGCGAACCGCTGCACGACGCCGAGATCGCCGACGGTCCGCCGAAGCCGAATCCCACCTTCAACCGCCGCACCGCCACGCCGCTCGTGCGCGACGGTGTCGTCTACGCCGGCTCCACCGATGGAGGACTCTACGCCTGCGATGCCCGCACGGGCGGCCGGCGCTGGCGGTTTGCCGCCGGGGCGCCGATCCATTCCGGCATCGCGGTGGACGGGGACCGTCTCATCTTCGGCACGATGGACGGCACGCTCGTCACGGTGGACCGCGACGGACACGAAATCGCGCGCGCGAAGGCCGGTGGCGCGATCGTCACCACACCCCTGCTCGTGGCCGGGCGCGCGATCGTCGGCGCGCGCGATTACCAACTGTATGCGTTCGACCGCGGCACCGGCACGGTCGCGTGGCGTTATTCCTACTGGTTCTCGTGGATCGAATCCTCGCCGCAACTCCGGGACGGCGTGGTCTACGTGGGCGGCTCGGATTTCCGACGCGTGACGGCCCTCGACCCGGCAGACGGTCGCGCGCTCTGGAGCACGGACGTGCGCGGTCTCGCGTGGGGCGCGCCGGCCTTGACCGAAAAGCGCGTCTTCATCGGCACCGTGGCCCAGCGGCCCGCCCTGCTCGCCCACGAGGCTGGCCTCGTCGCGCTCGACCGACAAACGGGAACCGTGCTCTGGCGCCAGCCGGCGGAGCCACCGTCCGCCGCTGCGCCCATGTGGGGCTACGCCGGTTCGGTGGCGGTGGATGGCAAGCTGATCATCGCCGCCGGCTTGGACGGGAAGCTCATCGCGCTCCCGGCGCACGACTAGCAACGCGCAGCCACTTCGCCGTTGGCTCGATTCGCGGCGCCCCTAAGCTGACGCGATGCAAATCGACCCCGAGGACCTCCTCGCCCGCTTCCTCCGTTACGTGCAGCTCGACACGCGCGCCGATCCCGACTCGGCGTCGTGCCCCAGCTCGCCGTCCCAGTGGGAACTCGCGCGCCTGGTCGTGCGGGAATTGGAGGAGATCGGCGCGCAGGAGATCACGCTGACGGAACACGCCTACGTGCTCGCCACGCTCCCAGCCACGGTCGCGACGGATGCGCCCGTCATCGGCTGGTGCGCGCACCTGGACACCGCACCCAATCTCCCCGGCGGCGCCAAGCCCATCGTCCACCGCGCCTACGACGGCCGGCCCATCGTGCTGCCCGACGATCCGACGCAGAAGCTCACCGTCGAAACCATCCCGCACCTGCGCGAAGCCATCGGTCAGGACGTCATCACGGCCAGCGGCACGACCCTCCTCGGCGCGGACGACAAGGCCGGCATCGCCATCGTGATGAGCGCCGCGCGCCACCTGCTGCGTCATCCGGAGATTCCGCACGGCAAGATCCGGCTCTGTTTCAATCCCGACGAGGAGATCGCACGCGGCGTGGACAAGCTCGACCTGAAACAATTCGGCGCGCAATTCGCCTACACGCTCGACGGCGCCGAGCGCGGCGAGATCTGCCACGAGACCTTCAGCGCCGACGCCGCCACGCTCGAGATCCATGGCGTCTCCGCGCATCCCGGCTGGGCCAAGGACGTGATGGTGAACGCGCTCCGCCTCGCCGCACGTTTCGTCGCCGCGCTGCCGATGGCGCGATCGCCCGAACGCACCGACGGGCGCGACGGCTTCATCCACCCCGTCGGCCTGCACGGCTCCGCCGAGCACGCGAAGGCGCAGTTCATCCTGCGCGACTTCGAGCTCGACGGGCTCGCCGCGAAACGCGCGCTCATGGAGCAGATCGCCGCCGAGCTGCACGCCGCCGAGCCGCAGGCGCGCGTCGAACTCACCTTCACCGAGCAATACCGCAACATGCGCTACTGGCTGGAGCACGACATGCGCCCGGTCGAGTTCGCCCGCGCGGCGGCCCGAGCCGCCGGTGTCACACCGTTCGCGCAACCCATCCGCGGCGGCACCGACGGCTCGCGTCTCACGCAACGCGGCGTGCCCACGCCCAACATCTTCACCGGCATGCACGAGGTGCACAGCCAGCGCGAATGGGTCACGTTGCAGGACATGACCAAATCCGCCGAGACGCTCGTCCATCTCGCCCAACTCTGGGCGAAGGGCTGAACCGGACTCATGCCGTTGGACGCGATTCCCGACTGATGAGCGCCTGACCATGGGGTGGTCGCCGCTGTCCCAGCGGCGGCAGGCGTCGGTCGGGAAACCGACGCCCACCACCTGCATGATCCCGGCTGAGCGGCCAGCCCGTGTTCCCAGCTGCAGCGCGGCGCGCGGCGGGTTGGCCGCGGCACTGCACCGGTCAGGCTTGGCCGTTAACGGGCAATAAAAACCCGGCGACCGAGTCGGCTCGGCGAAAACACTTCGCAAAGTTCGGGGCCGCGAGGCCCGCGGGACCGGGACGGCGAGTCAGCCTCGCCAGCCCGGCCGCTTTCACGCCCGGCTCAGAGGCAAGAGCTCGCTCGCGCGAGGATCTCGTCCCGGCGCTGACGCGCCTCCTCGAGCGATTTGGTCTCGAGGGACATCCGCACGCGCGATTTCGTCAACGGCGTGGGATGCACGGTGTAGTGCACATACCAAGTGCCGTTATTGTTCCACAGATGGTGGTTCGGGTTCGACTCGCGAACCCGGACCGACGTGCGGGGGAACGATTCACTGACAGACGGAGCTTGGGCCGGCCGGCGCACGGTTTCGCGCGCAGTTTCGGACACCCCGGCGTAGTCAGCGCCGGCTCCGGAGGTGGATCGTGAGGTTGCTATCATGGGAAAACAGGAAACAGGAACTCCGTCGGCCGCGCCTCCCGGCGGGTCGTTTCGTGACGGCGACTGCGGCTCACCTGAAACAGCACGGCGGTCACGTTCCGCCTGGAGCTTGGGTTTCGGTGAGTCGAGAGGCATCGGGTGACGTTACGCAGGCGCCGGCTCAGCCAGAGACTGAAGCCGGCCCGGACTTGCCGGGGCAATGCCCGCACTGGGGCGGTCGATGCCACGACCACCACGCCGATGCCCGGTGAACTCGAACGGATGACCATAGCGCAGGGACCCTGCAGAGAGCAGGAGTCGTGCCTTTTGAGCGACTTCGGTGCCGAGGTCGCTGGCGGGCAGAGGCGTTGGTCGAGGATTCATTGGGAGAGTTATTTATGCAGCCTTTCCCCGTTTGGCTCTACGCAGATATTGCGGCAAACTTCGCGGTGGTAGTGTAAATTTCACCCTAGCCATCAGGCCCTGACCACCAGCAAGAGAAAGCGGGCAACCCGCGCTCAAGCCGCGAGATAAGGGAGCTTTTTCGCGGTCTCCTTCACAGCGGGCACGCCATCGAGGAGTTCGCCGATGGCGTCCCAACGGCCGTTGACCAGAGCGTCGCGCGCGGAGTCGCGCTGCGTGACCGGCACGGCCTGGCCGCCGAAGCGCACTTCGAGCTTCTCGAGGTCGAGCGTGATCTCGGCCGACGGATTGGCTTCCACGAACGCGGCGATCTGCGCGATGTCCTCGCGCTTCGCGTTCACGCAGGGCATGCCGAGCGTCGTGCTGTTGCCGAAGAAAATCTCGGCGAAGTTCTCGGCGATGACCGCCTTGAAGCCGTATTTCTGGATCGCCTGCGGCGCGTGCTCGCGGGACGAACCGCAGCCGAAGTTGGCGCCGGAAAGGAGAATCGTCGCGCCCTGGAAGCGCGGCTCGTTGAGCGGGTGCGCCGCCTTCGAGCCGTCCGGATTGTGACGGACGTCGTGGAAGAGGAATTCTCCAAGACCGTCGAACGTGACGCACTTCATGAAGCGCGCCGGGATGATGCGGTCGGTGTCGATGTCGTTGCCGGGCACATTGACGGCGCGACCGATGACGGAGGTGATTTTTGCTAAGGCCATTTCGAAGAGGTTTGGAAACCACTAATGCACACTGAGGGGCACTGATGTTTGGGTGGTTCGGATTAGTGAGGGCTTAGTGACAATTAGTGGTTCAGTTCACCGCGAAAACTTCGCGCGCATCGGCGACCGTGCCGGTGACGGCGGCGGCGGCGACCATCACGGGACTCATGAGGATCGTGCGGCCGGTGACGGAACCTTGGCGGCCCTTGAAGTTGCGGTTCGACGAGCTGGCGCAGAGCTGATCGCCGACGAGTTTGTCCGGGTTCATCGCGAGACACATGGAGCAGCCCGCGCCGCGCCACTCGAAGCCGGCCTCGGTGAGCACCTTGTCGATGCCTTCCTTTTCGCACTGCAGCGCGACGATCTGCGAACCGGGCACCGCGATGGCCTTCACGCCGGGCGCGACGCGCTTGCCCTTGATGAACTTCACCACTTCGCGAAAGTCCGAGAGGCGGCCGTTCGTGCAGGAGCCGAGAAAAGCGACGTCGATCTTCGTGCCTTTGATCGGCGCGCCGGCGGGCAGCTTCATGTAGGCGAGCGCCTCGATGATGCCGGCCTTGTCGTCGGCCGAAACCGCCGTCTCCGGACTCGGGATGTTCTCCACGATCGAGATGCCCTGCCCGGGATTGATGCCCCAGGTGACGGTCGGCGCGATGCTGGTCGCGTCGATCTTCACGACGTCGTCGTAAGCGCAGCCGGCGTCGGAGGCGAAAGCCTTCCAACTCGCCACGGCGGCGTCCCACGCGGCGCCCTGCGGCGAATACGGGCGGCCCTTGAGGTAGGCGAAAGTGGTTTCGTCGGGATTGACGTAGCCGACGCGCGCGCCGCCCTCGATGGACATGTTGCACACGGTCATGCGCTCTTCCATCGAGAAGCCGTCGAACACGCTGCCGGCATATTCGTAGGCGTAGCCGGTGCCGCCGTTCACGCCGAGGGTGCGGATGATGTGCAGGATGACATCCTTCGCGTAGACGCCGGGACGGAGTTTTCCGTTCACTTCGATGCGGCGGACCTTGAGCTTGCCCAACGCCATCGTCTGCGTGGCGAGCACATCGCGCACTTGCGAGGTGCCGATGCCGAACGCAATCGCGCCAAACGCGCCGTGGGTGCTCGTGTGCGAATCGCCGCACGCGATCGTCGTGCCTGGCTGCGTGATGCCCTGCTCGGGACCGACGATGTGCACGATGCCCTGCTTGCCGCTCGCGCGGTCGAAGAACGTGATGCCGAACTGCGCGCAATTCTTCCGCAACTCGTCCATCATCGCCTGTGCGAGCGGATCGGCGTAGGGCTCGACGAGCTGATCGGTCGGCACGATGTGATCAACCGTGGCGAACGTGCGGTGCGGCATGAGCACCGGGAGCTTCAGATCGCGCAACATGCCGAAGGCCTGCGGCGACGTGACCTCATGGATCAGATGCGTGCCGATGAGCAGCTGCGTCTGGCCATTGGCCAGCTGGCGGACCGTGTGGGCTTCCCACACTTTTTCGAAAAGGGATTTGGGGGCGGACATGGGAATCGGGTGATGGGCTGGAGCTGATGGGTCATGGGCAGAACCTATTATCCATGACCTCAGACCGGCAGGTAAATCCTACCAGTTTCTTGCCATAACAGGAAATACCTCTTTCATGCCGCTTGATGCCGAGAGAGTATCAATACCCGTTCGAGTTGCGCCACCTCGTCAGCTTCCGCGAGGTCGCGCGCCAGCTGCATTTCCGCAAGGCCGCCGAGTCGCTCGCGATCGCCCAGCCGGCGCTGTCGCGGACGATTGCCCAGCTCGAAACCTCCCTCGGCGTCGATCTGCTCAACCGCACGCAACGCCGCGTGGAGCTCACCGCGGCTGGCAAGGCGTTCCTCGAGCGCATCGAGCCGCTCCTGCGCGCCCTCGCGGCCGTGCCGGGCGACATTCAGGCGCTCGCCGGCGGCCAGAGCGGCCATGTGCGCGTCGCTTTCACGGGCCTGGCGATGGCGACCGTGTTGCCGGGCATCCTGCGCGAGTTCAACCGCCGCTACCCGGGCGTGCGGGTGGAACTCAACGAATCGCCCACCTCGGCCCAACTGGAGGCGTTGAAGACCGGCGAGCTCGCCTGCGGTTTTTTCCATCCCGACGAACAGACGCCGCCCGGGCTGCGCACGCAGGTGCTGCTGCGCGAGAAAAACGGCGTGCTGCTGCCCGCGGACCATCCGCTCGCGCGCGCGAAGACGCTCAAGCTCCGCGACCTTGCCGGCACGCCGTTCGTGCTGTTCCCGCGGGCGCACAATCCCGGTTTCTACGACCGCGTGCTCGCCGCGTTCCAGCGGGCGGGCGTCACGCCGCGCATCGTCGACGAGGTCTGGCCGCGCGCCAACGCCATCGGTCTCGTGCGCGCCGGGCTCGGCGCGACGTTCATGTGTCCGTCCGAGGCGCGCCAGTTGCCCGGCGAGGTGGCGTTTCGCACGGTTGCCGGCCCTGCGCCGGAAAGCCGGCTCGTGCTCGGCTGGCGCCAGCAGGCGCCGACCGATCCGGCGCTGAATGCGTTCCTGCTCGTCGCGGGCGCGGAGGCGGACCGCTGAACGCAACGCAGCGGCACCCGGGTGGAGTGCCGCTTTTATGCTATGGCGGTCGGGACGACCGCCGCTACCGAAAGGCGGTGGGAGCGAGTGGACGCCCCGTGCGGCCGCGTCAGACCAAGCGTTCGCGGATCGCGGCGCCCATCTGCGTCGTGTTGAGCGGAGACGGTGCGCCGAGGTCGGCCGTGAACTGGCCGTCGTTCAGGGCCTGGTTGACCGCGCGCTCGATCGACTTCGCCTCGGCCTCGAGGCCGAGCGAGTGGCGGAGCAGCAGCGCGGCGGAGAGGATCGTGCCGGTGGGATTGGCGATGCCCTTGCCCGCGATGTCGGGCGCGGAACCGTGGATCGGCTCGTAGAGGCCGCGCTTGCCCGCACCGAGGGACGCGCTTGGCAACACGCCGAGCGAGCCGGCGAGCACGGCGGCCTCGTCGGTGAGGATGTCGCCGAACATGTTCTCGGTCACGATCACGTCGAACTGCGCCGCGTGCGTGATAAGACGCATGGCGCAGGAATCGACGAGCTGGTGTTCGAGCTTCACGTCGGGGAATTCCTTCGCGACTTCGATCGCCACCTTGCGCCAGAGGCGCGACGACTCGAGCACGTTGGCCTTGTCGACGGACGTGACGAGCTTGCGGCGCTGCTGCGCGATCTGGAACGCGAGGCGCACGATGCGCCGGATCTCGCCCTCCGTGTAGACCAAGGTGTCGACGGCGCGCTCGCCTTCGGGCGTCTGCTCGCGGCCCTTCGGCGTGCCGAAGTAGAGGCCGCCGGTGAGCTCGCGGATGACGAGAAAATCCACGCCGGCGACGCGCTCGGGCTTCAGCGGCGAGAGCCTGGCCATGACCGGATGCGGAGCGACCGGGCGGAGGTTGGCGTAGAGGCCGAGTTCCTTGCGGATGGCGAGGAGGCCCTGCTCGGGGCGGACCTTGGCCTGCGGGTCGTCCCACTTCGGGCCGCCGACGGCGCCGAGGAGGACGGCGTCGGCGTCGCGCGCGGCCGCGAGCGTATCGGCCGGCAGCGCGGTGCCGTGCCGGTCGATGGCGCAACCACCGATCAAGTGATCGGTGAACGTGAAGCGGTGGCCGTGCTTGGCGGCCACGGCCTCCAAGGTGCGGCGCGCCTCGTCGACGATTTCAGGTCCGATCCCGTCCCCGGGAGTCAAAGCGATCTTAGCGTTCATGAAAATGGTTCGTGATTCGAGGGGGGTCGCCGCCGTCCCGGCGGCGACGGAG
>JAMPXH010000123.1 GCA_023701285.1 Candidatus Didemnitutus sp.
CAGCACGCAGCACGCAGCACGCAGCACGCAGCACGCAGCACGCAGCACGCAGCACGCAGCACGCAGCACGCAGCACGCAGCACGCAGCACGCAGCGTCGCCCGTCCCGCCCGCGATGGGCCGCGCGCATCTCGACCGCCCCTCCGCGCCGTCTCACAGGCGCTTGTAGAAAATCGCGTTGGCCGCGAGCGAGCCGTCGGGATTCGCCGCGTAATCGGGGATGTTGCCGACGAAGGCGTAGCCGAGCTTGCGGTAAAATTCCTCCGCGCCCGCCGCGCCCACGCTCGTATCGAGGAAGAGCAGGCTCCTGCCCTCTTCACGCGCCGCTTCCTCAAGCCGCTGCATCAGCGCCGCACCGATGCCACGACCGCGCGCCGCATGGAACACGAGGAGCTTCTGCACCTCGGCGCGGTGCCGGCCGTTCGAACGCATCTCGAGTGCCAGCTGCACGCTGCCGAGCAACCCGCCCTGCGCATCGAGCGCCGCGAACACGCGCTTGCGCCCGGCCGCCACGGCTGCCGCGACCTCCGTCCAGTAAGCATCGATCTCCGGCTCCGCGAGCGGCAGCGTGAAACCGATCGAGGCGCCGTGCCCCACCGCATCGCGCAGCAACCGGGAGAGCTCCGCGCGTCGCGCGGCGAGGTCGAGGTCGGAAAGGGATACGTGATGCATGCCCCGGACGATGCAGAAACCACGCCATCCCCCGCAAACGCAGAAGCGGGGAAGCGCCACTCGTGCGCGGGAAATTGCACCGGGGCCACCGGAACTCCCGTCGGCCGCGATTACCTGATGGTTCGCACCCGAAATAGCACACCGCTCCGTCCCGCCGTAGGCAGCGAGCTTGCTCGCGCCCCAAGACTCACGGCACGTGCAAGCACGCTGCCCACGATACGCTGACCACAACACGCCACCCACGGCACGCCCCTGTCGCCGACATCCAATCTCGGATAGCTCTAAAGCCCCACCAGCCGCCACTCGAGCGGCTTTCCCGGCTCCACCGTCAGCCAGGCGAAGCTCGGCGGCGCGCCGCGGTTGGGACGCGAGATGCAGCCGGGGTTCAGCCAGCGCACACCGCGCGCGTCGGTCTCGTCGCGCGGCACATGCGTGTGCCCGTGCAGCACCGCGTGCACGCCCGCAGGAGCGCGGCGCGGCGGGATGTGCGTCAGGAAAAAACGCTGCCCCGCGCGCTCCAGCGTCAACTCGAGCGGCCAGAGATTGTGCGCCTCGTTGTTACCGAGGACGACTTGCAGCGGCTTCCCCAGCAGCTCGAATTCCACCAGCACCTCCGGCTCGCAGACATCGCCCAAGTGCCAGATCTCGTCCGCCTCACGCATCCGCTCCGGCAACGAAGCCGGGTAACGATCATGCGTGTCGGAAAGGACGGCGATGCGCATGCGGCGAATCCACCACGCCCCCCGCGCGACACGCAAGCCGCGGATTGCAGCGATCGAGCGCCAGCCCAAGCGCGGCCACGCCGAACCGGCCGGCCCGAAATAGGCTCGCGCAAGCGCCGCCGCGACACACATTCCCCTAGGCCAAGCGGGCCTGTAGCTCAACGGTTAGAGCAGGGGACTCATAATCCCTTGGTTGCGGGTTCGAATCCCGCCGGGCCCACCACGCGCGATGACAGGGAGGGCAACGCGCCGCACCTCAGCATGACAATTCCGAGCGGGATAATCGAAAGCGGGCGTCTCGTATCGTTTTAAAGCGGCGGCGAACTTGACTGCGCAAGCGGGCGCACGCGTCGCCGCAGCTCCGCGCCGAACGCCTCGGCGTGGCTCCAGACGGTAAAGTGGCCGCCTCCGGCAAAGCGCACGAATTCCTTACGCGGGGCCTCGATCCCGTTGAGATATTCCTCTGCCAGCAGCAGCGGCGTCACGCGATCCTCGGTGCCTTGGAACAGGAAAACCGGCAGGGCGAAGTCGCGTCCGCCCGCCATTAGGTTAGTCGCGAGGATTTCGCGGTAGAGGGCCCAAGTGGGAACCACCATGAAGCCCCGCATACGATTCCATTCGTCGCCGATGCCGTAGCGAGGCGGAGGCGAGAGCAGGCTGCGCTGCAACTCGACCATGGCGGCGGAGTCGGCCGGCGGCTGGTAGCGCTCGGCACATTGGAAATAGACGCCGACCTGTTCGCGATTGGAGAACGGCGGCTGACCGATGGCCGCCAATTCGCGCAGGGTCCGGGCATCGTTTGCCGCGGTCGCCGCATCCCGCAGTCGCTGGTATTCCATCGCGACACTGCGCGGCAGATCGGCCGCCTGCCCGGTCCCGACGAAAGCGGAGAAGAGATCGGGGCGTTGCTTGGCCATGATCACCCCGAGGATGGACCCGAAGGAATGCCCGAGCAGCACGATCTTCTCCTTCCCGAGCCGGCGGCGGAGGTGTTCGGCGACTTCGATCCCATCTTGCGCCATGCGCTCGATCGTCATCGTGGGCGCGATTGCCGGACCGGAGGCGGCGAGTGTTTTTCCGGCACCCCGCTGATCCCACAGGACGACCGTGAAATCCTTTTCCCACGCAGCAAACAAACGGGTGACGGGAATCCATGTGCCGCCGGGCCCACCGTGGACGCAAAGCAGCACCGGGTTATCCCGGTCGTGGCCGCGAACCTGCAGCCATTGTTTGATGCCGCCGATTTCCACGTAGCCCGCCTCGTCGATGCCATGGGCGGTGGTGATCGCGAAGGCCTTCCCGTTCGCGCGCTGCGCCAACGCACGCCAGGAGAAGAACACGGCCAAGCCGAGACCAATCACCGCAACGAAGGCGATGGAGACGAACTTCACGATTTTGAGCAGGCGGATCATGGGGATGCGGGGTTGAGGGGGAGAATTCGGAGAATGGAAACGGCGCCGGGGTGCGCCCCACTACGGATTTTTTGCGGGAACGGGCGATGATTCAGCAGAGCTGTCGTCGGCCGCATTTACGACCAAAGACATCGCGGGGCGGCGCAGGGTGCGCACCGCCAGAATGAGCGCCGCCAGGATGAATGCCGTAGCGACCGAAAACGCCATCCGGGTGGCCGCAGCGATCCCGCCGGAATCCGGCGAGGCCGCAGCGCTCATGCTCCACTCGAATATGCCTCCCAACAAAGCGGCCCCGGTCACCAGTCCCAGATTCCGCGCCAAGTTCAACAACCCGGCGATGAGCCCACGCTGGCCGGCTCCCGCGCCGTGCATCACCGCCGTGTTGTTGGCCGTCTGAAATACGGAGTAACCCGCCGTCATGACGGCCACCGGAATCAAGTAGCCGGCCACACCGGAACGCCCGGCCAGCAACACCAGCGCGAGGGAGCCCGTTCCCGCTCCCGCCAAGCCGAGCACGGTGGTCACGCCGCTGCCGATGCGGTCCACGAGCCACCCCGCCGGTGCGGCGATGAGCGCGGCCACCAGCGGCCCCACAGAGAGGACCAGACCCATGGTCCCCGGCTCCACAAAGAGCGCGCGGGCCAGGTAGAACGGTCCGACGACCAGGGTGGACATCATCACCGCACTCACCAGCAGGCTCATCCCGAGACCCGCGCGCAGGGCATCGGACGCGAACAGTTCCAAGCGTAGCAAGGGCGCGGAACTTGTTCTCTGCACCTGGAGGAACAGCATCAGCGCGATTGCCGCGCCTGCCAGCAGCACCACGTTCGCCGCGCCGAAACCCGCCGCTTGCCGCGTGAGTCCGAGCGCGTAGGCCGCCAGCGCCAAGGCCAACAGCACGGTGCCCCAACCATCGCCCTTCCCGAGCTTTTCCGCCGGCACAGCGCGATCGCCCGGCAAAAAGCGGAACACGAGTCCGAAGGCCGTCAGCCCCAAGGGGACGCTGATCCAGAAGATCGCGGGCCAGCCCAACCACGCCATCAACCACCCTCCCAAGGCGGGGCCGAGTGCCGTGCCGGTGGCGGACATGCTGCCGAGCAGCCCCATGACGCGCCCGGTCCTCTCCTTGGGGATCAGATCACCGATCAAGGCGACGCTGAGGGCCATCATGATCGCCGCCCCGGCTCCTTGCATGAAGCGGAAGGCGATCAGCCAGCCCAGGCCGGGGGCGTTCGCGCACGCACCCGCAGACACGGTGAAGACGGCCAGCCCGGTCAACAAAAGCCGCTTGCGCCCCACGATGTCCGCCATGCGACCGGCGCTCACGATCAGAGCGGTGATGGCGAGGACGAATGCGATCACCGCCCATTGCGCCGCCTGGATCGACACGCCGAAGGCTTGGGTGAGCGTCGGCAAGGCAACGTTCACGATGCTGGTGTTGAGCGCGGACGAAAGGGCCGCCAGGGAAAGACCGGTGAGCGCGAGAGCGGGCGGGCGCCGTTCCGCCGGGTTTGGCGACGCGGATTTCACGGTGCCTCCCTCCGCGGTGGAACGAGCCTCGCCGCGGTCATGCCGCCGCGACGGCAGCCGGCCGCGCCCACCTCCCGAAGGAGGGCTTCTGCGCGACTGTTTGCGGGTGCGGCAAAGTTCACGCCGGCAATTTAGCGGCTCGGGCCCAAGTGCAGAAGGCGCCCCATCCGCACTTTAATAGTGCACCAAACGCCATATCTGACAAAAGTATCCGCGCCATGACGCATCCGGACCTGAACCTGCTCGTCGCGCTGGATGCATTGCTGGCGGAGGGCAATGTCACGCGGGCGGCGAAGCGGTTGCGGCTGAGCCCCTCCGCCATGAGCCGCACTTTGGCGCGTCTGCGCGCCACCACGGGCGACCCCCTGCTGGTCCGGGCCGGGCGCCGCCTGGTCCCGTCCCCGCGCGCGCTGGAACTCCGGGCGATCGTGGGCCCGGCGGTCAGTCAGGCCTTGGCGATGCTCAGTCCCCAAGAGCGGCTGAATGTGCCGACAGTGAAACGGACGTTCACCCTGCAGACCAGCGATGGCTTCGTGGAGAACTTCGGGCCGCGGCTTCTGGCGGAGGTTGCGGCAGAAGCGCCCGAGATCACCCTGCATTTCGTGCAGAAGGTAACCCGCGATGGAAACCGGCTGCGCGAGGGGACCGTGGACTTCGAGACCGGCGTGGTCGGCGCAGACTTGGGGCCGGAAATCCGCACCCAGTCGCTCTTTCGCGACCGGCTGGTCGGTGTCGTGCGCAAGAGCCATCCATTGAGCCGCGGGAAAATGACGGCGGCGCGCTACCTGGCGGAGAAACATATCTTGATCCATCGCGGCGAGGCCGAGAAGGGACCGGTTGATGCCGATCTGGCTGCGCTGGGGCTGGAGCGTAAGATCGGCACCGTCCTCTCCGGCTTTGCGGCGGCCCTCACTCTCGCCCGCTCGACGGACCTCGTCGCGACGGTGCCGGACCGGCATACGGTCAATCTGCGCACCGGTCTGCACACCTTTGCCCTGCCGTTTCCTTCCCGTCAATTGACCGTCTCGCTGCTCTGGCACCCACGCATGGATGCAGATCCCGCACACCGCTGGCTCCGGGAGAAGATCCGGACGGTCTGCACCTGCAACGTGGCCCGCTGATTCGAAGTCGAGTCCGCTGCAGGCCGCGGCCTCGCCAGACTCTCCGACGCAGGACTTTGGGCTCAGCCTGCTCTGCACCCATGTCGGCTGCTGCCCTCGCCGCACGCGCCTATCTCCTCCCCGCCATTCGGTTACGCCGCTATGACCCCTTCGCGCCGGCCAAATGATTTGCCGGAGGGCGAGTCCGACCTAAGGTGGGGTGTTCCATGAATTCTGTGACCACGGAACTGCTCGTCATCGCGTTGCTGCTCGTCCTCAACGGCGTCTTCGCCCTGGCCGAGATCGCGCTCGTCTCCTCGCGCAAGTCCCGGCTCAAGACCCTCGCCGATCAAGGCAACCCGCGCGCCCGTCTCGCCTACGACCAGTCGGAGAATCCCACACACTTCCTCTCCACGGTGCAGGTCGGTGTCACCCTGAGCAGCATCGCCGCCGGCGCCTACTCCGGCGCCACCCTCGCCACGATCCTGAACGCCTGGCTCGCGGGCCACTTCCCCGCCGCCGCGCCCTACAGCGGCTACGTGAGCTTCGGCGTGGTCATCGTCACCATCACTTTCTTCACCATCGTGCTGGGCGAACTGGTGCCGAAGCGCCTCGCCCTGGCCAACCCCGAGCGCTGGGCGCTCGCGCTGGCCCGCCCGATGGATCTGTTCTCCCGCGTGGCCCGCCCGTTCGTGTGGCTGCTCTCCGCTTGCACCGACGGCGTCACGAAACTCCTCGGCGTCCGCACGGGCGAACGCTCGCAGGTGTCGGACGAGGAGGTGTCCTCGCTCATCGAGCAGGGCCTGAGCACCGGCGTGTTCCACAAGGCCGAGAAGGACATGATCGAAGGCGTCATGGCGCTCGACCGCTGCCCCGTCACCGCGCTCATGACCCCGCGCCCGAAGATGGTCTGGCTCAGCATCGACGACCCCGACGAGGTCAACTGGCGCAAGATCGTCGCCAGCGGCCACTCCCACTTCCCCGTCTACCAGCAGCAGCGCGACAACGTGCTCGGCATGGTGCACATCAAGGCCCTCTGGGCGCACGCCGCCTTCAGCCTGCCCACCAATCTCCGCAACCTCGTCACCCCCGCCATCCTCCTGCCCGAGTCCTCCACCGCCATCCAGGTGCTCGAGCAATTCAAGAAGACCGGCAAACACACCGCCCTCGTCGTCGACGAATTCGGCGGCATCCAAGGCATGGTGACGCTCATCGACGTGCTCGAGGCCATTGTCGGCGACCTGCCCGACCAACTCCGCCGCGCGCAGCCCGAAGCCAAGCGCCGCGACGACGGCTCGTGGCTTGTCGACGCCACGCTCGGCGTCGCGGAATTGAAGGAGCTGCTCCAGACCAAGACGCTGCCCGGCGAGACGCAGGCTGAGTTCCAGACGCTGGGCGGCTTCGTCGTCACGCAATTCGGCCGCATCCCCGCCGCGGGCGACCATTTCGATTGGAACGGCTGGCGCTTCGAGGTGATGGACATGGACCGCCAGCGCGTGGACAAGGTCCTGCTCGCCCGCGCCCCGGTCCCCGCCGCCCCCGCCAGCGAGGCTGGTGCGTGAGCGCAACCGGGCCGTCTTTCACCCGGCAGCGAACTGATTCGCGCCTCTCCGGCTCCGTTCCCCGCCTCGCCGCCCCGGCATCGTCGCCTTTCTCATGGATCTGAGCCTCGCCTTCGCCGCGCTCACGCTCGTGCTCTGGCTCGGCGTCGCGTGGGAAGTCCCCCGCGGGCTCCGCCGGCTCACGCGCCTCGCGACGGTGGACGCGCCGCCGCGCGCGCGCTGGCCGCGCGTGTCGCTCGTCTTCGCCGCCCGCAACGAGGAACGCACCGTCGGCGCCGCCGTGCCCACGATGCTGGCGCTGGATTACCCCGACTTGGAACTCATCGCGGTCGACGACCGCTCGGAGGACGCCACCCGCGACATCCTCGACGCACTCGCCGCCCGCGACCCGCGCCTGACCGTCGAGCACATCCCCGCGCTGCGCCCCGGCTGGCTCGGCAAGAACCAAGCGCTGCACCGCGGCGCCCAGCGTGCGACCGGCCGCTGGATTCTCTTCACGGATGCCGACGTCCATTTCGCGCCCGACACGCTGCGACGCGCCATCGCGCACGCGGAGGCGCAGCGGCTCGACCACCTCGCCGTGTTGCCGGAGCTCCACGGCCGCGGCGCGTTGCTCGGCATCTGCGTGAGCGCCTTCAGCCTGCTCTTCGCGTTGTTCCTGCGCCCGTGGAAAATCCCCGCCCCCCGCAGCCCGAGCCACGCCGGCATCGGCGCCTTCAACCTCGTGCGTGCCGCGACCTACCGCCGCCTCGGCGGCCACGCCCCGCTGCGCCTGCGGCCCGACGACGACGTCAAGCTGGGCAAGCTCATGAAATCCGGCGGCCGCAGCGCCTGCGTGCTCGGCACCGGCGCCGTGTCCGTCGCTTGGTATGCGCATGTCGGCGAACTGATCCGCGGCCTCACCAAGAATCTCTACGCCGGCGTCGACTACCGCGCATGGATGATCCTCGGGGGCGTGGCGGCGCACGGCCTGTTCTTCTTCTGGCCCCTGGCCGCCGTGTTCGCGACCGGCGGGCTGGAGCGCGCCTGTTACGGGGGAGCCGCGGCACTCATGCTCCTCGTCGCCGCCGACCACGCCCGCTGCACCGGCCAGCGCGCCTGGCACGGCGCGCTGCTGCCGGTCGGCCTCGCCGTGATGGACTACATCCTGCTCCGCTCGATGATCGTCACCCACTGGCAACGCGGCATCGTGTGGCGCGGGACGCATTACCCGCTGCGCGAGCTGCGGCAAAACCGGCTCTGAGCCGGGATCGTGCAGGTGGTGGGCGTCGGCGTCCCTACCGACGCCTGTCGCCGCTGGGACAGCGGCGACCACCCCATTGTCAGGAGCTCATCAGTCAAGAACCGCGTCCAACTGCATGAGTCCGGCTGAGCGGCACCAGCGCGCGCCAGGCAAAGCCGGACGCATCCGCGCTGCGGCGACCCGCTGCGCAGCTCAGGTAGCGACGCCGGGCGGACATGACCGCCGCTGGGCCCATACGATGGCCACAAGGCGGTCGCGCCCGGACTGCCGCGACCCGCGCGTCCTTCTGAGCGACATCGGCCCGCGGCCGGTTCAGCCGATCAAGTTCTTCAGTGCCGCGAGGTATTTCTCCTGCGTGCGGCGGATGATGTCGGCCGGGATGTGCGGTGCCGGCGGACGCTGGTCCCACGCGATGGCCACGAGGTGGTCGCGGACGAATTGCTTGTCGTAGCTCGGCGGCGACATGCCCGGCGCATAGCTGTCGGCCGGCCAGTAACGCGACGAGTCGGGCGTGAGCACCTCGTCGATGAGGAAGAGGTTGCCCGCCGCATCGGTGCCGAACTCGAATTTCGTGTCGGCGAGGATCATCCCGGCAGCGTGGGCGCGGTCGTGGCCGAGCCGGTAGAGCGCGAGGCTGGTGGCCTTCACCCGGGCGTAGAGCTCGGCGCCGATGGCGGCCGCGCCCTGCGCATCGTTGATGGGCGCGTCGTGCTCGCCCTTCGGCGCCTTGGTCGTCGGCGTGAAGATCGGCTCGGGCAGTTTGTCGGCTTGGCGGAGTCCGGCGGGCAACTTGATGCCGCACACTTCGCCCGTCTTTTGGTAGGAATTCCAACCGCTGCCGATGAGGTAGCCGCGCGCGACGCATTCGATGGTGAGCGGGCGGAGTTTTCTCACGACCATGCTGCGCAGGCGCAGGTCCGGATCGGTGATGCCGCGGCGCGCGAACTCGCCCGCTTGGTCCGGCAGCAGGTGGTTGCGGATGACGGACTCGGTCTGGGCAAACCACCACAGGCTCATCTGCGTGAGAATGGCGCCCTTGCCCGGGATGCCCTCCGGCAGGATGACATCGAAGGCCGACAGGCGGTCCGTCGCCACGAGCAGCAGCGCGTCGCCAAGATCGAAGATCTCGCGCACCTTGCCCGAAGCGATTTTCGGGAACGGCAGTCCCTCGATCGAGGTGACGGCGTTTCGCGGCAGCGCAGCGGCGATTTCAGCGAAAGTCATGCCGCCACTTGGCCCGAGGCCGCGGCCCGGGGCGACGCTTTTTTTCGGAAGTGCCTCCGCTCCAGCCCTCCGCGCCGGGCGGCACGCGCGCAAAGCCGCCGGAGCGAAGGTTTTCAAAAAATCCTTGCGCGAGAGGGCGCGCACCCTACTTTCGCCCTTCCGTTTTTGCCGCGCGTCACGTCCCCATCGTCTAGCCTGGTCCAGGACACCACCCTTTCACGGTGAGAACCGGGGTTCGAATCCCCGTGGGGACGCCATCTTCAAGAGGCCCGTAACTCTAACGAGTTACGGGCCTTTGTGCTTTCGGCTCAGCCCTAAGTGACAATGAGGGTGACAATAAGTTCAAGGAAATCTGCCCACGTTTCAGGATGACGCAGACGGAGTTTTCGGCCGGTCTTGCAGTGCGCGGCGCTAGCGACGGGCAAAA
>JAMPXH010000021.1 GCA_023701285.1 Candidatus Didemnitutus sp.
CGCTGGGACAGCGGCGACCACCCAATTTTCAGGAGCTCATCAGTCGGGGAATCGCGTCCAACTGCATGAGTCCGGCTGAGCCGCTGGTCGGCAGGGCCGCGGTGCAGGTGTCGCCGTCTTCCCGGACGGTGGTCGCAGAGGCTTGGCTGCGACCGGACTCGATGGCGTCGATTCCGAATCCCGGCAGCGACCCTTGCACTGAATATACTGCAAGGGTCTCGCAAGTCGTTGATAGAATGGCGGAGAGAGAGGGATTCGAACCCTCGATAGAGTTTCCCCTATGCAGCTTTAGCAAAGCTGTGCCTTCAGCCACTCGGCCATCTCTCCGGAACTAAGGCTTCCGAGCAAACGCGCACGGCAGGCGAGCGCAAGGCATTTTCCTTCGCGAAGCGCGGCAAATCTCAGATCTTGCCGGCGTAGTATTTGGATTTCAGCACACCGATGCAGGGGATGTTGCGGTAGCGCTCGTTGAAATCCAAGCCGTAGCCGACGACGAACTCGTTGGGAATCTCGAAGCCGACGTATTCGGCCTCGAAGGGGACGATGCGGCGCTCCTTTTTGTCCAGCAGCACGCAGGTGCGCACGGAGGCGGCCTGCTTGGCGCGCAGCAGCTCGTGCACGGCGGAGAGGGTGTTGCCGGTGTCGAGGATGTCGTCGACCAGCAGCACGTGGTGGCCCTTGATGTCGAGCTTGAGGTTGTCGACGATCACGGGCTTGCCGGTCGAGTGCGTGC
Organism: Candidatus Didemnitutus sp.; assembly: GCA_023701285.1. Taxonomy (GTDB): domain Bacteria; phylum Verrucomicrobiota; class Verrucomicrobiia; order Opitutales; family Opitutaceae; genus Didemnitutus. The sequence continues at coordinate 734 of JAMPXH010000021.1, forward strand.
CGGAGTGGTAGCTGGAGGCGCGGATGCAGTCCAGGCGCAGCGGGGAGCGGAGCTGGCGGAGGAGGTCGGAGGTGAAGATGATGGCGCCGTTGACGATGGCGATGACCGTGAGATCCTTGCCGCGGTAGGCGCGGTTGATCTGCTCGGCGAGGGCGGCGACGCGCCGTTTGATGGCCGTCTCGCTGACGAGGACGTGATCGAGGTGCTTGAGTTCCGGGACCGATTTTTTCTGCGCCATGCCGCGGTTAAACACGCAATCGCCCCGGCTTGGCAACCTGTTACCGGCGAGGGCGGAAGCCTTTGTTTTTGACTTCGCCGCGGGCGGCCGGTTGCCTGCGGGGGACGCGCGCCTCTCCCGATGATTTCAATCCAGGTCAAGCAACTCACCAAGCGATTCGGCAATGTGGTGGCGCTGCACGGTCTCGACCTGACCATCCGCCCCGGCGAGCTGTTTTTCCTGCTCGGCCCGAGCGGTTGCGGCAAGACGACCCTGCTGCGCAGCCTCGCCGGTTTCTACATCCCCGAGGAAGGGCAGATCCTGTTCGGCACCGAGGACGTCACCCGGCTGGAGCCGCACAAGCGGAACACCGGCATGATGTTTCAGAGCTACGCGCTCTGGCCGCACATGACTGTGGCTGAAAACGTCGCCTTCGGCCTGCACGAGCGCAAGGTGCCCGCGGCGGAGGTGAAGAAACGCGTCGATGACGCGCTCTGCTCGGTGCGGATGGAAAAATACGCCGACCGCAAACCGAACATGCTCTCCGGCGGCCAGCAGCAGCGCATCGCGCTCGCCCGCGCCCTCGTCATCCGCCCGCGTTGTCTCCTGCTCGACGAGCCGCTGTCGAACCTCGACGCCAAGCTGCGCCTGGAGATGCGCACGGAGATCCGCCGCGTCTGCAAGGAGTTCAAACTCACGACGGTCTACGTCACGCACGACCAGAAGGAAGCCCTCTCCATCGCCGACCGCATGGCGATCCTCGATCACGGCTACATCCTGCAGGTCGGTTCGCCGCGCGATGTCTACAAGCGCCCCACGCGCAAGATCGTGGCGAACTTCATCGGCGAGACGGACTTCATCCCCGGCAAGGTGATCGGCATCGCGGCTGGTTTCGTGACGGTCGAGACGCCCGTGGGCCGCTTCGACGGCATCTTCGGCGAGCCCGAGCACATCCCGGACGTCGGTGCCGAGGTCACTGTCTCGATCCGCCCGGAGTGCTGGGAGCTGCACCGCGACGCCGAATCGCGTAACGTCGTGCGCGGCCGCATCGGCGATTCCGTGTATCTCGGCGAGGTCGCCCAATACGATTTCGTGACCTCCAACAACGGCACGAAGCTGAAGATCTTCGAGCGCAACCCGCGCTTCGTCGACGGCTCCGCGCGCGGCGAGCTCTACGCCACGGTCGCGCCGGAAGACGTGATCGTGCTCACCAACTGAGCCCGCACCGGCGCCGACCATGCAGCGGGCACTGATTATCCTCTCGTTGATCACCGTGGTGGCGCTGCCGTTCGTGCTGCGCACCAAGGAGCACACCACCATCGGCAAGGCGGACGACACCGTCGTCATCATCACGCCGCACAACGAGGCCATCCGCCACGAATACTCGCAGGGCTTCGCCGAGTGGTATCAGCGGCGCACCGGCCGCACCGTCACCATCGACTGGCGCGTCATCGGCGGCACGAGCGAGATCACCCGCTTCCTCGAGTCGGAATACGTTTCCTCCTTCCAGCATCACTGGACGCAGACGCTGGACCGGCCGTGGAGCATCGACGTGCAGGCGGCCTTCGCCAATCACCGGCTGCCGAAGGATGCCGCGCCCGAGGCGCGCGCCGCGCGTCAGGCCTTCCTGGAGTCGGACGTGAGCTGCGGCATCGACGTGTTCTTCGGCGGCGGCAGTTTCGACTTCATCCGGCAGGCGAACGCCGGCCGCATCGTCGACTCCGGGCTCATGCGCCGCCACCCCGAGTGGTTCAACGACCAGGTCATCCCCGCCGAGTTCACCGGCGAGCCCTACCTCGACAAGCAGGGGCGCTGGCTCGGCGCCGTGCTGAGCAGCTACGGCATGCTCTACAATTTCGACTCGTTGCGCCGCCTCGGCATCGAGCAGCCTCCGCGGCAATGGGACGACATCACCGATCCGCGCTACGAGGGCGAGGTCGCGCTGTGCGATCCCACCAAGAGCAGCTCGATCGCGAAGGCCTTCGAAAACGTCATCCAGCAGAACATGTATCGCGAGTGGGACCGCCTCGTCCGCGAGACCGGCCGCCCCCGCGCCGAACTGGAAAAGGAGGCGGTGCGCGCCGGCTGGGAGCGCGGCCTGCGCCTGCTCCAGCGCATCGGCGCCAACGCCCGCTATTTCACGGACTCCTCGCAGAAGCCGCCGATCGACGTTCTGCACGGCAACTCGGCCGTGGGCATGTGCATCGATTTCTACGGCCGTTACCAGGAGGAGAGCGCCAGCCAGCGCAGCGGCGAGAAGCGCCTCGGCTATTTTTCGCCTCCGGACGGCACGGTGCTCTCGCCGGACCCGATTGCGCTGCTCCGTGGCGCGCCGAATCGCGAGGTGGCCATCGCGTTCATGGAATATGTGCTCTCGATGGACGGCCAGAAGCTGTGGAACTTCAAGGTCGGCACCGAGGGCGGCCCGGGGCGCTTCGCACTGCGCCGGCTGCCGATCCGCCGCGATTTCTACGCGCAGGAAGAGTGGAAGACGCTGCGCTCCGACCCCGAAGTCTCGCCGTATGCCGGCGACAATCCCCTCATCTACAATCAGGCGTGGACCAGCGGCGACACCTTCCGCGCCATGGCTTTCGTCATCCGCGTGATGTGCCTCGACACGCACCCGGAACTCGTCGCCGCCTGGCGCGAGATCATCAAGGCCGGCATGCCGGAAGACGCGCTCGCGGTGATGGGGGATCTCAGCTCGGTGAGCTACGACAACGTGCAGGGCCGCATCCGGCAGGCGCTGACGTCGAAGAACAAGGTGGACGAGATCCGCATGGCCAACGAACTGGCGAACCAGTTCCGCCGCCAATACGACCGCGCTGCGGAGATGGCGCGGCAAAGCCGCCGTTGAGACAGTGGCGACCACCAATTGTAGGGAGCTCATCAGTCGGGAATCGCGTTCAACGGCATGAGTCCGGCTGCGGCGTTTGGGAACCTCCCGGCGCCCAATGAGGCGACGGCCGTAGCTCTCGAAAGCTGGCGCGCACGTGTGTGGCGGTCGGGACGACCGCCGCTACCTTTCGCTTCGGTGGCTCCAGCCACGCTTACCAACCGGCGATCGTGCGGGCGAACGCGGCGCGATCCGGCGCCTTGAAGAAGGCCGTGCCGGCGACGAAGGTGTCGGCTCCGGCGGCATGGCATTCCTTGCCGGTGTTGAGGTCGACGCCGCCGTCGACCTCGAGGCGGAAGGAGAGCTGCTGTTCGCGGCGCCACTGGTCGATGAGCGCGATCTTCGCGAGCATGTCGCGGCGGAAGGACTGGCCGCCGAAGCCCGGTTGCACGGTCATCACGAGCACGAGGTCGACTTGGGCGAGGAAAGGACGGATCGCCGCGGCTGGTGTGCCGGGATTGAGCACGAGGCCATTTTGCACGCCGAGTTCGCGGATGCGCGCGAGCGTCGCAGCATGGTCGTAGGCGGGCTCGATGTGGATGCTGATCAGATCGGCGCCGGCCTTGGCGAAGGCCTCGATGTAGCGATGGGGCTCGCTGAGCATCAGGTGCGTGTCGAAGAAAGTCTTCAACCCCGCGCGGCGCAGGGCGGCGAGCGTCTCGGGGCCGAAAGTGAGGTTCGGCACGAAGTGGCCGTCCATCAGGTCGAGATGCAGCCAAGGCGCGCCGGCGATGGCGGCGGCGCGGGCGCTGTCGCCGAGGGCGGCGTGGTCACCGGCAAGCAGGGAAGGGGCGAGGATCGGCGCGTGCATCGCGCTCGAATCAACGGAATCCGGGCGCGCGGGCAATCCGCGAAATCCGTCTCACCACGGTTCGAGGACCGTGCGGACGGCATCGTCCGCGAGCTTCTGCGCGAGCAGCGCGAGCGTCTGGTATTCGGCTTGGATCTGGCCGCTGTCGGCGAAGACGCCGCGCTGGGCGGAGAGGGGGCGCGCGGTGAAGACCGGCTTCTGCGTGCGATTGTCGACGAGGTCGGCCCGGGCGCGCAGCGTGACGTCGAAGCGGCGGGCGAGCCCGGTGTCGTCGGGGCGCACGACGGCGACGTCGCGGCGGTAATCTTGCAGCGTGAGCGTCAGGGTGACGTCGGCGTCCTCGCTGGCGTTCACGAGGCGGACGCGGCCGTCCTTGAGGAAGGCTTCGCGCACCTGTGTGGTGACGAGCGCCTGGGCCTGCGGGACGAGCACTTCACTCTGCACCACGGCGACGTGCAGGGTGGCGAAGCCGGGCTGGGCGGAGGAGCCGAGGCGGTAATGCGTGCAGGACGCGAGGCCGGCGCACAGCGCGAGCAGGCCGAGCAGCAGTCCGGAAGGGAGAAGGCGGGAGCGCACCGGAGTTAGAACAGCCAGAAGCGCTTCTTGCGCTTGGGTTGCTCGGACTTGGGCGCATCGGGAACGCCGGGAGGATTCTGGCCGGCGAGGCGGGCATCGACGTCGGCGAGCATCACGCGGGCGCGCTCGGCCACGGGCGAGTCGGGATAGGTGGTGATGGCCTCGTTGTAGAAGACGCGGGCGGCTTTGTAGTTCCGGCGGTGTTTGTAGTAGTAATCCGCCATGAGCATCTTGCTCTGGGCGAGCATGGTCTTCATCTCGGCGCGGCCCTTCTCGGCGCTGCCGGCGCCGGCGTCACCGGGGAATTGGATGAGATAATCCTCGAAGTAGGTGATGGATGACTTGGTGGAGGCCTGGTCGTAATACGGGCCGTCGACGAGCGAGGCGTGGGTCTGCGCGAGCTTCAGGTAGGCGTCGGGCGTGAGGAGATTCTGCGGGTAGCTGTTGATCATGCGGTCGAGGGCGTCGATGGCCTCTTCCGTGGACTTCAGCTTCTGGTGGCCGCGCGCGATGTTCATGAGCGAGAGCGGCGCGTAGTCGCTGTAGGGGGCGTTGGCGACGATCTGCTCGAAATACTCGATGGCGCGCTCGCGGTTCTTCAGGCCGGGGATCATGCCCCACATGTAGGAGCGGGAGCCGTCGAGCAGGAGCGAGGCGATGCGGTATTGCTCGGCGATGACCTGGGAGAACTTCTCGCTGTTCGGGTAGCGCTGGAGCATGTTCTGGTAGGCTTCGAAGGCCTTGTAATACTCCTTGCGCTGCATGCGGATCATGCCGGTGCGGTAAAGGGCCTCGGCGGCGTAGACGGAATTCGGGTAGCGGTCGGCGACGCGCTTGTATTGCTTCAGGGCCTTGCGGACGCCGCCGTTCTCCTCGGCGCTGCGCGCCTCGTTCATCAGTTCGAGGGCGTTGCGCGCTTCGTCGCCGACGAGGCCGGCGAGGGCGCCGCCTTCGATGCGCCAGCCCTGGCCGGGCGTCCAGACGAGTTCGGCGTGCAGGCGCGCGGTGCCCGCGAGGGCGAGAATCAGGGCAAGAAAGAGGGCGAAGGGGCGCATGAGAGGAGTTACCAGCGAATGAGGGTGGAACCGTAGGTGAAGCCGGCGCCGAAGGCAACCAGCAGCGTGTAGTCGCCGGGCTTGATGCGGCCGGCGCGGCGCGCTTCGTCGAGGGCGATCGGGATCGAGGCGGACGAGGTGTTGCCGAAGCGGTCGATGTTCACGTAGAAGCGCTCCAGCGGCACACCGAGGTTGCCGGCCAGGGCCTCGACGATGCGCACGTTCGCCTGATGGGGGATCACGAGGTTGATTTGGTCAAACGTGAGGTGGTGTTGTTCCACCATTTCACGGGCGACGGTCTCCATGACGCGCACGGCGTTCTTGAAGATTTCCTTGCCCTTCATGCGGAGGAACTGGCTCTTCTCGGCGACGGTCTTGGCCGAGGAGGGGCAGCGGGAGCCGCCGGCGGGGATGTAGAGGTATTCGGCCAGCTCGCCGTCGGCGCCGAGGTCGGAGCCGATGATGCCGATGCCGTCCTGGTCGACTTTCTTCAGCACGGCGGCCCCGGCACCGTCGCCGAAGAGCACGCAGGTGGTGCGGTCGGACCAGTCGACGATGGAGGAGAGTTTCTCCGCGCCGATGATGAGGGCGCACTTGTAGCGGCCGGTGAGGAGCTGGCCGTAGGCGATCTCAAGGGCGTAGACGAAGCCGGAGCAGGCGGCGGCAATGTCGAAGGCGGTGGCGTGCGGCGGGATGCCGAGCTTGTGCTGGACGACGCAGGCGGTCGAGGGCAGCGGGTAGTCCGGCGTCGCGGTGGCGACGATGAGCAGGTCGACCTCGGAGGCGGAGATGTTGGCGTCCTTGAGCGCGGCGGCGGCGGCCTTGAGGGCGAGGTCGGAGGTCGCTTCGTCGGGGCCGGCGATGTGCCGCTCGCTGATGCCCGAGCGGGTGCGGATCCACTCGTCGGAGGTATCGACCATCTTGCAGAGGTCGGCGTTGGTGAGGATGCGTTCGGGCGTGTAGGCGCCGACTCCGGCGATGATCACGGAGGCCATAAAAAGGGAGGGCTAGTTGTTCGCTGCGGGGGCGGGCGCCGGGGCCTGCGTGAGTGCGTTGGCTTGGGCGATGTCGTCCTCGATGCGATGATTAAGGTCGTGGCGGATGATCTTGCCGGCGGCGCGGATGGCGCTGGCCCAGGCGTGACGGTTGCTCGAACCGTGGGCCTTCAGGATGTTGCCGCGCACGCCGAGCAGGGGCGCACCGCCGTAGCGGTCGGGATTCATGCGGCTCTTGAGCGAGTCGAAGGCGCCTTTGGCGAGCAGCGCGCCGGCCATGCGCAGAGGGCTGGCCTTGAGCTCGTCCTTGAGCATGCCGGTGATGAATTTGGCGAGCGATTCCCAGGTCTTGAGCAGGGTGTTGCCGACGAATCCGTCGCACACGACCACGTCGACGTGGTTGCGGAAAACCTGGAAGCCTTCGATCGGGCCGACGTAGGTGATGACGCCGTTGATCTTCTTCAACAGCTCGTGCGTCTCGGCGATGAGGGCGTTGCCCTTGCCTTCCTCGGTGCCGATGGTGAGCAAGCCGACACGCGGGGACTCGAGCCCGAGGATGACGCGGGCGTAGTCGGAGCCGAGGATGGCGTTGTGCATCAGGTGCGCGGGCTCGGCTTGGGGATTGGCGCCGGCATCGATCAGGACAAAGTGGCCGCCTTCGCGCGGGATGACGGCGGCGAGGGCAGGGCGGGCGACGCCGGCCATGGTGCGCAGGCGCAGGGTGCCGCCGGCCATGAGCGCGCCGGTGTTGCCGGAGCTGACGGCGACGCGGGCCTCGCCGGTCTTCACCAGCTCGAGCGCGCGGACCATGGAGGCATCCTTCTTGGTCTTGAGCGCCTTGAGCGGCTTGTCGTCCATCGTGATCACCTCGCTGGCGTGCACGACGGAAAGCCGCGGGTTGCCTTGCAAGCCCGCGGCGGAGAGGAGCGGAGTCAGCGCTTCCAGCTGGCCCACCAGCACGATGGGTGCGAGGTCGGCGTCCTCTTGGAGGACGAGTTGCACCGCGGCGACGACTTCGGCGGGACCGAGGTCACCGCCCATGGCATCTACCGCGATGCGGGCCGGAGGAGGCGTGGAACTGGCGGCTTCGGGTTCGATGGCGTGAAGCTGCCGGGGAAACTCAAACCGTGACGTCGAGCACCTGGCGACCGCGATACATGCCGGTCTTCGGGTTGACGCGGTGCGGACGGAAGGCGCTGCCGTCGACCGGGTCCTTGGCGAGTTCGGGCGCCTTGAACTTGTTGGCGGCGCGGCGGTTGGCGCTGCGGCGCTTGGATTGTTTGCGTTTCGGATTGGCCATGTGAAGAGACGAGTAGTGCAGCCGCCGTTGCGGGCGGACCGCTCTGTGGATTGGAAGGTTGAGGAGGTAAGGTTCGCGGCCAGAGGCCGTCAAGACGTTTAACCGGCCGTATTAGCGGGGGCTTAGAACAGGTAAAAGCCGGCCAGCAACAACGCCAGTGCCAGACGATAGTAGGCGAAGAGCGCCAGCCCGTTGCGCGAGAGAAACGTCACGAGGAAGCGCACCGCCAGCGCCGCCGAGACCGCCGCCACCGCACCACCGAGCAACACGCTCGACCAGCCGAAGACCTCGATCATGGCGCCGCCTGACTTGTAACCCTTATACACGGCCGCGCCGGCGAGGGTCGGCAGGCCGACGAGGAAACTGAATTCCGCCGCCTTCACTGGCGAGAGGCCGGCGAGGTAGCCGCCGACGATGGTCACCATCGAGCGGCTCGTGCCCGGCCAAAGCGCGAGGCACTGCGCGAGGCCGATGCCGAGCGCCTTGCGCGGCGACAGGTCTTCGGGCGTGCCCTTCGAGTAGCCGATGCCGGCGTTCTGGCGCCGCCAGCGCTCCGCCCAGAGCATCAGGAACGCCCCCGCGACCAGCGCCGCGATCACGGCCTCGACGGAGAAAAGATACCGATCGATCAAATCGTGCAGCGTGAAGCCGAGCACGCCCACGGGCAGGAACGCCAGCAGCACGTTCCGCAAGAGCCGGAAACCGGCGCTGCTGCGCCCGAAGAGACCGAGCAGCATGTTCACGAACTGCGGCCAATACATCAGCACCACCGCGGCGATCGCGCCGATCTGGATGACCACCGCGTAGGTGTCGGCGGCGATTTTCAACGTCAGCGGCACACCGGCGGGATGCTCCGGCGACGGTTGCTTATACCAGAGCGGCGCGCCCGCTGCGTCGGTCAATGGTGCCTCCGATTCCAGCCCGAGCACCTCGTTGGCGATGATGAGGTGGCCGGTCGACGAGATGGGCAGGAACTCCGTCACGCCCTCGACGACGCCGAGCACGATGGCGTCGGTCAGGCTCAGCTCCGCCGCCGGCGCGGCTGCGCGGGGCTTGGCCGGGCCCGGCTCCGCCGCGACGGCGGCGAGCGCGGCGAAGGCGGCTATGACAGAAATGGAACGACACAGAAAACCGGAATGCACAGGGCGAAGCGTTCCGAACCGGCGCGGCCTGTCGAGAATTATGCTGGCGGCAGCGCGGGGCCGTCCGTTCCTTCACGGTTCCATGCTGGAGCCCTTGACCGCCCAACTCCGCGCCCCGCGCGATCTCACTCCGGAGCAGGCCCGCCTCGCGGCGCAACTGCTCGCGTCGGCCGACGTCGCCGAGACGGCGAAGGTCGATTTCCTCGCCGCGCTCGCCGCCAAGGGCGAGACCACGGCCGAGATCGCCGCCTTCGCCGAGACTTACCGTGCCTCCGCGCGCGATCCCGGCGTGCAGGAGTGGGCGCCGCAGGCGCTCGACATCGTCGGCACCGGCGGCGATCACGCGGGCGGCTTCAACGTCTCCACGCTCGTCACGCTCGTGCTCGCCAGCGCCGGCGTGCCGGTGATGAAGCACGGCAACGCCGGCATCACCTCCAAGTGCGGCAGCGCCGACCTCATGGCCGCGTTCGGCGTCGATCTCCAAGCTCCGCCCGAGAAGGCGCGTGCCGCCCTGCGCGAGCTGGGCTACTGTTTCTTCTTCGCCCCGGCGTATCACCCGACCTTCAAGCACATCGCCCCGGCCCGGAAGGCGCTCGCGGCGCGCGGTCAGCGCACGATCTTCAACATCCTCGGCCCGCTCATCAACCCGGGCCGCCCTGCGCACGTCATGCTCGGCGTTTATGCCCCGGCGCTCGTCGCGAAATTCGCCGAGACACTCGAGACGCTCCGCTGCCCCGCCGGCATCGTCGCGCACGGCATCCTCGGGCCGGATCGCGGCATCGACGAGTGGACCACGGCCACGGACAACCTCGTCGCGGGCGTGGGGCGTTTGCGCGAGACGGCAGCCAACTGGACCGCGGCCGACTTCGGGATGGAACGCGGACCGTTTTCCGACCTCGTCGGCGGCGATGTCGCCACCAACCTCGCGCTCACGGACGCGCTCCTCGCCGACCGCGCGCCGCGCGGCTTGACTGACACGATCGTGGCCGTCGCCTCGATGGGCCTGTGGGTCGCCGGCCGCACCACGCAGGTGGCCGACGGCGTGCCGCTCGTGCGCGACCTGCTGCACGGCGGCGCTGTCGCCAAAAAGATTGCGGCGACCCGCGAATTCTATCGTTCGTAAGCCATGTCCTCCCGCAGGTATTTCGGCACCGACGGCGTCCGCGGCGCCTACGGCAGCGAGATCATGAACGAGTCCTTCGCCTGGCGGCTGGGCGCGGCGGCGGCGCGCTTCGCCCTCGAACGCGGCGCCCGGGCCGGCGACCTCGTCTATCTCGGCCGCGACACCCGCGCCTCCGGTCCCGCGCTGGAACTCGCCCTCGCCGGCGGTCTCGCCTCCGCCGGCTTGCGGCCGACCTCGCTGGGCATCGTGCCGACTCCCGCCGTGAGTCTCGCGCTCAAGTCCACGCCCGCCGCGCTCGGCGTCGTCATCACCGCCTCGCACAATCCCGCGGCGGACAACGGCATCAAATTCTTCGGACCGCACGGCATCAAACTCACCGATGCCGACGAGGCGCGCATCGAGGCGCTGTTGCCCAGGGAAGCCGGCGCCGCCGCGGACGCACTGCCGGTCGCCGATGCCGCCGGGCTCTACGTGCGCCGCGCGGTCGGGCTGCTCCCGGAGGGCGCGTTGCGCGGTTGGAAGATCGTGCTCGATACCGCCCACGGCGCCGCCTGCGCCACCAGTCGCGCCGTGCTGGAACAGTTGGGCGGGCAACTCGTCCTGCTCGGCAACACGCCCGACGGCACCAACATCAACGCCGGTGTCGGCAGCCAGCATCCGGAGGCGATGTGCGCCGCGGTGCAGGCGCACGGTGCGCGCCTCGGCATCGCGCACGACGGCGATGCGGACCGCTGCATCCTTTGCGACGAGCACGGCGTGGTGCTCGATGGCGACGAGATGCTGACCCTGCTCGCCTTGGACGCGCTGGGCCGCGACGCACTCGCGCAGCGCACGCTCGTCGTCACCGTGCAAAGCAATCTCGGCGTGGACGCCGCCGTCGCCGCCGCGGGCGGGCGCGTCCTGCGCACCCCGGTGGGCGACCGCTACGTCATCGAGCGCATGCTGGCCGAAGGCGCGCAACTCGGCGGCGAGTCCTCGGGTCATGTGATTTGCGCGGAGATTTCGCCGACCGGCGACGGCCTTATCGCCGCGCTGAAGGTGATTGCGGTCATGCGTGCGACCGGCCGACCGCTCTCGGAATTGCGCCGCGGGCTGCGGAAGTTTCCGCAGGTCACCGCAGCCATGACGGTGCGCGAGAAGAAGCCGCTCGCCGGCCTGCGACAGTTGTCCGCGGAGATCGCCGCCATCGAGGCCGAGCTGGGCGCGCAGGGTCGCGTGCTCGTGCGCTACTCCGGCACGGAGCCGAAGCTGCGCCTGCTGGTCGAGGGACCGAGTGACGACGTGGTGGGCGCCGCGCTCGAGCGCCTGTCGGCCGCGGTGCGGGCGGAACTCGAGGTCCTTTGACGCGTCGACCGGCGCCCCGGTATCTCCCGCGCGCCGGCAACCGGCGGCTTTACGCGGCGCGACGATTCGCTTAGCCACCTGCGCATGCCCGAACAATCCGTCGCCTCCCTCGAACCGCGCCTGCAAAAGCAGGTGGAGAGTGCGCGCACGGCGTTCGAACGCGGCAACTTCGCCTACACCGTCGAACTCTGCGGCGCCGTCCTCACGGCGGCGCCCGGGTGTCTGCCGGTGCGCAAGCTCCAGCGCACGGCGCAACTCAAGGGCGCCGGGGCACGCAGCGGTTTTCTGGCCCAGGCGCTCGGGCGCGTGTCGAGTGCGCCCTTTCTCCTCACGGGCCGCGCGGCGCTGGCGAAGGAGCCGTTGAAGGCGGTCGCGAGCGCCGAGCGGATGCTGGCCGCCGATCCGCGTGACGCGGCGGGTCTGCGTCTGCTCGGTGAAGCGGCGCTGGCACTGATGTGGCCGGAAACAGCGGTGTTCGCCTTCGAGGCTTTGCGCGAACTCGCGCCGGACGACGTGGCCACGCTCGTTGCGCTCGGGCGCGCGCAGCTGGCGGCGGGCCGAGCGGCGCAGGCGGTGCAGTGTGCCGAGGCGGCTTTGCGGCTGGAACCGATCCACGGCGCGGCGCAGGCGTTGCTGAAGGATGCGTCGGTCGCGGAAAGCCTGCGGCAGGGACGTTGGGAAGAGGGCGGCGATTTTCGCGCCAAGGTGCGCCCGACGTCGTGACGACGCGAGCGATGCCCGGGGCGGCGGCGATCTATTGGACGGCCTTCGTCGGGTTGTTCTTCGATTACTACGACCTCTACCTCTTCGTCTATCTGGAGCGCGCGCTGGTGGCGCATTTCGGCCTGAGTGCGGCGGAGAGCAACTGGCTGCAATTCACCGGGCTGGCGGGCGTGGGCGTGGGGGCGCTGGCCTTCGGCTTCCTCGCGGATCGCTTCGGGCGGGGCCGGGTGATGTTGGTGGTGTTCGGCGTTTATTTCGCGGGCATCGCGGGCATCAGCCTCGCGTGGGATCTGCCGAGCCTGCTGGTGGCGCGGCTGGTGGCGTCGCTCGCGCTCGGCGCGGAGTGGGGCATCAGTCACACGTATCTGGCGGAGCGCGTGACGGGTGCGGCGCGTTACCGATTCTCGGCGTGGCTGCAATTCTCCATCCTCGGCGGACTGCTCGCGGCCTTCGCGGCGCGCTATGCGCTGCCGGTGCTCGGCTGGCGCGCGCTGTTCGCGCTGTCGATCGTGCCGGTGGCGGTGCTGTCGGTGTTGCGCTGGCGCGCGCTCGCGGAAGGGGACGGTGCCGTCGCGCGGAGCGTCAGCGGAGCGGGCTGGCGCCTGTGGCGCGCGAATCTGCCGGCGTTCCTCGCCTGTCTCGGGCTCGCGAGCCTGACGATCGCGAGTGGCACGGTGAACGTCTATTACGCGAAGGAGCTGCCGCAATCGCCGCTCTACACGGCGCTGTTCTGGCTCGCGGTGGCGCCGGGCATGCTGCTCGGCGCGTGGCTGGTGGCGTGCTGCGGTGTGCGCCGGGCGCTGTTGCTCTATGCGGTGGCGTTGACCGCGCTGTCGCTGGTCTGCTGGAGCCTCGCGTGGAGCGGGCGCAACCTGCTGTTCGCGCTCTGCCTGCCGCTACTGAACGGCATCCCGTTCGGGCTGATGGGCGCGTTTTTCAACGAGGTGTTCGCCGAGTATCGCACCATGCTCTCGGGCGCGGCCTACAACCTCGGACGCATCCTGGCGGGCTTCTCACCGGTGCTCATCACGGCGCTGGGACTCAACGCGGGCGGGAACTACTTCGTGTTCACCGCGCTCGTGGGCCTGGGGGTGGCGCTGTTGGCGGGTGGGCTGACGGCGTTCACGCCGGCGGCGTCCGTGGCGGTGCGGCGCGAGGACTGAGGCGAATCGCTCCGAGGTAAGTCAGGCAGCGGCGCTTCAAGGCTCGCGGTTACCGCGCACGGTGTTCGACGGCTCGGGGTCTACGCGCAGGAGCGAGGTGACGGGACGGCGTTCGCCGCGGAGGTCGTTGTCCTCAATGCGCGTGCGACGGACGTTGTCGGTGTAGATTGCGTGGTGCGCGCCTTTGCCGGTGAAAGGGAACCCGGCGAGCGTGGCGCCGATGGTGTTGCGCGCGATCGTGCTGTCCTCGGCGTTCTGCACGGAGATGGCGCGCTGGCTCCAGTCAGTGATCGTGTTGCCGGTGATGGCGAGATCGGTGAACGCGCGCGCAGCTGCAGGAGCGCCGCCGAGCTTGCGGAGGAGGACGTGGATGCTGCCGACGTCGGTCGAGGAACCGTCGAAGGCGCAGCGCTCGATCGTGTTGCCGGAGATGACGACGCGCTGGCTGGCGAGGCCGTTGTGCCAGGAGTCGGGCTCGTTGAGCGTGGCGATGGCGGCGTTGGAGACGCCGGTGTAGCGGTTGTCCTTCACGACGCCGTCGGGCGAGCGGAAGACGGTGCCGTAGCGGCGGATGCCGGTGAAACGGTTGCCGCGCACCATGAAGAGGGCGTTGCGCTTGCTGAGGGTGAAGAGTTGGTCGCTGTGCGTCTTCTTCGCCGCGTCCGTGTGCAGCGTGACGCCGGCGGGCAGCGCGGGGCTGAAAACGAGGGCGACCTCCGCGCCTTGGCGTGTGGCGCTCGTGACGGTGTAGGTCCCGCCGATGAAGGTGCCTTCGCGCGGATTGAAGATGCGGAAGGATTCGCCGGCTTCGAGGTCCGAGAACTCGCGTGCCACCGTGATGGCGTCGGGCGCGCGCTGCGCGGTGACGAAGATGCCCTTGTTGTAGAGCGCGATGGCGTCGTCGCCGACCGCCTCGAAGGTGCAGCCCTCGACCCACGGGCCGATGACGTTGGCGCGCACGTGCACGCCGTCCGCGTTGCCCGCATACCAGCGCGTGCCGTCGCGCAGCCGCGAGCCGGACGAGAGAATCTTGAGTTGCGAGCCGCCGACGTGGCTGAAGTGCCCGGCGGGGCAGGCGTAGGCGATGACGCGGTCAAAGGTCGTGTCGACCGAGCGCGAAACCGAGGCAAAGCCGCGCGTGCCGTTGCGGGCGAAGATGATCAGGCGGTCGCCGACCTCGAGCGTGGCGGCCTGTGCCTTGGAACTGACGGGCAGGCGGAAAAGTCCGTCGGTGGTGCGCGTGACGCGCGGGGCCTCGACGCGGAAGACGAGCGGGCTGCCGGTCTTCATCCAGCCGCGGCGCTCGGGAGCGGGATCGAGCACCACGCCCCAGATCGAGCTGCTCTTGACGTGCGGCGCGTCGAAATCCGGATAGCCCGGCTCGCTGCGCAGGATCGCGGCCGAGGTTTTGTCGGTGAGGTCGATTGACTCAACGCGGCCGACGGCGTGGGGCAGGGGATCGTAGTCCACGCGGAAGCCGCGCACGGTGATCCGCGCGCACTCGTCGAAGCGGATGAAACCGGCGGCGGGATTCTCGATCACAATGAGGGCGTCTTGGCCGTCGATGATGAGGTCGCGGGCCTTCACGAGCGACAGGACGGCGTCGTCGGGCTTCACGCGGTAGGTGGCCCCGGCGGCGAATTGCACCCGCGCGGGCGTGGCGGCGGCCGCGGCGGTCAGCACGCGGCGGATACCGGCCAGGTCGGCGTCGGCCGGCACGGTGAAGACACTTTCGGGAGTGCGGAGTTGATAAACTTGCGGCGCGGTCCACGCGCCGGTGGTGCCGTCCGCCGCGAGGCTGCGCACGCGCCAGAAATGGTTGCCCGGTGCCAGCGGTTGCAGCGGCACGAAGCGCGCGATCTCCACGCGGTCGGTCAGAGTGGGGGACGCGAAGGTGACGTCGGGCGCGACTTGGATTTCGTAGGCGGCGGCGCCGGCGACGGGGCTCCAGAGAAAATCCGGGTGTTCGACGCAGGCAGGTGTTTCAGCCGCTGGCGCCAGCAAGGCCGGTGCCGGCAGCGCCGCGCGCAGCACGGCGGCGCTGGCGAGCGCCATCAGACTCAAGACGAGGCGCATCTTCGCGCGCCCCGGACGGGGAAGGGTAACAGCAGGGGACATGACGAAAAACTATTCGGGTTCCACCGGGGCGACGCCGAACGCACGCAGCATGGCCGGCAGGATCAGGCGCCGGCTGATCTCGGGGTCCGGATGCACGCCGTCCGGGACGTGCCGATCGAAGAGCTCCGGGCTCTCCGCCCGCAGGCGCAGCCAAGCGGCATGATGGTCGACGAGCACCAGACCCTGCTCCGCCGCGACCTCGCGCACCATCGCGTAGTGTGCGTCGAGTTCCGCGCGGCTGAACGGATGTTCGGCGGGGCGGGCGAGCACGGCGGCGCCGAGCGGGTTCATGGTGAGGAGGATGATGCGCGTCGCGGGGTTGGCCGCGCGGAGGCGGGCGATGAGGGTCTCGAGGTTGCGGCGGGCGCCGGCGACGGTGAGCGCGGATTTGCGCGCGGCGTCGTTCATCGCAAATTCGATCGTCACGACGTCCGGCCGGTGCACGAGCACGCGCCCCTCGAGCTGGGCGAGGCCCCAAGTGGAATTTTCCCCGCCCTTGGCGGCGTTGACGATGGTGATGAGGTCACCGTGACGCTGCTTCAACAGCGCGTGCGACTGCGCCACCCAGCCCTCGCGCGCCGCGGTCAGGCTCGTGCCGTAGCAGACGAGGGTCTGGGGGCGGCCGGCCGCCAGCTCGGCACCCAGCGGGTCCGTCTGCGGCGCGGCGGCGGCGAGGGCCAGCGGCGCGGCGAGGAGGATCGTCGCGAGAGCCACGCCCGCGCTCCGCGCGGCCTGCCGGAGCCGACCCGCGCCGGAAAGGAGCATGCGCAAGGGATTCACGCCCGGGAGCATGGGCGCGCCTGTGCCGCGCGGCCAATGGGTGTGGCGGTCAATCGTTGAGCCTGCGCGAGGGGCCTCCGGCCCCGATCGCCGAAGGCTCAACGGTTGACCGGAGCCGCGCTTCTAGCTCCGCGCCCGCTCTGCAAACTAGCCACCGCTGGTTCACCTCTCCCCGTTGGCTCTCCTCTGCATCCCCCTCTGATGAATACCCCACGTTCGCTCTTGGCGCTCTGTCTCGCCGCCGTGCTTGGCGCGGCTTCGCTCCCGGCCCAGGTCAACCTCTCCAGCCTGACGCCCGTCGACGACACCTACACCTACACTCAAAATTTCAACGTCATCGGCGTGCCGAACACGACCACCATCGCCGGCACGTGGACGAACAATTCCCAGTTCGCCTACACGGCCAACGCGACGCCCTACACCAAGTCGATGACCGGTTGGTTCCTCAGCATGGTCTCGGATCCGACCGCGCCCACTTACGACACCTCGGGCACGGTGCGCATCGGCTCGGGCGGCGGCGGCAGCACCGCCGTCACCGGTCTCCTCGGCACCATCTTCGCCCATTCCTCCGGCGGACTCAACGAGACGGCCCTCACGCTCCGCAACACCGCCGCCACGCAGTCCGCGCTCGGCTTCGCCATCAAGAACGACACCGCCTCGGCGGTCGACACCATCACGCTCGCCTACACCGGCGAGCAATGGCGCCGGGAAAACAGCGCGCAGGCCAACACGCTCGAATTCCAATACAAGGTGGTCTCCAGCTTCACCGCCGCCGGCTATAACGTCTGGGCCGAGACCGGTTGGAGCGATCTCAACACGCTCGACTTCACCAGTCCGATCGTCGGCGCGACGACGGGTGCCAATCTGGACGGCAACCTGACGGTGAACCGCTCGCTCAAGAGCGCCGCGCTGCCCGTGACGCTCGATAGCGGTGACTACCTGCTCGTGCGCTGGGTCTACAGCGACGCCGACACGCAGAACCTGCCCGGTCACGGCCTCGGCATCGACGACCTCTCGCTCAGCATGGTCGCCGCGATTCCCGAGCCGTCCACGTATGCAGTCATTTTCGGGGCGCTCGCGCTGGGTGCGGTGGCGGTCATCCGCCGCCGTGGCCAACGCTGAGTTCCCTTTTTCGCCGTCACTTCACCCGCTGAGCCCGTGCGCATGGTGCGTCACGTCGTTCAGCGGGTGATTTCTTTTCCCGCCGCATGATCCGCCTCCTGTCCCGTCTCGCTGCGCTGGCGCTCTTCGCCTCGCTCCCGCCAGCGCTTTCCGCCGCGCCGTCGGTCGTGGCGGATTTCAACGACTGCACCACCGGCATCATGCGGTCTGGCTATCAGCCGGCGGGCACCGGCATCGGTTTCAGCGCCCCTTATTGGGAGGGTGGCACGGCCGCCGTGCAGGTCGTCGCCGGCGATCTCACGGCTCCGACCGCGACCCGCTACGTCGCGACGCAGACGGCACCGGCGCGCAGCGTGCAGGCGCGCGGCGTATCGAGCACGACCCGCCGCCAGCAGTATCGCGAGATCGAGCAACCGCTCGTCGGCACGATTTGGGGCAGCTTCCTCGTGCAGCAGCTGGACGCCGCCACGCACAACACGGGCCTGACCTTCAACGTCGCGCACATCGACCCGCTGAACCGCGTCAACGGCCAGGGCCGGCTTTACGTCGCGGGCTCGTCGCTGCTCGTGCACGGTTCCGGCAGCGCAGCCCCCACGCTCGTGCCCGGCCAGTTCGCCACCGGCCAGACCGCGCTCGTGCTCTTCCGCTACGTCAGCGAGACGCGCCAACTCACGGTCTGGGTCAACCCGGTGCTCCCGGACACGCCGGCCGGGCTCACCGCTTTGCCGCCGGCCTTCGACGGTCTCTGCGACCTTCCCGGCGTCGGCGGAAACATCACGACGCTGGGCATCGGCGGTTATCCGGACACCTCCACTTCGACCAACTGCGGGCTCATCGATGCGGTGCGGCTGAGCGATCAGCCCTCGGGCTATTACGATGTGACGGGATTGCCCGTGGTGCCGACGATCGTCGCCCAGCCGTCCGATCGCACCGTGGCTCGCGGCACGCAGGTCGTCCTCAGCGTCACCGCTTCCGGTCAGGGCGAACTCACTTACCAGTGGCAGAAGGACGGCGCCGATCTGCCCGGCGCCACGACGCCCCAGCTCACGCTCGCCGACGTGCAGGCGGCCGACGCCGCTGGCTATCGTGTGCAGGTGCGCGATCCGCAGACGGGCGGCACAGTCTGGTCGCTGACCGCGACCTTGACCGTGCTGGAATCCATCGCGCCCGTCACGATCACCGCGCAGCCCCAGTCGCTTGCGCTCACCGCTGGACAGGATGCGACGTTGTCCGTCACCGCCACCGGCACGGCTCCGCTGACTTATCAATGGCAGCGCAACGGCGTCGACCTCGCCGGCGCGACCGCGGCTCAGCTGAGCTTCGCTGCCGTGCAGCCCGGGCAGGCCGGACAATATCGGGTCATCGTCACCAACCCCGCGGGCAGCGTCGTTTCCGCCACGGTCGCCGTTGCGGTCGATGTCGCACCCGAGTTGATCGCGGTGCCTCAATCGACCGAGAGCTACGTCGGCGGCGCGGCGACATTCTACGTCGAGGCGCGCGGCACGGCGCTGCACTATGAGTGGCGGCGCGGCAGCGTGCCGGTCGGAGGCGATGCGCCGCAGCTCACGCTCACCGCTTTGCAGTCCGGCGATGCCGGCAGCTACACCGTCACCGTGCGCAACGCGCTCGGCAGCATCACTACGCCGGCGGCGACGCTCACGCTGGTGGCGGAAACGCCGGCGCCGGCCGGCAGCGTTGGCGCGGTCGCCGACAGTTTCGTGGAAAACGGCACGCAAGCCGCGCAACCGCGCAACGGGCTCGGCCTGCGCGTCGCCGCGCGCGGCACCGTGGCCGCGACCTACAAGACCTATGTCGATTTTGCGCTGCCGCTCGCCGTGAAGGCGCGCGATGCCGGCACCGCCGCGGTGCGCTTCACGCTCGATCCGGTCGAGCCCGTGTTCAGCGGCGCCGATACGCCCGCGGCCGCGCTGCTGCCCTCGGCGGCGGCGATGCGGATCCGCTTCGGCTCCACCTCTAATTCGCAGACCTATCTCTCCGCCGGTCCGACGACGGCGGGCGCCGACATCTACCGCGGCCTGCTCACCTTCGACCTCTCCTCGCTCGCCTTCGTGCCCGATACGATGAGCCTGCGCCTGACCGTCGCCGCCAAGGCGAGCGGCGCCGTTGCCGGTGCGCGCACGCTGCGGCTGCACCGCGTGACGCGTCCGTGGGTGCAAGGGCAGGCGACCTGGACCCAGGCTTCGAACACGGTCGCATGGACGACGCCGGGCGGAGACTTCGATCCCGTGCCGCTGGCCGAGCTCGTGGCCGATCCCTCGACGGTGACGGTGGGGCAGGTCTTGGAATTCGCCGAGACCCCCGCACTGCGCCAAGCCTTGCTCGAGGTGCTCGACACCAGCGGCCTGCTTCAACTCGTGCTGGTCGTCGACGGCGAGGAGACGCTGAGCAACCGCGTCTTTCATTTTCATCCGCGCGGCACGGTCGGGCTCGAGCCCGCGCTCGTGTTGCCGTCCGGTGCGCTCGCCGGCAAGGCGCCGCGGAATCCGCTGCGCGTTCGCTTGCACGGCGTGGTGAACAATGCCGCCGCGTGGAGCGAGGACACACTCACGTGGAACGCCGCGCCGGCCCGCGCCGATGCGATCAGCAGTCCCGGTCCCGGAGCGGTGCCGCTGGCGGAGCTCACGCTCGACACCGCCACGCTCGCCGCCGGCGGCAACGTCACCTTCGCCGACCCGCGCATCGCGCAATTCCTCAACTGGGCCGCCGGCCGCCGCGGCGACCTCTACGACACCGGCCAGGCCTCCGACCTCGACCGCCGCGTGACCTTCATCCTCACCGCGCTCGATGGCGGCGAGTTCTTCGCCGGCGTGAAGTTCCGCGACCGCGAGAGCGGCGCCGGTCCGGTCCTCTGGTTCGACACAGCCGCGGTTGCGCCGGCCGCGGCCACGACGCTCGAGAACGACCGCTACCGCGTCGTGTTGCAGGAAGATCTCTCGCTCGCCGTGACCGACAAGCGCGATGGCGCCACCGCGCGGTTCGAAGCGGCCTTCGAGGTCGTGAGCCAGAGCGCCAACCCCGGCTTCTCGCGCCATTCCTACGACGTGAGCCCCACGCCGCTCTCGCTCGCCACGTGGAACACGAATTTCAACTACAGCGCCGCCCCCGGCGAGCGGCTCACGCTCCGGCCCGTGGCGGTCCGCGCGCGCGACGGCGCGCTCAGCTGGAGCTATGCGCCGGGCACCGCGGCTTTCGCTTTCCGCGCCGAACTCGATCTGCCGGCCGGCACCGCGTTCCCGCGCATGCGCTGGACGCTCACGCCCGGCGCGACGCGCTACTTCGGCGTCGCCTTCCAGCCGGTCGTCGCCGTGCCGAATTCCTCCGTCGACGCCTTCTACCTGCCCTGCGTGTGGAACGGCCGGCGTTTCCCCGACAACCAGTATCTCATCGACGAGACGCGCGCGACTTTGCCGGCAGCGTTCCGCGAGAGCGGCGGCGTGGTCAGCGGCGTGGCGGCGGACGCCTTCGAGGTGCCGCAGCGCGTCTCGACCTTCGTCAACTCCCTCTTCGGTCTCATCGCCAACGACGCCACGGCGGCCGCCAGCCGCCCGGCATTCGCCGCACCGATCTACGGGAGCGTGGGCTCGCGCACCGACGGCCTCCAGAGTTACGCCGCGCGCCTGATCGTCGGCGGCGCGGGGTTGGATCAGGCGTTTCGCGACGTCGCCACGGGCGTCTTTGGCTTCCACGATTACCGCGAGAATCTTCCCGCGGGCTCGCTCAATACCGCTCTCGATAACCTCGTCGACTTCATCCTCAACACCAGCGGACAGAACTACAGTTACTGGCGCGCGAATGAGAAGGCCAACGAATATGTGAACGACAATCCCGACTACGTGCGCTTCCAGTCCGCCGCCGCCGCGCTCGGCCTCGCAATGGTGCGCGACGACGCCGGGCTCTACGAAGAGCGCGCCCGGCCGGCGATGGAGTATTTCCTCTCGCGACGCGGCTCGATGTTGAAGTTCACCGGCTACGATCCGGCCTACGGCATGGGCGGTCCCGTGGCTGCGTATTACGGCACGGATTTCTACGCCCTGTTCGGCCTCACCGGTGGACGCACCTGGGGTTTCCTGCCGCTCGCGCACGAAGCCCGTGTCGTCAGCGGATCGACCACGCTGCTCGGTGACATCATCACGCCCGGCCAGTCGCTGGCGCGCGGCGAGGCCTACGATCGTGTCTTCGACACGCTGCTCTCGCTCATCGAGGCCTATCGCGCGACGGGCGTGCCCGAATACCTCGCCGACGCGCGCTGGCTCACCGACGAATACGTGCGCCATCGCTACGACAGCGGCCCGCCCCTGGATTTCCGCGACGCGAAGAGCAGTTTCTGGAGTCAGCTCGGCGGTCGTTGGGACGTCTTGCTCGAGATGGAGGAACTCACTGGCGATCCGCGCTACGCCGCGGCGGCGGCGCGGGCGATGAACGAATTCGCCCGGCACGTGAACTTCGGGCCGGCGGTCGGCGACTTCACGGTCGACGGTC
The DNA here is from genome assembly GCA_023701285.1 of Candidatus Didemnitutus sp. Classification (GTDB taxonomy): domain Bacteria; phylum Verrucomicrobiota; class Verrucomicrobiia; order Opitutales; family Opitutaceae; genus Didemnitutus. The sequence goes on from JAMPXH010000021.1 coordinate 22,599, forward strand.
TCGGCGTTCCGGTGAAGGCAGCCGCGGTGTCCGAGGTCGGCCTGACTTGCGAGGCGACCGCCACGTCCGTGAGCCATCGCGGCATCTTCATGAGCGCGTATGCGTCGGCGTCGTTCCTGCGGGCGGCGCGCTTGCACGCGGACCCGTTCTTCAAGGCCGTGGGTCGCTCCGGCATCGTCGGCCGCTGGATGAATTACCCGGGCTACACCATCCGCAACAACTACAACTCCGTGCTGCTGCGCTCCGATTACCCGCTGCGCTGGTATGCGACGTATGCCAACACCGCGCACATGAACCACCCGCTGCCGCTCGCGGGCATGGCGATCGATTTCCTCATGGCCGACACCGAACTGCGCTCCGCCGCGGCGGTGAAGTTCCCGCACCATTACACGGATTCGCGCGGCTATTTCCGCGGACGCCTCTACGGCGGCGAGCCGGGCGTGTTCTACGGCGACACCGAGGTCTGGCCCTGGCTGCCGCGTGCGCTGGTCTCGTTCGCCGGCCCCGATGCGGCCCAGCTCAACTACGTCGCCGGGCACGGCAACGGCCGGCTTTATCTCGCGTTCTCCAACCAGGCGAAGCGCGCGGTCGAGGTCACCGTTACCGTCGACCCGGCGCGCGTCACGCTCACGCCTGGCGCGCGGCTGCGCGTGTGGCGCGACAATGTCGCGCAGCCGGACACGACCTTCGTCAACGGCGTCACCACGATCAGCGTGCCCGCGGACGGCTTTGTGGCGTGGGCGATCGACGGGGCGACGCCCGCGCTGGGCCTGCAATCCGATTACATCGCCCGCACCGGCGCGCCGCTGGGCGAAGGGAGTTATCAGACGCAGACCGCGTCCTTCGGGCGCGTCGTCGGCGTGGTGCTCTCGCTGTCGCCCACGCGGCAGAATGCCTACGTCTACACCGATGCCGATCCGACCAAGCTCGCCTCGGCGCGCCTGCGCTACCGCGTGGACGGCGGCGCGGAGCAGACACTCACGAAGGCGGTTTTCCCGTTCGAGTTCAGTGTCACGCTCCCGGCCGGCACTCGCAGTTTCAGCTATGTCGTCGAGGGCACGCCGGCGGCCGGCGGCAGCGCGACGGTGAGCGAACAACGCACGTTGCAGGTCGACATCGCGCCGGTCATCACCGCGGCGCCGGCGGCGCAGACGGTTTACGCCGGCCGCGCGGTGACGCTCTCCGTCACCGTGCAAGGCGAGGGACCTTTCACTTACCAATGGCGGCGCAACGGCATCGCGATTCCCGGCGCGACCGCCGCCACGCTGGAGCTGGCCGGCGCTCCCGGCGAGGCCGGCAGCTACGATGTGATCGTCGGCAACGGTGCCGGCACTGTCACGAGTCCCGCGGCGCTCGTCACCGTGCAACTGGGCGACCTGCTGGCCTACGCGCTCGGCGGCACCGGGGACGCGGCGCCCGTGGGACCGTTGATGGCGCTGGACGCTGCATCGGGCCGTCTGGCGTTGTCCTTTCACCGTGCGCGCGCCGAGGTGGATTACGCCGTGCAGGCCAGCGGCGATCTGATTTCCTGGACCGAGCTGGCGCGCAATCCCGGCGCCGTGGGCCAGACGGTGACGGTGGAGGACTCGGTGGCGTTGACTGCGGCCGCGCGGCGCTTCCTCCGCCTGCAAGTCGAGTTGCCCTGAGGTCCCGCAAGAGGCGAGCGGGGTAGGGCGCGGCGGGTCAACCGTATACCGTCCCGTCGCTTAACGGTCGCTGTCTGGCCTGCCATGGGTGATGACGCTGGCTCACCCCTTTTCTTACCCCATGAAATCCATCCCCGGAATCGTCCGTTGGGCGGCTCTCCTCCTTTGGGCGGCTTGCGCCTGGCTTCGCGCGGAGGCGCAGACCGCTGCGGCGGATTTCAACGATTGCAAACCCGGCACACTGCAGGCCGCGGGCGGACAGACGGCCAACACGGGCACCGGGTTTCTGGACGCGCATTGGCTGGGTAACACCAGCCTCGTCCGGGTCATCGCCGGCGATCTCGCTGCGCCGGCCGCGACGGGTTACGCCATCGTGCCGGCGGGCACGGCGCAGAGCCTGCAGGCGCAGACGGTCAGCTCCGGCACGCGCCGGCAGCAATACCGCGGGCTGGCCACGCCGCTGAGCGGCGAGATCTGGGGCACGTTCCTGATTCGCCAGAGCGCCGCCGATCAACTCACCGGGCTGACGTTCAACGTGGTGTCGATCGACCCTGCGCTCAATTCGAGCGGCGCGGGCCGGCTCTACGCGCAGGGCGCGGCGCTGCTGCTGCACCCGGTCGGAGGCAGTCCCGTGCTCGTGCCGGATGTCTTCACGCTCGGTGAAACCGCGCTCGTGGTCTTCCGCCTCGACACGTCCGTCGACCAAGTGGAGGTCTGGATCAATCCCGTCCTCGGCGGAACGCCTGCGGCGACGCGCGGAGTCACGCCGGCCTACCGCGGCACGCTCGATCTGCTCGGGACCACGAACCAGATCGGCACGGTCGGCCTCGGCGGCTACCTGACGACGACCACCGCGGGCAGCGCCGGCGTGCTCGATGCGTTGCGTCTCGGTGGCGGCGCGGCTGGCTATTACTTCGTCACCGGCGTCACCATCCCCTTGCTCCCGGAGATCGTCACCCAGCCCGTCAGCCAGACCGCCACGCTCGGTGGCTCGGTCACGTTCACGGCCGCCGCCACCGGCGCGGCGCCGCTCACCTACCAATGGCAGAAGGACGGCGTCGATCTGCCCGGCGCCACGGCACCGCAGCTCACGCTCGCCGGCCTCACCGCCGGCGACGCGGGTAGCTATCGCCTCGTGGTCAGCAACGCCGGCGGCTCCGTCCAGTCCGCCGCGGCCACGCTCACGCTCGTGGCGCCGCCACCACCGGAGATCGTCACTCAGCCCATCAGCCAGACGGCCGCGCTCGGCGGCTCGGTCACGTTCACGGCCGCCGCCACCGGCGCCGCGCCGCTCGCCTACCAATGGCAGAAGGACGGCGTCGATCTGCCCGGCGCCACGGCACCGCAGTTGACGCTCGCCGGCCTCACCGCCGGCGACGCGGGCAGCTATCGCGTCGTCGTCGGCAACGCCGGTGGCTCCGTCCCGTCCGCCGCGGCCACGCTCACGCTCGTGGCGCCGCCGAGCGAACTCGCCGGTTCCATCGCACCGCGGGCCGACGCCACCGTGCAGAACGGCGATCAAGCCGCGCTCAATCTCAACGGCAACGGCCTCGTCGTCTCGGCGCGCGGCACCACGTCGGCGGCGCGCAAGAGCTGGCTCAGTTTCGACCTGCCGCCGGCGGCGGTCTTGCGCGAGGTCGGCCGGGCCTCGCTGCGCCTGACCCTCTCGCCGCAGAATCCCTTCATCGGCGCCGCCGTGAGCACCGTCGAGACGTCCGTGGTCGCCTCGGCCGACGTGCGCGCGCGCAGCACCAGCGCGAACAACCAGGGCGCGACCAACGACCTCGCGGTCGGCCCGATCGGCGCCAACGACGTGTTCCGCTCGCTCCTGAGCTTCGACCTATCCGAGCTGACCACGCCGCCGGCCGAGGTCGCGTTCAAGATCCGCATCGGCAACAAGGACCCGACCTCCGGCGCGGGCACGCAGACGCTGCGGCTCTACCGGCTCACGCGTCCGATCGACGAGGCGACGGCCAGCTGGATCCATGTCTCGGAGCTCGAGGATTGGCTGACCCCCGGCGGCGATTACGAGCTGACGCTCCTGTCCGAGGCCAGCGCCGATCCGACGACCGTCACCGTCGGGCAGGAGCTCACGTTCCCTTCCACGCCCGCGCTCGTGGCGGCGGTCGGCCAGGCGTTGACGAGCGAAGGCGTGCTGCACCTCGTGCTCCTGTCGTCGGCCGAAAATCTCGGGCAGCGCAGTTTCTTCTTCTTCGATTCCCGCGAGGATACCGGCAAGGAGCCGCGGCTGGTCGTCGGCGCGCAGGGCCAGTCCTCGCTCGACACCGGCAATCCGGTGCGCCTCCAGCTCCACGCGATCGTCGACGGTCAGGATGTGTGGACCGAGACCGGTCTCACTTGGAACAACGCCCCGAAGAACGCGACCGCCTCCGCCACCGGCGTGAAATCCGGCACGGCGTTGGTGGCCACCGCGACGGTGGAGAGCGGCGTGCTCGCGGGCGGCGCGTCGGTCGTGTTCGACGATCCGCGCATCGCGCAATTTCTCAACTGGGCCGCCGGCCGCCGCGGCAATCTTTACGGGACGGGGCAGACCGCCGATCCCGATCAGCGGGTGACGTTCATCGTCACGGCGATCGATGCGGGTCTCTCGTTCCCCGGGCTGCGCTTCGTCGACCGCGAGGCGGCGGCGGCCGAGCAGCGTCCGGCGCTGCTGTTCGACACGGTCGCCACAGCGCCTGCCGGCACCACGTTGGAAAACGAGCGCTACCGCGTCACGCTGCGCGAGGACCTCCGGTTCGAGGTGACGGACAAGCTGGCCGACGCGACCGCGGTCTTCGCCGCGCAATTCGAGGTGGTGCACCAGGGAACGAATCCCGGGCTCGGCCTCTCCGGGGCGATCCAAGGCGCGTTGCAGGGCGGCACCACGAACCAGGTCGGTTTCCGCATCCCCAGCTGGGGCGCGGTGACGGATTTCGCCAGCGCACCCGGCACGCGCGCGACCCTGTTGCCGGAGGCCGCCGCGTTGCGCGATGGCGTCGTGGCGTGGAGCTACGCACCGCGCTCCGCCTTCGGTCTGCGGGCGATGCTCGATCTGCCGGCCGGCACTGCCGCGCCGCGGCTGCACTGGACGCTGTCGCCCACCGCCGCCCAATATTGGACCGTCGGCTACACCGGAGCGCCCAGCGCGACCGACGCGGAGGTCGCCGAGTTCTACGTGCCCGGCATCTGGAACGGCCGGCGCTTCATGGCCGCGGTCTATCTCATCGACGAGATGCGCGCCATGCTGCCCGCCGCGCTGCAGGAGCGCGCCGGCGTCGTCAGCGGCGTGGTGGTCGATCCCTTTGAGATGCCGCGCCGCCTCGCCACCGCGGGCAACTCCGCCTTCGCCCTGACGGGCCGGACGAGCGACGCGCGCAACCGCCCGGCGGCCTACGCGCCGCTCTACGGCGGCACCGGCTCGCTCGCCGACACGACCTTGCATTTCACCGTGCGCCCCGTCGTGCGCGGCGGCGCGCTCCCCGCCGCCTTCCGCGAGGTCGCGCAGACGATCTACGGCTTCCGCGACTACCGCGAGAACCTCGCCAGCGGCTCGTTGAACACCGCGCTGGAGAACCTCGTCGACTTCACGCTCAACACCACCGGGCAGAATTACAGCTACTGGAACACCAACGTGAAGGCCAACGAGTATGTGAACGACAAGCCCGGCTACTCGCGTTTCCAGTCCGCGCCGACCGTGCTCGCGCTCGCGATGATGGTCGACGACGCCAACCTCTACGAGCAGCGCGCGCGGCCCTCGATCGAGTATTTCATCTCGCGCCAGCGCCAGCTGATGAAGAGCTCGGGCTACGACCCCGAATACCCGATGGGCGGCCCGGTCACCGGCTACCGCGCGACCGATTGGTTCGCGCTCGCGAGCCTGACCGGCGGCCGCACCTACGCGTTCCAGCCGCTCGCGCGCGAGGCGTTGAACAGCAGCAAGAGCCTGCTCGACCAGGTCAACCACACCGTCCCGCTCACGCGCAACGAGGCGCTCGACCTGGGTTTCAATTGGCTGCGCTCGCTCATCGAGGCTTATCGTTTCACGCAGGATCCGGCCTACCTCGTCGACGCGCGCCATGTGGCCGACGCCTACATCACCGAGCGCATCGACGTGCCGCCGGTGGATTTCCGCGACGTGCGCAGCAGCTTCTGGAGCCTGCTCACGCCCGCGTGGGAGACGCTGCTCGAACTGCACGACCTCACCGGCGAAGCGCGCTACGCCAACGCGGCGGCGCGTGCCGCGGAGGAGTTCACGCGCCACCTGCATTACGGGCCGGCGCTCGCCGGCGGCGCGATCCGCACGATCGACACCACGTTGCCCGCGTGGCAACTGTCCGAGGTGGGGCTGCCCAGCGAGGCCGCCGGCACGTCCGACAGCCACCGCGCGATCTACATGCCGTATGCCTCCGCCAGCCTCCTGCGCATCGCGCGCCGGCAGCAGGACCCGTGGTTCGTGGCCACGGCGCGCTCCGGCATCATCGGCCGTTTCCTCAACTACCCGGGCTACACGCTGCGCAACCGCTACAACGCGGAGTTCCTCAAGGCGTCCTATCCGCTCCGCTTCTACAGCACCTACCAGAACACCGCGCACATGAACCATCCGATGCCGATGGCCGCGATGATCATCGACTACCTGATGGCCGACGCGGAATATCGCTCGGGCGGCGCGATCGAATTTCCCCACGCCTTCACCGACTCCGGCGCGTATTTCCGCGGCCGGCTCTTCGGGCACGCGGCGGGCACGTTCTACGGCGACACCGGCGTGCGTCCCTGGCTGCCGAAGGGACTCGTGACTCTCACGGGCCTCGACGCGAGCCAGCTCAACTGGATCGCGGGCTACGGCAACGGCCGGCTCTACCTCGCCTTCGCCAATCAGGCGCCGCGTGCGGTGCAAGTCACGCTCACGCTCAACGGCGCACGCGTCGCCGTCCCGCCCGGCGCGCGGATGCGCGTGTGGCGCGAGAACGTCGCGCAGGCGGATTTGGGCTTCGTCAACGGCGCCACGACCGTGGCGGTTTCGCCCGGAGGCTTCACGGTCTTCGCCATCGACAACGCGACGCCGGTGCTGCGCCTGCAGGCGGATTACGCGAACGGCTTCGGTGCGCCGCTGAGCGCCACGAGTTACGTGAAAGGCATGGCCACGTTCGGCGAAGTCGTGGGCACGGTCGTGTCGCTGTCGCCGACGCGCCAGCACGCCTACGTCTATACCACGGCCACGCCCGACGTCGTGAGCACCGCGCGGCTGCGCTACCGCATCGACGGCGGAGCGGAGCAGATCGCTACCAAGTCGGAATATCCCTTCGAGTTCACCGTCGCCCTCGCGGAAGACACGCGCTCGTTAACCTACGTGGTCGAGACGACCGCGGTGTCCGGCGGCGCGGTGCAGGTGAGCAGCGAGTATGCGCTGCAGCTCTCCGTGCCGCCCGCGATCGCCACGGCGCCGGCGGCGCAGACGGTCACGGCCGGCAGTGAGGTGACGTTGAGCGTCACCGCCGCGGGCACGGGGCCGTTCACGTATCAGTGGCGGAAAAACGGCGTCGCGCTTCCCGGTGCCACGTCGGCCACGCTGGTGCTCAGCGGTGCGCCCGGTGACGCGGGCAGCTACGACGTCATCGTCTCCAACGGCTCCGGCAGCGTCACGTCCGCCGCCGCGGTCGTAACCGTGCAGCTGGTCGACCTGCTCGCTTACGCGCTCGGTGCCACGGGTTCGGTGCCGGCGTCAACTCCGGTGCCCGGACACGGAGCCGGCGGACAACTCTCCCTGACCTTCGTGCGCGCGCGCGCCGATGTGACCTACACGGTGCAAGCGAGCGCCGATCTCCAGCAGTGGACGGATCTCGCGGTGAATCCCGGGCAGGTCGGCGAGATGGTGACCGTGACGGATTCCGTCGCGTTATCCGGGGCAGGGCGCCGCTTCCTGCGCTTGCAGGTCGCGCTGCCCTGAGCCGGGATCGTGCAGGAGGTGGGCGTCGGTGTCCCGACCGACGCCTGTCGCCGCTGGAACAGCGGCGACCACCTCATGGTCAGGCGCTCATCAGTCGGGAATCGCGTCCACCTGCATGAGTCCGGCTGAGCGGCGGCGCGGAAGAGCGTGGTGCAGCAAAAAGGCCGGTCTTCGGACCGGCCCTTCGTTTTTCGCGACGCGATGCCGCGCCGGCTGTGTGCAAGGTGGAGCGTGAGGTTGAACCGGTCGGGCAGGGCGAGGAGCCACGTCGGCACTCGGTTCGCGTGGAGCGTTTGCCCCGTCGACAGGTTCACGCAGGTGCGGTGAGTTTGGCCGCACCCGCGGCCCGACTGGCGGCATTTTCGAACGTCGCCGGGGGAACACGTCAGAGCTGCATCAGCATCACCGCGTCGGTGCGGAGGTAGCCGTTGGAGCGCTCGTTGCTGATGATGTAATCGGTGCCGCCGGTGAAGGTGTAGGTGCCGACCTTGTGCCAGCCCGAGGTGCCGGTGGTGTAGTTCACGTAGGTCACGCCGGTGCCGCCGCTGTGGGTGACGCTGATCTTGGCGTTGGTGTCGGAGGTGCTGTGGACGATCTTGTAGACGTAGACGTCGTAACTGCCCGTGCGCGGCGGCGTGACAGTCCAGGTCGCCTTGGCGCCGGTGCTGCTGCTGAAGCGGGTCTTGGAGGCGTTGTAGCCTGTGATACCGCTGTTGCCGAAGGAGCCGGTGACCTCCGCGTGCGTGACGGTGTTGTTGTCGTTGTCGACGATGACGTCGCTGGTGGCGACGCTGTCGCCGGTCACCGAGGTGGCGGCGATGAGGACGGGCTGGCGCACGTTCTCGAAGACGTTGTCGGTGAGCGCGAGGCCGTCGGTGTCGAAGGCGTTGACGGCGGGATTCGTCGTGCTGGCGAGGTGGGTGCGGAAGATGTTCGCCTCGATCGTGACGTCGCGCAGCTTCGGCGTGGTGAAGGTGTCGTTGATCGCGGCGAGCGTGATGACGCCGGGGATGCCGGACTCGGGTTTCGGCATCCAGCCGCAACGGTCGAAGGTCGAGTTGCGGATGGTGATGCCGTAGCCGCAGACGCCGGAGCCGGAGTTGTCGCCGAGATGGATGGCGGGGAACATGACCTTGGTCGCGGTGAGGTGGTCGACGGTGATGTCGTCGGTGAAGAGGATGAGGGCGGAGCCGGCGATGTTCTTGAAGGTGCTGTCGGTGATGGAGACGCTGGCGGGCATGAGGCCGCCGAGCTTCATCTCGGTGCCGACGGCGGCGAAGGAGGGCAGGTCGGTCTGCGTCGTGACCGTGTAGGAGCTGCGGCCGCCACTGTCACCGTTGTAGGTCGCGGCGGCGACGAGGCGGACGTAGGGGTTGCCGGTGGCGCTGAAGAAGGTGACGCTCGAGCCGACGGGGATCGTCTGGCCCGAGGTGGCGAGTTCGGTGAGGAGGTTGAATTGCGTCGCACTGGCGATCGAGGCGATGTCGGCATAGGGCGTGCGGACGACCAACCCGTCCATGCGCACGCCGGTGATCTCGAGGTCGCTGATGCTCACGGTGCCGGTGCAGCGGGAGATGTGGATGCCGTCGCGCGGGCCGACGGGGAGCTGGGCGCCCTCGGGTTTCATCACGATCCGCGACAGCGTGAGGTCGTGGGTGGAGCCGATGAGCAGGGCCATGTTGATGGCGTTGCGGACGACGAGGTTGTCGAGCGTGACGGTGGTCGACTTCGCGACCTCGAGCTGGGAGCGGCCGTTCCAGCCGTAGTGCCAGGAGAGGCGGTCGCCGACGGCGGTATTGGCGAGGAAGGTGAGGCCGGTGCTCTTGTTGAGTTCCATGATGCGGTTGGTCGCGTCGTGGATGGTCCAGTTGGCGGGCGAGGAATTGGCGCTGACGTTCGCGACGGATTTCAACTCGGCGACGGCGGGCTCCCAGAGGTTGGCGGCGTAGCAGGGCTGGCCGGCTTCCATGGGCAGGCCGGCGGGGATCTGCACGCGCACGTATTTGCCGGCGGAGTCGATGGCGGTGACGGTGCCCGTGGTGCAGAGGTGCGGGGTGTTGTCGAAGATGAAGCCGCTGATCGTCACGCGCGTGCTGTTGAAGAGATAGAAAATGCGCGGCGGGCTCGCCATCGCCTCGACGGTCACGTGGCGGAGCAGCTTGGTCGCCGGCACGCCGCCGCTGGTGGCTCCCTGCAGGGTGATGCCGGTCTTGGTGCTGATCTTCAGGTAGCGCTCGTCGTCGAAGCGCGTCTTCAGGTCGTAGGTGCCGGCGGCGAAGGTGACGATGTCGCCGTCCTGCGCGGCCGTGATGGCGTTGTTGATGCCGGCGGTGTCGTCGATGCCGTCGTCAGGATAGGCGAAGTAATCGGAGACCGGACGGGTGACGCCCAGGGCGAGGGTTGGCACGAAGGCCAAAAAAAGTCCGACCCGAAGCAGGCCGGACGACAGGGGATGACGGGTGTTTTTCATGGGGAGGATCGCCGGACGATCCTCCCGGGCGGGCGCGCCGCCGTCCGATTGCGCATCGGCGCGGAGGCGCGGCGAGCCAAGAGTGCCGGACGGCGGGGGAGACAGCTTGACGGACGGGGAAGGGGATGGCCGCGGTCGCGCGGCCCGGGTGCAGCGCGGCGGCTTACGGCGTGCCGAGGCCGGTGACGGCGGCGTAGGCGCCCTCGCCGTCGGCAAGCGTCACGGCGTCGAGGATGCCGCCGACCTGGCCTGCGCCGGTGCGCAGATCGTAGCTCTGGAGGCCGAGCGTCGCGATGGCCAGCGTCGAACCGATGAAGCCGGTGTTGCCGAGCGCGAAGGCCGGCTTCGGCAGGTCGGCGGGATTCGCCGTGAGCTGCGGGTTGACCCAGAGTTGGAGCTTGTCGTTCTTGCCGTTCGGGGCGGCGCCGATGTCGAGGCGCACGAGGATGAGCGCGGCCTGGCCGAGTGGGACGGCGTCGATGGCCTCGCCGGCTTTCACGTTGCCGGCGTTGAACACGCGGACGGTTCCGCCTTCGACGACGATGCGCGTGCCGACGACGCTGTTGGCGATCTGCGGGCGACCGTTGAAGTCGATGCCCGCGGCTTGGTTGGCGTCGGCGTTCTTCACGAGGAAGGAAATCCACACCGTGCCGGTGAGTTTCTGCGCGAGCGGGCGGCACTGGCGGCGGTCGGTGGCGTCGTCGAGCTTGTAGGCGGGGGCCTGGTAGCTGCGCGGGTTGCCGCTTTGGGCGAGACCGTAGCCGGTGGCGGCCGGAGCGGCGAGATCGCCGGCGACGATGCGCGGCACGCCGGTGTCGGTCGCCCAATACGGCGCACCGAAGCCGCGGCCCGTGTCGGCGGGTTGCTGGTTCTTCTGTTTGCCGCGCGGATCGCCGAGGGCGAGATCGTTGAAATTCGCGGAGACGACGGCGCCGTGCAGGGCGGTGGCCGCGCCGAGCGCGGCGAGGGAGAACAGGCAGGAGGAGACGTTTTTCATGGGGAGGGGAGAGACCGGGGCCGAGGCGCGCGCGTCCGGGATAACGCGCGCCATCCAATTTTTTTCGGTGCGCGACTCAACGCCCGCGCAGGTCAAACGTCGACCGCCGCCTGGCTCGGCCGTTGCGCGCACGCAGGCGGGCGGAGGGTCAACCGTCTACCCGCGGCGGCCTTCAATCGCGTCACGCGGGATGCAAACGTGCAGTGTCCTTGCTTTGTCCCACCCCGCGCTGTCCGTGCGATCGTCCGTCTTCGCGCCGCGGCGCCCACTCAGTTGCTCTCTCCATGAAACGTTCCCTGCTTCCTTTCCTGCTCGCGCTCGCTCCGTTGACGCTTTGCGCCGGAGTCACCCGTCTGCATGTGGCGGATTTTGGCGCGCGGCCTGACGACGGCCGCTGCGACACCGAGGCGCTGGTAGCGGCGTTCGCCGCCGCGAAGCGCCAGGCACCGGCCGAGCTGCATTTCGCCGCCGGCACCTACACGTTGACCAAGCCCGGCGCGAAGGAGCATTACCTCGCGCTGATCGAGGCCCGCGATGTCGCGCTCATCGGCGCCGTCGATGCGCAGGGCGGTCCGGCCACGCGGCTGGAGCGGGTCTTCGCGCTCGATAACGACACCACGCTGCCGAACCAGCTCGCGATCGCGCGCTCCGAGCGCATCACGGTGCGCAATCTCGTCCTCGCGAACAATCCGCCGCTCGGCAGCACCGCGCGCGTGCTCGCGGTCGACCGCGAGAAGGACGAGGTGCTCGTCGAGGTCTTGCCCGGCCTGCCCGCCTATGACGGCATGCGCTGCGCCTCGGCGCATGCGTGGGACCTTGCCACGGGCAAGCTGAAGCGCTTCGGCACCACGCCCGAATCCGCCACGCTTACGATCGGGCTCAACATCAAGGCATTCTGGCGCGCCGTGCCCGGCACCGATGCGCGCCGCCTCACCATGACGGGTGCGGGCTTCAGCAAGAAGGTCGAGGTCGGCGACGGCATCTCGTGGCATCACAAGTCGGCCGAGATGCCGAACCAGACTTCGGTGATGTATTCGCGCGACATCGTGTTCGAGAACGTCTTTTTCCCCAACGTCGGCAACATGGGCATGATCGCCGGCTACAACCACAACCTCACGTTCCGCCGCGTGCGCTTCGAGCCGGAGAACGGCAACCTCGCCATCGGCGGCCGCGACGGCCTGCACCTGAGCATGAACTCCGGCGAACTCCTCGTGGAGGACTGCGTGTTCAAGGGTCTGCGCATGGACCCGCTCGTGATCCGCCGCTCGTTCGGCATCGTGAAGGAAGTGCGCGGCACCGACACGCTCTTCATTTCGCCGGGCTACGATGTGCCTGCGGGCGACCGCATCCGCTTCTGGGTCGGCGAGCAGCCGGTCGATCTCGTCGTCAAGCAGGCCAAGCGCCAGAAGGGCGGCTACGCCTACGTCTTCACGGGCGCCGTGCCGGCCGGCACCGCCGTGGGCACCGCGGTGAGCTTCCAGACCTACAGCCTCACGCAGGGCGTGATCCGCCGCACGCTCTTCGCCGAGAATTTCGGCAGCGCGATCGTGAACTTCGAGGAGAACATCACCGTCGAAGACTGCACCTTCGACAACAACTCCTACCAGGTGAAATACGGCCCCAACGCCGTCTCCGGCGGCTTCGTGCGCAACAACGTCGTCCGCCACAATGTGTTTTTGAACTCCAGCTGGATCGACATCGCACGCCGCGGTCAGCCCGCGGCCATCGTCATCCACTCGCTCAGCCGCTTCTTCAAGGAGCCGCGCTACAACGCCAACATCCTCATCACGGGAAACGTCTTCAAGAATCCCCACGGCCAGGCCGAGGCCGCCGCCATCGACGTGCGCCACGCCGAGGCCGTCGAGATTCGCGACAACGTCTACGAGGGCTACACGCGCGAGGTCGTGCGCGACGGCGTCGTGGTCGCCCCGACGCGCTGAGCCGCGTCGCGTTGGCCGGGTCAACCGTCTACCGCGGCGAGGGTTTCTAGTTCCCCGCCGCGGGCCTAAAAAATCATCAAGCTGTCCTGTTCTTCCCGCTGCTCCGGCCCGGGAAGTCTCTCCCTGTCACACCCCTCCCCATGAAGATGCCTCGTTGCTTCGTCTCCTCCGGCGCGTTCGCCGGTCTCGTCTCGTCCCGCGCTTCGCGTCGCCTGGCCCTTGCGGCCGCCTTGCTCGCCCTGTTGCCCGCGACCGGTCGCGCCGTCGACATCATCGTGGATTCCTCGCTGGCGTCCTCCGTCAGCGCCGCGGGCAACGGCGACACACTGATCCTCCAGTCCGACCTCTCGCCGCCGACGGTCGTCGCGCTCGCCGGCAAGAACCTCAACTTCCGCTCCGCCGGCGACGTCCCCGTCACGATCAACGCTCCGGCCACCAGCGCCTCGCGCGTTTTCACCGTCACGGTCGGCAATACGCTTAATTTTCAGAACATCATCCTCAAGGGCAGCGAGGCCGGCACCAGCGCCATCGGCATGGCCATCAACGTCAGCGGCACGCCCACGCAGGAGAACGGCGCCTACGTTCCGACGACCTTTGGCGGTTCTTTCACCGTCACAGGCTTCCGGACGCTCACGACCGGTTCCAATTACGGTGCCATTTACGGTGGCACCACCAACACCATCCTCAAGCTCGGCAGCACCGGCGGCACCGTCACGGTCAGCGACAACACCGCCCTCAACGGCGGCGGCGCCGGCATTCGCGGATTCACCATTGAATTCGACGCCGACGCCGTTCTCTCCGGCAACGTCAGTGGTGCCACCGCCGGCGGCGGCGGCATCTACGCCGCGGGTCTCGTCACCTTCAATGCCGACGCCACCATCGCCGGCAACCAGGCGACCAACGACACCAGCACCAGCGGCACGCACGGCGCGGGCATCTTCTCCAGCAACACTGTCCGCTTCAAGGGCGACGCGCTGATCGAGAACAACGTCAACGCCAACGGCAACGGCGCCGGCGTCCGCTCCGCCACCAACGTTATCTTCGACGGCGCTTCCATCCTCCGCGGCAACGCCGCCAACAAGACGGTCGCCACCGCCGGCGCCAACGGCGGCGCTGTCTGGACCGGCACCGACCTTACCATTAACGGTGCGATGAACGCCACCGACAACACCGCCGCCAGCAACGGTGGCGCACTCTTCGTCACCAACGGCAACCTCACCGTCGGCGCCGGCTCCACCTTCGAGCGCAACCACGCCGTCGCCGGCACCGGCGGCGCCATCTACGTCGCCGCGCCCACCGCCGCCAAGACTCACCAGTTCAACGCCACCACGGGCGACATCATCTTCCGCGACAACACCGGCGTCGACGGTCGCAACGCCGTCCACTTCGTCCTCACCGCCGCCGCCGCGCAGACCATCGACTTCGCGGCCGATGCGGGTCGCACGATCTCCTTCTACGATCCCATCACGAGCACCAACGCCGCCCTCGCCACCGTCAACAAGACCGGCACCGGCACGCTCCTCTTCGACACCTACACGACCACGCTGCACGCCGCCACCAACGTCGCGGCCGGCACGCTCCAGGTCGCCAACAACGCCACCTACGGCTCCGCCGATGCGGGCACGAGCGTCACCGTCGCCTCCGGCGCCACGCTCGCGGGTGCGGGCACCATCCGCGCCGAGACCATCACGCTGGCCGCCGATTCCACGCTGCGCGCCACCGACGGCGGCACGCTCACGCTTGCCGGCAACGTCACCGGCACCGGCGTCGCGCTCACGGGCAACGGCACCTTCGCTGCCGGCAGCGCCCTCGGAGCGAAGTCCATCACCGTCGACAGCGGCGGCACGCTGACTTTGCAGCAGACGGCCACGCTGGCCGACGGCGGCACGCTCGGCGCCACGGGCGCCGGCGGCACGATCGCTGCGGGCGAGGGCATCGCCCTCGCGGGCAACGCCCCGCTCACCGCCGACGCCGGCCAGTCCGTCGCCGTCAGCGCCGCACTCTCCGGCGCCTCCGGCTCTGTCACCAAGTCCGGCGCGGGCACCGCCACGCTCTCCGGCAGCAATTCCTACTCGGGCGGCACCACCGTCTCCGCCGGCACCCTGCAAGTCACCGGTGCCTCCGCGCTCGGCACGGGCGCCGTCACCAATAACGCCACGCTCGACGTCGCGCTCGCCGCCGACGGCACCGTGGCCAACGCCATCGCCGGCACCGGCACGCTCATCAAGAGCGGTGCGACCGTGACGACGCTCACTGGCGCCAACACCTACACTGGCGCGACGACGATCGCCGAAGGCACGCTGCGCCTCGGCTCCTCCGCTGCGGCCACCGGCCTCGCGGCGTCGTCCGGCGTGACGATCGCCGACAATGCCACGGCCACCCTCGATTTCGCCGGTCAGGACGCCACCGTTTCCTCTCTCACCGGCGCGGGTCGCGTCGCGCTGGGCGATGGCCAGCTCACCGTCGCCGCGGCCAGCTCCGCTGCCTATGCCGGCACCGTCAGCGGTGCGGCCGGTTCCGCGCTGGTCAAATCCGGCACCGGCACGCTCGAGCTGAGCGGCGCCCAGCCGCTGGCCGCCGGCTTCGCCGGCGATGTCGCGGTCAACGGCGGCACGCTCAACGTCACGGGCGGCACGCTCGCGACCACCGGCTCGTTCACTCTCGGCGCCGGCACCACCCTCGGCCTTGCCGCCGGCACGGGTGCGATCGATGCGGGCAGCGTCGCGTTCGGCGCCAATTCCATCCTCAACATCACCGGCTACAACGCCTCCACGCTCGGCTCCGTCACGCTGATCACGTCCGACACCGCCATCGCCAACTCCACCAACGCCACGCTGCGCTTCGACGGCGCCGCGGTGACGCCCTCGCTCGACCAATACCTCGCGCTCGAGCTCAATCGCTCGGTCGACGGTCGCACCATCAGCCTCGTTTCCGACCTCGCGTGGAACAGCCAGTCCGCCGCGCACGGCACCTTCGCCCTCGGAGCCGGCGCCACCTTCACCTCGCCGGTCGCGCTGGCGAACAACACCGCCTTCACCGGCACGCTCGGCAATTGGGACGGCCGCACGCTGACCAAGACCGGCGCCGGCACGCTCGTGTTCAACCAAGCCAACACCTACACCGGCGCGACGCAGGTGCAGGGCGGCACGCTCCAACTCGCGACCGCCAACGCCATCGCCGCCAGCCAGTCCGTCACCGTCGCGTCGGGCGCCACGCTCGACCTCGCGGACAACAACCAGAGCCTCCGCAATCTCTCCGGCGCCGGCGCCATCGCACTCGGCAGCGCGACACTCACCGCCAACCAATCCTCCGATCTCGCGCTCTCCGGCGTCATTTCCGGCACCGGCGGACGCCTCGTCAAGGACGGCACCGGCACGCTCACGCTCAGCGGCGCCAACACCCACACGGGCGGCACGGCCATCATGGCCGGCAAGCTCAGCGTCACGCAGACCGCCGCGCTCGGCGCCGGTGGCGTCACCAATCAAGGCACGTTGGAATTCGCCACCGGCGCCGACGGCGCCTACGCCGGCGCGATCTCGGGCACCGGCGCGCTGAACAAGCTCGGCACCGGCTCCGTCGCCCTCACCGCTGCGACCGGCAGCGCCGGTGCGGTCAGCATCCAGGGTGGCACGCTCGCGCTCGGCGACGGCATGGCCGCCACCGCGTTCACTGCCACCAGCGCTTCGGTTGCTTCCGGCGCCGCGCTCACCGTCGATCGCAATTCGACCCTCGGTCTCACGGGCGCTCTCTCGCTCGCCAACGGCAGCACGCTCAACCTCGTCGTCGGCAGCAACGCCCCCATCATCAGCGCCGCCTCGGCCAGCATCGGCACCACCGGCACGACGCTCAACGTCAACGGCATCTCCGATTCCACCGCCATGCCCTTCACGCTGCTCGCCACCACGTCGGGCATCACCGGCGATTTCGCCGCCGTGAACGTCGGCGGCAGCGGTGGCAGCGCGACGGATTACCTCGTCGTCACCGCCGCCAAGTCGGGCAACAACTACGTCGTCAACACCTCGCTCTCGTGGAACAGTCCGGCGGCGAACCCGAACGGCGTCTTCACTCTCGCCAGCGCAGCCGAGACCTTTGATCTCGGCGCCGTTCTCGCGAACCAGGCCGCCAATCCCGCCACGGGCTGGGATGGTCGCAGCCTTACCAAGGCTGGCGACGGCACACTGACCCTCTCCGCCGCCAATACCTACACCGGCACCACCACGCTCAACGGTGGCACGCTGCGCTTCGGCATCGCCAACGCCATTGCCCCGAGCAGCGCGGTCACGCTCGCGGCCGGCACGACGCTCGATCTCAACGGCTTCAACCAGACGCTCACGGGGCTCTCCGGCGCGGGTAACATCGCCCTCGGCAGCGCGACGCTCACCGCTGCCACCGCGGCCAACGCCACGCTCTCCGGCGTCATCTCCGGCACCGGCGCCCTCGTCAAGCAGGGCGCGGGCACACTCACGCTCACCGGCACCAACACCTACAGCGGCGGCACGACGATCTCGGCCGGCCGCCTCAGCGTCGGCAGCTTGGGCGCCCTCGGCACAGGCGGCATCCTCAACAACGCCGCGCTCGAATTCGGCAGCACAGTCGCCGGCACCTTCGCCGGCACGCTCGGCGGCAACGGCACCGTGACCAAGCTCGGCACGGGCACGCTCGCGCTCACCGGCAACAGCGGCGCGTTCACCGGCAGCACTTCCGTCCTCGGCGGCGTGCTCGCCGTCAACGGCACGCTCGGCGGTGCGCTCACCATCGGCTCCGGTGCGCGCCTGCAGGGCACCGGCACGGTCGGCACCACCACCATCGCCTCCGGCGGCCGTTTTGCGCCCGGCAATTCCATCGGCACCACCAACGTCGCGGGCAACCTCACCTTCGCCAACGGCTCCATCTTCGAGGTCGAAATCGACAACACCGGCGCGGCCGACCGCGTGAACGTTTCCGGCACCGCCACCATCCAGGCCGGCGCGGGCGTCAACGTCACCAAGGCCGGCGGCACCTACGTCTACGGCACCCGCTACACCATCCTCACCGCCGCGGGCGGCATCACCGGCAACTTCACCACGCTCGAGCAGAACCTGCCGCTCATCGACCTGATGCTGACCAAGGACGCCAACAGCCTCTACCTCGACGTCTCGCGCAACACCATCGCTTTCGACGAATACGCCCGCACGCCCAACGAGCGCGCGACCGCCGCCGCGATCGAAGCCTTCGGGCACCTGCATCCGCTCTACATCGCGATCACCAACCTCACCGACGAGAATGCCATCGCGGTTTCCTACGCCCATCTCTCCGGCGAGATCCACGCTTCCATCCTCAGCGCCTTGATCGACGACTCTCGCTTCATCCGCGAGGTGCCGCTCGAGCGCGGCAGCGGCCTCGCCGCCGCCACCGAGGAGAATTCCGAGCGCGCGCCCGGCTCCGCCCTCTGGATCCAGACCATCGGCGGCGCGGGCAACAGCGACGGCAACGACGAGATTCACGCCGTCGAGCGCTCCAAGTTCGGCGTCCTCGCCGGCATCGACGGCGCGATGTCCGACCATCTCCGCGGCGGCCTCGTGTTCGGCGTCTCCCGCGGTTCCATCGACGCGCCCGAGACGGGCTCCAGCGCCACCGCCTCGCACGCGCATGTCGGCACCTATGCCAACCTCCGCGCCGGCGCGTTCGGCCTGAGCGCGGGCGCCACCTACACGCGCAGCTTCGTCGACACCACCCGCATCGTCACCTTCTCCGGCTTCGGCGACGAGACCGACGTGCGCCGCGAGGCCACGACGATGCAGGCTTTCGGCGAAGCCGCCTGGCAGCTCCGCTACGGCAGCGTCAATCTCGAGCCCTACGTCAACGCCGCCTTCGTGCGCGTCGAGTCCGACGAGTTCAGCGAGCACGGTGACGACGCGGTGCTCTCCGGCGCCAAGGCCGTGCACAACGTGCCGCTCACCACCGCCGGCCTGCGCGCCTCCTACATCATGCAGAACTCCCGTCCGCACCTGCGCTTCCTCGGCAGCCTCGGCTGGCAGATGAGCCACGGCGACCGCGCCGTGACGCAGGACCTGGCCTTCTTCAACGGCAACACCTTCACCGTCGCCGGCGAGCCGGTCAGTCGCGAGATGATCGTCGCGGAAGGCAGCGTCGGCTTCTTCCTCGGCAGCGCCACGCGCCTCGACCTCGGCTACAGCGGTCGCTTCGCATCCGCCAAGCAGGACCACGCGCTGCGCGCGATCATCACGCGCTCGTTCTGAGTTTTTGCCTGCGTCCCGATCCGTGCGCCCGGCGCGCCGCGGTCGGGTCCCGCCGGATTGCTCTGCCCATGTCCGCCGCACTCCGTCGCCTCACCTGGTTACTCTTCCTCGGTTTCGTCGCCGCGGCGGCTTCCGGCGAAGTCGTCGTGCGCGCGCCGGCGGCAGGTGCCGACGCCGTGCCCGTGATCCGCGCCGCGCTCGCGCAGGCGGCACGGGATGGCGCGAAGATCATCCGCTTCGCGGCAGGCGATTATCACCTGTTCCGCGCGCAGTCGGACGAGCAGTTCCTCCATATCGCCAACCACGACGATGGCCTGCGCCGCATCGCGATCCCGTTGCGCGGCTGGCAGGGGCTCCGCGTCGAGGGCGGCGGCGCGCGCTTCATCGCGCACGGGCATCTGATCCCGTTTTCCCTCGAAGATTGCCGCGACGTCGTGCTGCGGGACTTCCGCATCGACTGGGCCGAGCCGTTCTTCCTTCAGGCCACGGTGACGACGGTCGATGCCGCGGCCGATGCCTTCGAGGTCGAGCCGCGTCCCGAGAGCCGGGCGCAACTCGTCGACGGCCAGCTGCTCTTCGGCGCAGGCGACCGGCGCAATCGCGAGGGCTGGTGGCAGAACATCGAGTGGAGCTACTGGATCGATCCCGCCACCGGCGCGGCTGCGGCCGTGCAGCCGGTCGTCGCGCTGTGGAACGCGCGGCGCCAGGTCGCGGCACGCGCCGAGGCGGCGGGCGAGGGGAGGTTCCGCCTCACGCATGCCGCGGTTCCGCTCCCCGCGCCGGGCTCGGTGCTGATCAGCAAGGGCAACCGCGAGGACAACCGCATCTCGCCCGCGATCCGCGTGCGCCGCGTCGCGGACCTCGTGGTGGAGGATGTCGCGGTGCACCATGCCGGTGGGATGGGCCTGATCGTCGAACGCACGGAAAATGTCACGCTGCGGCGCTTCCACGTCACGCCGCCGCCCGGGAGCACGCGGCTCGTCAGCACGACGGCGGACGCGACGCACTTCGTCGACTGCCGCGGCGAGATCCTCGTCGAGGATTGCCGCTTCGAGGCCATGCTCGACGACGCCATCAACGTGCACGGCGTCTACGGCCTCGTGGAGGAGCTCATCGCGCCCGACACCGTCGCGGTGCGCCTGCATCACTTCCAGCAGCTCGGGCTCGATTTCGCGGAGCCGGGCGACGTGCTGCGCTTCGCGCGCCGCGACACGCTGCTGGCCTATGGCGAGCGCACCGTGCGCGCCGTGCGGCGGGTGAATGCGCAGCGGCTCGAAATCGCATTCACGGAGCCGCTCGACGGCTTTCTCCAACCCGGCAGCTGCATCGACAACGCCTCCTGGCAGGCCCGGCTCGTCTTCCGGCGCAACGTCGTGCGCAACAACCGCGCGCGTTCGGTGCTCGTCACGACCGGGGCGCCGGTGCTGATCGAGGACAACGTGTTCGAGCGTCCGTCGATGAGCAGCATCCTCGTCGAAGGCGACACGCACTTCTGGCACGAGTCCGGCGCGGTCGCGAACCTCACGATCCGGCGCAACGTGTTCACCGGCCTGCATCCCTCCGCCGCGCTCTTGCGCCTGCGGCCGATGCAGCCGGGCGAGACGCGCGTGCTGCCGCCTTACCACCGCCACGTCACGATCGAGGACAACACGTTCCGGGTCGCGCAGCCGCTGGTGCTCGAGGCCGCGCGCGTCGGCGGCCTCATCTTCGCGCGCAACCGCATCGAGCCGCTCGCGGACGCGACGCTCCGCGAGGCTCCGGCCGTGCTCCTGCACGCCTGCGAGGACGTGACGTTGAGCGACAACCGCTTCAGCTATCCGACCGAGGCCGCGCTGCGCGTGACGCCCGATGCCTCAGCGGTGCGCAGCGCGGACAACGCCGGCCTCGCGGCTCCGCGCTGAGTGCGCGTCTTCCCATCGTTTTCCCGGTTCCTTTCGTCGATCGCCCCATGCACCTGCCCGCATCCGCCCCGCGGCCGGCACTCGGCCGCCGCCCGTTCCTGCCTCTGCTCACCGCCGGTGTGGCGGGTGTCCTGTGCGTGTCATCCGCGCGGGCGGGCACTTTGTCCGCTCCGCCGGCGCCGCGACCGAACGTCGTGTGGATCATCGCCGACGATCTGGGGCTCGCCCTCGGGTGTTATGGTCAGTCGCAGGTGCGGACCCCGCACCTCGACCGGCTCGCCGCCGAGGGACGGCGTTACACGCACTGCTTCACGACGGCTCCGGTGTGTTCGCCCAGCCGCTCCGCTCTGTTCACCGGCCGCTACCAGACCGCGATTCACGCGCACAACCACCGCACGGCCCGGCCGCAGCCGCTCCCTGCCGGCGTGCGCACGCTGACGGATCATTTCCGGGCAGCCGGCTACTATACCGTGAATCTCGAGGCGCCCGCGATGTCGCGCGGCATGCGCGATCCGCGCGCCGGCGCCGGCGGCTCGGGCAAGACGGATTTCAACTTCGCCGTCGAGCGTCCCTACGACGGCCGCGACTGGCAGGAGCGCGCTCCCGATCAGCCGTTCTTCGCGCACGTCAATCTCTACGCCCCGCATCGCGGCACCGTGTGGGATGAGTTGAGGCATCGCCCCGATCATTTCGACCGCGCGACACTGCCCTTGCCGGCCTACATGCCGGATCATCCGGTGATGCGGGACGATTACGCGAATTACCTGCAGGCCGTGGAGCTGCTCGACGAACATGTCGGTCTCGTGCTGGCGCGCCTCGAGCGCGAGGGCCGGCTCAAGGATTCGATCGTCGTCTTCATGGGGGACAATGGCGAGCCGCTCTACCGCTCGAAGCAGTTCCTCTACGACGGCGGGTTGCGCGTGCCGCTGCTGATCCGCTGGCCCGATGGCCGGCACGCGGGCACCGTCGACGATCAACTCATCTCGGGCATCGATGTGACGGCGGCGGTGCTCGGACTCGCCGGTCTGCCCGCCGATCCAAGCATGCACGGATGCGATTTCCTCGCGGCGGACGCGAAGCCCCGCGACCACCTCATCGCCGCCCGCGATCGCATGGGGCTCGGCTCAGATCGCATGCGTGCCGTCCGCACCGCGCGCTACAAATACATCCGGAACTACCTGCCCGGCATTCCCTACATGCAGCTCAATCCCTACAAGGAGCAGTCGTATCCTCCTTGGAACCTGCTGAAGCAGCTCGCGCATGACGGAAAGCTCACCCCCGCGCAGGCGCTTTTTGCCGCGCCCAGCAAGCCCTTCGAGGAGCTCTACGATGTCACGACCGATCCCGACGAGGTGCGCAACCTCGCACAGGATCCCGCGCATGTCGGCGCCTTGCGCGAGCTCCGTGCGCATCTCGATCGCTGGTTGGCCGACTATCCCGACCACGGTGCGGTGATGGAGGAGCCGTTGGATGTCCTGCGCGCCAACGCCGCCATGGCCCGCAAAAGCGGCCTGACACCGCTGGAGTGAACGAGCGGCAGGCGTGCGTTGTCCGGCGGGGCAATCGGCCGCGAAAGGATAGGGAAGGGCGAGGATGATTCAGC
>JAMPXH010000124.1 GCA_023701285.1 Candidatus Didemnitutus sp.
GCGGGCGGATGTGCCGCGGCTTATTGGGCGGTGGCGCCGTCGAGCCCGCGGCGCTTGAGCAGGTGCTTCACATCGGGATCGCGCTGGGAGAACTCGCGATACATCTCCATGGCGTCCTTGCTGCCGCCGCGGGAGAGCACGGTCTTGCGGTAGTGGTCGCCGGCAGTGCGGTTGAGGCCGCCTTGCTCCTCGAACCACGCGGAGCCGTCGGCATCGAGCACCTCGGCCCAGATGTAGGAGTAGTAGCCGGCGGCGTAGCCGTTGCTGGCGAAGATGTGGTTGAAATACGGGCTGCGGTAGCGCGGCAGCACGGGGGCGAAGTCGACGCCGGCCCGCTTCAGCGCGTCGGCCTCGAAGGCGAGCACCTGATCGGCGGCGGGCACCTCGTCAGCCTTGAGCTGGTGCCAGGAGAGATCGAGCAGCGTGGCGGCGAGATACTCGGTGGTGCGGTAGCCCTCGTTGAACTTCGCGGCGGCCTGAATCTTCTCAAGCAGGGTGGCGGGCAGAGGCTCGCCGGTCTGGTAATGCTTGGCAAAGTGCGAGAGCACGGCCGGCCAGGTGGCCCACATCTCGTTCACCTGCGAGGGGAACTCGACGAAGTCGCGCGCGACGGCGGTGCCGGCGAAACGCGGATACTGCACCTGCGAGAACATGCCGTGCAGCGCGTGGCCGAACTCGTGGAAGGCGGTCACGACCTCGTCATTGGTGAGCAGCGTGGGCTCGCCGGCGGGTGGCTTCGGGACATTGAGGTGGTTGGCGATGACGGGCATCGTGCCGAGGAGGCCGGATTGGGAAACGTAGGCGTTGGCCCACGCGCCGCCGCGCTTGGAGGGGCGGGCATACCAGTCGACGATGAAGAGCGCCACGGGCGAGCCGTCTTCGTTGCGCACCTCGAAGATGCGGGTGTCCTCGTGGTATTTCGGCAGGTCGGTGCGTTCGTGGAAGGTGATGCCGAAGAGCTGGGTGGCGGCGTAGAAGACACCGTCCTCGAGCACGCGGTTCATCTCGAAGTAGGGGCGGACCTGCGCGGCATCGAAGGCATAGCGGGCGGCGCGAACCTTCTCGGAGTAATAATCCCAGTCCCAAGGCTGGAGCTGGAAGCCGCCGCCTTCGGCGTCGATCACGGCTTGGAGATCGGCGGCCTCCTTGCGGGCGTTGGCGACAGCGGGGGGCGCGAGTTGGGCCATGAGGCGCTGCACGTTCTCGACGGAGCCGGCGGTCTGCTCCTCGATCTGGAGGGCGGCGTGGTGGGCATAGCTGAGGAGGGCGGCGCGCTCGGCGCGGACCTTGGCGATCTTGGCGATAACCTCGCGGTTGTCGAACTCGCCACCACGGCTGTTGCGGTTGACGGAGGTTTCGAAGAGGCGCTGGCGCAGCGCGCGGTTCTTGAGCGAGGCAAGCGCGGGCTGCCCGGTGGTGTTAAGCAGGCGGAGGAGGTATTTGCCCTCGTGGCCGGCGGCCTTGGCGGCGGAGGCCGCGGCGGCGATGGCATTGTCGGAGAGGCCGTCGAGTTCCTCGCGCGTTTCGACGAGCACGGCGGAGGCGTTGGTCTCCTTCAGCACGTTCTGGGCGAAGGTGGTGTGGAGCGTGGCGAGCTCGGCGTTGAGGGCGCGAAGGAAAGTCTTGTCAGCTTCGTTGAGCTGGGCGCCGGCGCGGACGAAGTCCTTGTAGTAACGCTCGAGCAGGCGGTCGGATTCGGGATCGAGTCCGAGTTCGGCGCGACGCTGATAAAGGGATTGGATGCGCTCGAAGAGCGCGGAGTTCAGGCGGATGGAGTCACCATGGGCGGCGAGCTTGGGCGCCATGAGTTTTTCGATTTTCTGCATCTCAGGGTTGGTGACCGTGCCCGAGAGGTTGAAGAATACGCGGCTGACGCGGCCGAGGGTGCGTCCGGAACGCTCCATCGCGACGATGGTGTTCTCGAAGGTGGGCGCAGCGGGGTTCGACGCGATGGTGTCGATCTCCTGCTTCTGCTGCGCCATGCCGGCGTCGAAGGCCGGGGCGTAGTGCTCGACCTTGATAAGGTCGAAGTGCGGGTAGTTGAAGGGCAGCGTGCTCTCGGAGAGCAGCGGATTGTCATTCATGGAGTGGGCGGAGAGCTGGGCGGTGGCGCCGATCGACAGGGCGATCGCCGCACGCAGCCAGCGCGAAGGGAGGAGCAGGCGTGACATGAGGGGATGTGTTGGGCTCACCGTGCAGCGTGGAGCGGCCGGAGGCAAGTGGAGTTCGACTGGCGCCGCGCGGCGGCGTCAGGCATCCGCGGGGAACAGCTGCCGGAGCGCCTCGCGCAGCGTGGCCGGGAAGACGGGCTTGGGCAGGATGCGGTCGACGTGCAGCTGTCGGTATTGTTCGTGGATGATCGGACTGATTTCCGAGCTGAAGACCATGATTTTGCCGGGGAATGCGGTGTCACGCAGGGCGCGGACGAGCTCAAGGCCGTTCATCACGGGCATGTGATGGTCCGTGATCACCAGATCGAAGAGCGCGCCCGTCTGCTGCGCACGGGTATGCGCGGCGGAGCCGTCGATTGCGGTCTCGATGATGTGTCCTTCGCGTCCCAGCACGATCTTCACGAGGTCGCGCAGCTCCGCCATGTCGTCGGCATAGAGGACCCGGAGCCTCGGTCCGTGGGGGGCGGGCGGAGTCGAGGGGGCAGGGGCGGCGTGGCTCGGCATGACAGGATAGACGCTTCCGACCGGATTCTGTTCTGCGAAAAAGATGCAAATCGCGCGGACCGAGCGTGCGGCGCGGGCGCGCGGCACTGCGGCATTGACCGGGCCCGGGCTTTCGCGCGGGCTGCTGGGATGTCCCGTAGCGTCGTTCTTCGCGAGACCCCGCGCTGCCCGCGTTGCCAGCTGGCGCCGCGATGGTGCATCTGCGCGGGGCAACGGGAAATCGCGACTCCGCTGCGCGTGGAGGTGCTGATGCATTTCATGGAGAGTTACCGGCCGAGCAGCACGGGGCATCTGATCCAGCGGGTGTTGCCCGGCTCACGACAGCACGTCTATCGCAAGGAGAGCCCGCCGAGGCGCGAGGATTTGGCCGCGCCGGACCGCGAGCTGTGGATCCTGCATCCTCAAGGGGAGATGCTGCCCGCGGCGGCGGATCCGGCGAGGTTGCAGGTGGTGTTGCTCGACGGCTCGTGGGTGCAGGCGACGGAGATGGCGCACCGCGTGGGCGCGTGGGGGCGGCGGGTGCGGCTGCCGATGACGGGCGCGAGCCGATACTGGCTCCGCGCGCAGGCCGGCGAGGGACGATTCTCCACCGTGGAGGCGCTGCTGTTCCTGTTGCAGGCACTGGGGCTGACGGAGACGCACGTGGCGCTCCGCGCGCAGTTCGAGCTGCATGTGTTCGCCTCGCTCTGCGCGCGCGGGCACAGGGATAAGGCGGCGGCTTATCTGGCGGATTCGCCCGTGCGCGCGGCGTTCCCGGAAGTGCTGGCGCAGATCGCGCCGTGGGCGCTCTGCGACCCGACGGAATGCTGACGGTGCGGCTCGTTGGGCGGCGTGGAGCGCGCGTTGGGCGTTGGGGGCGGGGGCTGGAATTTACCTTCGAGGCAAGCGGGGCGTGCGAGTCGATGAAGCACCGGGATTTAAACCCGGTGGCAGGGGCGGAGAACGAATGGCTCCAGCGGCATTGGCCAGACTGGCTCGACCGAGAACGCTTGTCTCTATTCGTATGGGATACGCTTCCGGCAGTTATTGCTGAATAATGGCAGCGTAATCCTCTTCGAGCAGGGCGTGCGTGGCCCAGAAAGCCGGTGGAGTCTTTCCCTGCAATTTGGCCAACAAGATCGCGAGATGCGTGTGCCAGCCGGCGCCGACGCTGATCTGAAGGTCGCGGTTGCCGCCAAGGCGGCGGTGCGTGAGCACAAGTGTGACGCCGTCGGCAGTGGGGAAGAGTTCGAAGGTGACCTCCGAGGCTGTGCCATCCGTTTCATCCCAAGTGTGCGCGAGCACATGCGGCGGCTCCCAGCGGGTGATCCGTCCGGTGAAACCGCAGCCGTCCTGGCAATCTGCGGCATACTTGGCGGGGATCTGCTCCAGCTGGCCGGAGAGGCGGGTGTTGTGGAACTCGAGGCGGTTCGCACCGCCAACCCACGGTTCGATGCTGCCGCGCGCGAGCCAGCGACCGCGCTTTTCCGGATCGGTGAGATATTCCCAGATGCGCTCGATCGGTCCGGGCAGCATACGGATGAAACGGACTTCGCCGGGGGAGGTGAACTGGCCGTGTGGTTGCGGAGAGGTCATGACTTGTTTTTGGGTGTTTTGGTTTCGTCGGCGCGCAACTCGCGCTCCAAGGCGTCGAGCTGGCGGCTCCAGAAATTGCGGGTGCGTTCCAGCCAGCGCCCGATTTCGTCGAGGCCGTGCGGATCGAGGGAGTAGCGGCGGAATTGCGCATCGATCCGCACGGCGACCAGACGCGCTTCGCGGAGGACCTTCAGGTGCTGCGAGATGGCGGGAGCACTGACGTCGAACTCGTCCACCAGTTCGCCCGCGGTGCGCTCGCCGCGGGCCAGCAGTTCCACGATGCGGCGGCGGGTGGGATCGGCAAGGGCTTCAAGGCTGAGCATGTTCCTATAATTAAGGTAATGCTTAATTAAGCAAGATTGGAATTTGACTGGATCGTCGGAATCGTGCGGCCGTGGTTTTGTGGGTGATTTTGCCGCCGCACGGCTTAAGGCTGGCGTCATGAAATGGTCGTCCTGGTTCGTTTTGACTGCGGTCGTCGCAACCTGTCTCGCGGGGTGCGCCCCGGCGGAGCCGCCGGCGCCGGCGGTGCCGGTGAAGACCGAGGCGGAGCTGCGACGCGAGAAGTGGTTCGGCCCGGCGATCGCGGCGAAGCCCGGCATCGATTGGCGCGCGAGCGGGTTGGGCATCGAGATCCTCGTGCCGGGCGAGGGCAAGCCGCCGCAGTCGACGGATCGCGTGCGCGTGCACTATCGCGGCACGCTGATTGACGGCACGGAATTCGACAGCAGCCACGCGCGCGGCAAGCCCAACGATTTCACGGTCAACCAGCTGATCGCCGGCTGGGCGGCCGCGATGCCGGTGCTGAAGCCGGGCGGCAAGGCGGTCTTCTACATCCCGCCGCAGCTCGGTTACAGCGGCATGCGGGCGGGGAAGATACCGCCGTTCTCCGCGCTGATTTTCGAGGTCGAGCTGATCGCGGTGAATCCCGAAGGGAAACCCTGAGCTCCGCCCGGGCGCGCGGGCTCAGCCGCGTCGTTGCAGGAGCCGGCGGCGGGCCTCCTCGAGCTGGGCGCGCTCGGCCGCCGTGAGGCTGTGCACGCCGTCGCGCGCGATCTTGTCGAGCAGCCGGTCGAGCGTCTGCTGCACCTCGTCGCGCGGCTGGATGCGCGGGCCGGTCGGCGGCTCCGCGGTCTTGCGCGCGGGCCGGGGTAGGCGGGGCCAGGAGAGCGCGCCCTGTTCCTGGCGCACGAAGACGAAGGCGAAGCCCGCCGTCGCCCACAGCGAGAGCAGCGATGCGGCGTCGCGGCGCGAGAGATGGATGAGTGAGTAGATGCCGAGCAGGATCCACGCGATCCACCTGGCCTGCAGGTTGAGGAAGAAGGAGACGCCGGGGTGGAGCGTCACGTAGGCGATGAAGAGGCCGAAGGCGCCGCTCTGCCCGAGCAGCGATGTGCTCCACCACGGCCCGAGCGCGGTGAAGAGCAGCGGCGTGACGAGGTAGAGCCCGGCGAAGAGCGTGAGGAACGCGCGCCGGCCGAAGAATTTCTCCAGTTCGCTGCCGAACCACGCGAGCAGGAACATATCGATCACGAACCAGAGACTCGGCGCGTTGAGCCATGCGTAGGAGACGAGGCGCCAGATCTCGCCGCGCCAGACTGCGCCGCTGGCGAATCCGAGCCAGGCGAACGGCGCTTCCACCTTCAGCGCCATCAGCAGCGCGGTCACGATCATCGAGGCCGCATAGGTCGCCACAATGACATGGGCGGTGTAGATCGCGTGACCGGATAGCCACGTGAGGGGCTGGGGTTCGTGGGACGAATACCGCGTCATGTTCGGCCGTTAGGCTGCGTGGCCGGCCGGCCGGCGCAAGCGCAGGTTGACCCGCCCGGGTGGGCGGCGCAGCCCGCCTCAAGGTTGGGCTGCTTGGCCGGGGCGCGGATGAACTTCATCCCTGAGGCCGGCGTGAGGGATTTTGCCCAGCGGTGGAGCCGATTCGGTCGACGACGTTCGCGGCGTGCGTGTCCGCGTTTTTTCTGCGCCGGCGTTAGGGAAAATTCCCGCTCGTGAAAGATGAAGGCGCGGGTAATTTAGATTGGCCCTGCGCATCAGTCGCGCAAATCGGGCACCGACCATGTCGAATCTCCTGCAGCGTGTGCTGTCAGCCCCGCAATTTCCGGACGATCCCCGGCGCGCACGGAAGGGACGGTTGTTCAACCTCTGTTTCTGGTTCTGCAACGTGCTCGTTTGGTTCACGGTCGTCGGCAACCTGATTGGCGGGCAGATTCCCTGGGTAGTGACGTCGGTGTCGGTCGCGGGGCTGGCACTGGGGCCGTTGCTGCATTACTGGGCGCACCACGGGCGGCTCGAACTCGCCAGCGGCACGCTGCTGGCCTTGCTGTTCATCGCGTTGACGACGGCGTGTGCGCTGCTCGGCACGATCCGCGTGCCATCGTCGGCCTATTTCGTCGTGCTGGTTGTCATCTCCGGCCTGCTTTTCGAGCGCCGCGGACTGTTGCTCATGACCGTGCTCAGCTCGGCTGCGATCGGCGGGCTGATCCTCGCGGAGAACGCGGGTGCGTTGCCGCGTCCGGATTATCGGGTGACGATCACGCAATGGATCTCGATGACCGCGCTCCTCGCTTGCGTGGGCGGACTGACTTTGTCGGCGCTCGAGTCGATCCGCGAACTGCTCGGCCGTGCCGAACATGAAATCGCCGAGCGGCATCGGGCGGAAGAGGCCCTGCGCCGTGCCAACGCCGAGCTGCAGGAGGCGCTCGCCAGCGTGAAGACGCTCACCGGGCTGCTGCCGGTCTGCGCCTGGTGCCGCAAGGTGCGCGAGGACGACGGCTACTGGAGCGCGCTCGAGTCCTACGTGGCCGCTCGCACCGACGCCACCTTCACGCACGGCATCTGTCCGGAGTGCCAGGCGAAACAGCTCGGCACGCTGAGCTGTCGCAGTGTGCCGTCCGCGGGCTCGCCACCCGATCCCGTCTGAACGGCGGGCCGGCGAAGGCGTCGCTGGCGTGTGCAGGGACGGCGCGGTGGTTGACGGTTTCGTCGCATGGCGCGGGCTGCTGGCCGAAATTCCGTCCCGCCACGCGGGCCCGGCGGTTTGCTGCCCGGCTTTTCTACCATGCACCTCCGCCTCGCATTTCTCGTCTCGCTGTTTTTGGTCTCCGCCGGCCACGCCGGCCACATCACCATCCGGGATGACGAGCGCCTCGCCGGCGGCACGGTCCTCACCTTCGACGAAACCGCGCGCGGCAACCGCACGGAACTCGACCTCGGGCTGGTCACCATTACGGGCGTAATAAACGTCTCCACCGACTACGCCGGCTCCTACAACACCACCGGCACCGCCTCGCTGCAGAACCGCATGGGCGACGGCAGCCAATTTTACTTCTCGTTCTCCTCGCCGGTGACAGCCTTCGGCTTCAACTGGGGCGCGTCTGACGGCGAGTGGACGCTCAACGCCTACAACTCCGAGGCCGTGCTCGTGGACACCTTCGTGCTGCCGGCAGTGCGCGAGAGCAACGCAGGGGAGTTCTTCGGCATCGCCGGCGACGACATCAAGTATGTGACGCTCAGCCACGATGGCTACGATTGGGTCTTTCTGGACAACTTCACGTTCGTCGCCGCCGCCATCCCCGAGCCAGCCACCGCCACCTTGGCTGCAGGGTTGCTGGGCCTCGCCGGGCTGGCTTGGCGCCGGCGCCGGTTGGCCTGATCATGGCCGACTAGCGTCTTGCCTCGGGCCGCGGACTCGCGCATCTCCTGCGCATGCAGAAACGGCCTCTCCACGCCTTGGTGCTGCTGCTGGCGCTCGGTTTCATGCCGGCATTGCGGGCAAATCTCGTCCTGCACCTCACGTTTGACCAGCCGGCCGATTTGTCGGCCGATTCCTCGGAAAATTCTCACGCCGCCACGCTCACACTTGGCACGCTGACTTCCGTCGCGGGTGGAGTCAGTGGCGGCGCGGCGGCCTTCGGTGGCTCTTCCTATGTTGGCTGGGGCGCCGCGGTGGGCGATACGCTGGCGGGCAGTTTCTCCGTCTCCCTCTGGCTGAGGACCACGACTCCCTTTGGCATCTGGGACTACGAGCCGGCTTACTACGGCGCGGGCATCGTTTACGCCGACGTGCCCGGGCAGACCAACGACGCCATTCCGCTCGCGCTCGTGGGCACGCGCGGTGCATTCATGACCAGCGATGGTGTGCAGGACACGACCATCCACACCACCAGCCCTCTTACTACCGGACAGTGGATTCACGTGGTCTCCACCTACGACATCGCGACCGGTGCAAAACGTCTTTATTACAACGGTGTGTTGCAAGCCACCGAGACGGTGAATCCGACGCCCGTCAACGCCCGCCACCAACTCTATCTCGGAGCCAATACGTCCGACGGGCGTTTCTTCACGGGCGAGCTTGATGAATTTCAGCTCCACACCGGCGTGCTTACGGAAGCCGACGTGGCGTTCCTCCACGCGCATCCTGGACTGACGCTCATTCCCGAACCCGCGAGCCTCGCGTTGCTGGCGGGTGCGCTGGGTCTGGCGCTCCGTTCGATCCGCCGACGGGCCTGCGGCGCCTGAATCGGGTTCGTTGCGCGTCCGCCGCTTTCGTGGTGACCTCGCCGCGCCGGCGCGCGACAGTGCGGCATGCAACCGGCTGAAATCCTGGACGACGTCGTCGCCATCGCGCGCGGGGCGGGCGAGATCATCCTGCGCCACTTCGCCGCACCGATCCCGATCTCCGCGCGCAAGACCACGCGCTCCGACGTCGTGACCGCCGCCGATACTGAGACGGAGGCCTACATCGTGCGCGAGTTGCAGGCGCGTTTTCCCGGGCACCACATTGTCGGCGAGGAAGGCGGCGGCCAGGGCGCGCCGGCGGCGGAGGCGGCCTACCATTGGTTCGTCGACCCGATTGACGGCACGGTGAATTTCGCCGCGAAGCTCCCGCACTTCTGCACGAGCATCGCGCTGGCCACGGCCGACCGGCAGCCGCTGCTCGGCGTCGTGCATGACCCGACCCGCGGGGAGATATTCACCGCCGTGCGCGGCGGTGGGGCGCACCTCAACGGCGTCGCGTTGCGCGTCACCGACACCGCCAGCCTGAACGATGCGGTCGTCTCGACGGGTTTCCCTTACGACAAGCACACGAATCCCGACAACAACCTGCGCGAGTGGACGGCCTTCCTGAAGCACATCCGCGGCGAGCGCCGGCTCGGGGCCGCCGCGCTCGATCTGGCCTATGTCGCCGCGGGGCGGCTCGACGGTTACTGGGAAAAAGACCTCAAACCCTACGATGCGCTGGCCGGCCTGCTGCTCGTGCGCGAGGCCGGCGGCACCGTGACCGATTACGCCGGCGATCCGACGCCGCAACGACTCGACCGCGGCCGCTACATTGCGAGCAACGGCCACCTGCACGCCGCGATGCTGGACGTGCTCGCGACGGCTTGATCCGCCACGCGGCCGCGCGGCGCGCCGGGCGGAACCACGTCCCGGCCGGCGCGCGAAGGACGGGCGGGGCTCAGTCGGGATCGTGCAGGTGGTGGGCGTCGGTGTCCCCACCGACGCCTGTCGCCGCTGGGAC
>JAMPXH010000022.1 GCA_023701285.1 Candidatus Didemnitutus sp.
GCCGAACCCCGCCTGAATGGGAAAGCGCGGCAACGTTGTCGGCGGGGTTCGGCGACCCCGCCCTGCCCATTGCTGGCGTCCCGCCTCAGCGCCACTGGCCCTGATGCAGGAAAAGCTGGCGCTGCGTGCGCGCGGCGTGCGTGGCGTTGTGGGTCACCAGCACGAGCGCGGTGCGCTCCTCGGCGCAGACCTCGAGCAGCAGGCGGATGACTTCGTCGCCCGTGCGCTCGTCGAGGTTGCCCGTGGGCTCGTCGGCGAGGAGCAGTTGCGGACGGTTCATCAGCGCGCGGGCGACCGCCACGCGCTGGCGCTCGCCGCCGGAAAGATGTGCGGGCGTGTGCGCGGCGCGATCGGCGAGGCCGACGCGCCGAAGCAAGGCCGCTGCCCGCTCGCGCTCGGCGCGTCCCGGCGCACCCAGCATGCGCGCGCCCATGAGCACGTTGGCCAGCGCATCGATCTCGGGAATCAGGTAATAGGACTGGAAAACCATGCCGAGGAACCGCGCCCGGCGCGCCGTGAGCGCGCCCAGCGTCAGCTGCGCCGTGGCCTCGGCGCCCCAGTGCAGCTCGCCCGCGTCGGGGCGGTCGAGGCCGGCGAGGAGGTTGAGCAGCGTGCTCTTGCCCGAGCCGGACTCGCCGCGGATGGAGACGCTCTCGCCGGGCGCGACCGCGAGATCGACGCCGCGCAGGACTTCGAGCGTGGCGTCGCCGCTGCGGTAATTCTTGCGCAATCCGGAGGCGCGGAGGACGGGATTATTCACTGCGCAGGGCCTCCACGGGTTTGAGCCGCGCGGCGCGCCACGCGGGGATGAGGCCGGCCAGGGTCGCCGCGCCGAGCGAGAAGACGACGATGACGACGACGTCCTTCGT
This sequence comes from Candidatus Didemnitutus sp., assembly GCA_023701285.1. Classification (GTDB taxonomy): domain Bacteria; phylum Verrucomicrobiota; class Verrucomicrobiia; order Opitutales; family Opitutaceae; genus Didemnitutus. Next base: position 870 of record JAMPXH010000022.1, read on the forward strand.
CTCCGTGTAGGCCGGCAGGGAGGTGAACTGGTAGAACTTCGTGAACGCCTCCTGCCCCATCGTCATCCGCGCGATGAACTGCACCAGCAGGTCGCGCCAGTGCAGCAGCGCGAAGCCGAAGGCCAGGCCCGCGGCCGTGCCGCCGGCGCCGATGACAAGGCCCTGCGCGCAAAAGCACAGCGCGACGTCGCGCGCCCGTCCGCCCATCGCGGCGAGCAGGCCGATCTCGCGGGTCTTGCGCACGACCGACATCAGGAGCGAACTCGTGATGGAGAACGCCGCCACGATGATGATGAAGGTAAGCAGGAAGAAGATCATGTTGCGCTCGAAGCTGAGCACGGACTGGAAGTCGGCGTTGCTCTCGAACCAGGTCAGCGCGGAGGCGGAGGCGGGCAGCGCGGCGTTGAGCACGGAGGCCACGGTGTATTCGTCGAGCCCGGGCTTGAGCCGGACGTTGTAGCCGTGGATCGAGCGGCCGAGGCCGTAGAGATCCTGCATCAGGCGGAGCGAGCAGAGCACCGTCGAACTGTCGAGTTGCTGATGGCCGATCTGGAAGATGGCGGCGACGCGCACCTCGCGCGGGAGCAGCACCTCGTTGGCCTTGAGGCGCTCCATCATCAGCGGCGAGTAGACGCTCACGGTGTCGCCGACGCCGACGCCGAGGTTGCGGGCGAGGATCGAGCTGAGGATGACGGAGTCGTCGTCGAGATCGTCGAGCGAGCCGGCCAGCAGGTAACGCTCGAGCGGGATGACGCGTTTCATGCGCTCGACGTCGAAGCCGGTGATCGTCGGGAACACCGGGCGCTTCTGGAATTCGATCATCACGAATCCCGCGGCATACGGCGCATAGCCGGCGACCGCGGTGTTGTCGCGCAGCGCCTGCTCGACGCGCGGCGCGGAGGCCTCGTTGAGCGGCAGGCGGGCGCGGACCTGCACCTCGCCCTGCGTGTCGATGATCATCTTTTTGATCTGGTGGCCGAAGCCGCCCATCACGCTCGTCGACACCAGCATCAACGCCACGCCCAGACCAACACCGAGGATCGAGATCAGCGTGAAGAAGGACAGCCGTCCGGTGGGGAACAGCTGCTTCAACGCGAGATAAAGGGGCCAGGGCATCGCAGGGAGTCGGATTTCAGAGTGCGCGGCGCGGAAAGGGTTCCCGCAGCCGGCGCAAAATCAACAGTCCCCGGCCCGCTCCGCAATCCGCATTCCGCCCTCAAGTCTCCGAATCCGGCGGGGCGACGAGGTCGTCGGCCGTGAACAGCCGGCGATCCGGCCCGGCGCTGCGCAGCTGGATGACGTCGCTCGACCACGGATGCACCAGCCACGGGCTGCCCCAGCGATCGACCAGCCGCCCGGCGCGCAGGGCCGGATGGTTGGCCGGCAGCGCCGCCCCGCCCATCAGGTCCGGATCGGCCAACGCGCGCGCCAGATCGGTGTCGAAGCCCAGCGGCGGCCGCTGCATCACCGGCACGGTCTGGAGCAGCGTGTCGACCAGATCGAGCAGCGCCGCCAGATCCTCGCGCGGGGAACCGTCCGCCGCGAGCAAACGCGCCCCGGCCGAGTCCGCCGCTGGCGAGGCCGGACTGGCTGGAGGGGCCGTGGGGCGAACAGCCGCCGCCAGCGCTGGTGCCGCGGACGGTCGCGGCCACAGCCATCCCAGCGCGACGGCGAGGAGGCCGATCAACAGCAGGCCGGCGGCGAGCCGGCGGCTTTGCGAATGCGCCGTCATGCCGGACCTCAGAGCCGCATGAAGCCCACGGGCGGGGTCGCGCCGGGCGAATAGAACTCGCCGATGCGCGGCAACACGTCCGCGAGCTGATGCCGTTGCACGCCGAGCCAGAGCGCCAGCTCCGCGAAATACTCCTCCACCGCGAGGCCGGGCAGCGTGATGCCGCGCGAGGTGACCACGCGCGGGCCGTTCAACGCGAGGTCGGGATATTCGCCGTAAACGCGCCCGCCCTGCACGGCGCCGCCGAGCACGAAGGCGTTGCCGCCCCACGCGTGATCGGAACCGGCGCCATTGGAGGTGAGCGTGCGCGCGAAGTCGGACGCCGTGTAGAGCGTGACCTGTTCCTGCAAACCGATCTCGCCGAGCGCCTGCCAGTAGCTGGCGAGGGCGCGGTTCACCACGTCGATCATGGTGTCCATGGAGAGGATGACCTCATCGTGATGATCCCAACCGCCGTAGCTGACGAAGAAGGTCTGGCGCCGCAGGCCGAGCTGCTGGCGCATCTTGATGGTGCGCACGACGGCCTTGAGTTGCTGGCTGAGATTGCGCGCGGGATCGGTGGTGGCGGTCAGGCCCGCGGGATACGGGTAGTTGGCGTCGCCGGGAAAAAGCGTCGTGACGAGACTCTCTTCGAAGGCATCGCGGAACGCTGCGGCACCCTCGATCGAGTCGCGCGTGTGCTGCGCGTAGGTCTGATCGAGGAGGTGCTGGTGCTGCTGCTGCATCAGGCTCTCGACTGCGGCCGTGCGCGCAGCCTGCCGGAGCGCGGTGGAGCTGGTGGCACCGACGACCGGAGCCGCGTAGGGCGAAGCGTAATCGTGCGGCAGCGTGCTGCCCGTGCTGCTGATGGTGTAGTTGAAGACACTCCGTCCGGTCTGCCAGAGATTCTGCCCGCTGAGGGAGATGTTCATCGACACGCGCGCGTCCGGCGCATTGCCCGCGTGCAGCAGGTCGGCCGCGAGGCCGGCCCAGCCGACGCGGCGCACGTCGGTGGCGACAGAGGTGTGCCACTGCTTCACCTGATCCGAATGCGAGTAGAGGCTGCGGGGGAGCTTGGCGAGCGAGGCGCTGTAGGCGGCCTTGGTGGTCGGCTCCACGAGTGTGCCGACGTTGGCGAGGAAGGCGAGGTTTCCGGCGTTGTAGAGCGACTGGATGCCGGGCGTGCCCGCGTGGTCGCCGGCGCGCGGATGCACGCCGAAGGCGAAGGGATCGCTCGCCGCCGCGGCGAGCGGCAGCAGCGAGGCGCGCGGCAGGGCGAGCCCGTCCTCGTTGGTCACCGCATCGTAGATGCCGCCGCGCGTGGTGGTGTAGACGGCGTGCTGGGTGGCCGCGGCGGGCACGAGCAGGTTGTAGGAATCCATGCCGCCGGCGAAGAACAGGCAGACGAGCGCGCGGTAGTCCTCGCCTCCGGGCAGCGTCTGCGCCACGGCCGAGTTGGCCATGCGGAGGTTCAACAGCGTCGAGAGCAGGCCGAGGGAGCCGACGGCCGCACAGCTGGCCTGGCCGATGAAGTCGCGACGCGTGAGGGGACGTTTCGGCATGGCGGGAAAATTTCAGCGGAGCACCGCGGCCTCCGGCGTGAGCGCGATGAGGTGCGCCGCGAGGCGGACGCGGTGCAGGGCGCGCTGCTCGCGTTGCAACGTCGTCAGGCCGCTGGCCGCCGGATCGGAGACGCGGCGCACGGCGCGGGTGATGGCGCGGAACGTCTCCGGCGCCAGCGGTCGCGCGCAGAGGGCGCGGGCCAGCGTGGTGACGAGCACGTCGGGGTCGCCGAAACCGAGCGGCTGCCAGCCAGCCTCGTCCATGGAGGAGTTCCACAGGCTCTCGTCGACCGGGGTCGCGGCATCGTCACTCTGCGTGGTGCTGTTGAAACGCGTGAGCGCGGTGGTGCTGCTGGCGTTCAGCGCGGAGGAAATCCGGTTGGGGAGAGCGATGGCCGTGACGCTGTTGAGAATCTGGAACTCGGGGCCGACGAGGCCGTTGTCCTGCAAAACGCCAGGCGGAGCGTAGTCGGGCGTGTAGAAATTGAAGACCGAAGGCGCGCTGAGCGGGCGTTGCAGGAAATCGGCGTCGATGCCCGCGAAGCCGCGGTAGCGTCCACCGGCCGCCGTCGCGTCGCGCGGTGCCACGCCGAGGGCCCGGGCGAGCGAGACGTAGCGGGTGTAGGGCTCGCGGAGCTGGCCGTGCTCGGGATCGAGGGCGGACGCGAAGTCGCGTGCCTCGGGATCGAGCAGCAAGGCGCGGATGACGGCCCGCAAGTCACCGCGCACGCCGGCGCCGTTGTCGGCGAACACGGCGGCGATGCGCGCGACGTAGGCGGGCGTGGGATTCGAGGTCACGAGCCGCTGGATGAGCTGGTGGCAGATGAAGGGTCCGGTGTTCGGATGGTTGGCGAGGTAGTCCAGCGCGGCGGCGAGATCCGCGTCGCCCGCGCTGGAACCGGAAGCGCTGCGCGCCGGGAGGTTGCGCACGGCGGCGCCGGGCAGCCACAGGCGCTTCGCCGCGAGATCGTGTTCGACATCGAACATCCGCATCGGCTGCCACGGCACGCCACGACTGTCCGTGAGCGCCGACGTGTTGATCTCGGTGAAGTTGGTCGAGCCGCTGAAACGCTTGGAGTAGCTCAGCCCCGTGAAGACGCGGGCGAACTCGGAGACCTGCTCCTGGCCGTAAGTCGGGATGGGCTGCCCGGCCGGGATGATTTCGCCGTCCGGCCCGGCGGCGGTGCCGTCGGACAGGACCGGGGTGCCATCCGGGTTGAGCAACCACAGGCCGATGGAGAACAGCTGCATGACTTCGCGCGCGTAATTCTCGTCGGGGAAACGGTTGAGCGCGGGGTTGGCTTTCCGGTTGCGGAGCGCGCTCAGGTAAAGCCCCATCCACGGGTGACGCGTGACGGCTTCGAGCAACTGGCGATACGTGCCGAAGGCGTGCGTCAGCAGCGTGTCGTAGTAGGAGGTCATGCCGCGCTGGTCGTTGTTCAGCGACGACATGCGGTCGGAGATCACGAAGATCTGCGAAAGGGCAAAGGCGACGCGCTGGCGCAAAGGATCGGAGGTGGCGTCGTCGCGCATCACTTGCCGCCAAAACGCCTCGATGCGGTGCTCGGTGGAGATGACGGAATTGTCGATCACGAGTCCGTCGGTGTTTCGCTCCGCATACCACGTCTGCACGATCGGCAGGTGGAGCGCGACGGGGCGCTGAAACTGCGCATCGAGCCACGCGGCGAAGCCGAGGGCGCGCACGCGCGCGAGCTCCGCCGGGGTCGGGCCGAAACTGGCCTGCTGCAGGAAGCGCGTGGCCTCGATGGCCGACGGGCCGGCCGCGGCATCGGCGAGGGTGAAGGTCGCGGTGCGCGCCGCGGCGTCGATCGTGTAACCGGCGCAGGGTTCGAGCTGCACCGTGAGGGTCTCGGTCCCCTCCTCCGCCGTGTCCGGCACCAGCGGAAGCTCAAGCGCGACCTGATCGGCCCCGAGCGGGATCGTGACGGCCAGCGTCGCCGGGGCGACGTAGTCCTGCCCGGCCGTCGCCGTGCCGCCGAGGGAGAGTTGGACGGTGCGCGCCGCGAAGCCGCCGTTGCGCCGCACGAGGAGGGTGGCCGGATGTGGCCAGCCTTCGGCGAGCTCCGGCTCGATTGCGACCAAGCTGACGGTGTCCGACGCGACGGCCAGTTGCGCGCGGAAACGATCGAGGTCGGTGATGCGGGGATTGGAGACGGTGGGGCTGGCGGGGTTGCTGCCGAGGCCTTCCGAGAACACCCGGCGCGCATCGTAGCCGGCCTGCAATTCCTCCCAATCCGTCACGCCGTCGCCATCGGTGTCGGTCTCGCGCACGGCGACGCGGACGAAGAGGTTAGCCGCCGCGCTCATCGTCGCGACCGCCTCGAGTGTGGCATCGTTGCCCGGCAGGCTCGCCTGCGGCGTCCAGGTGACGAGATCGGGGCTGACCTGCACCTCGTAGCGTTTCGCGGTAACGCCGGGCCAGCGGAGCGCCAGCGTGCCGCCCGGGGCGGCGGTAAACTCCAGCGCCAGCGCCGAGCGGGCGGAGAAAGGATCGGTGCCGGCGAGCGCCTCGGCGGCGTTGGACAACCCATCGCCATCGGCATCGCCGTCAGCCGCCAGTGCCTGGGCGCCGTGGCGCAATTGCCAGAGGTCGCCGAGGCCGTCCTGATTCACATCCACCGGCGAAACGGCCCACGCGGGCAGCAGCGCGCACAGGGACCAGCTGAGACCAAGCAGACGGCGGAGGTGACGGGGCAAGCGCGGCAAGGGTGGACGGCCCCGGCCCGCACCGCAAGCGCAGGCCGGCCGGATTGCCGGACAAGACGCCGCGCGCCGCGCGCGGTTACCGGATCACTTCGCCTCGGTGGGGCGCAGCGACGGGAACAGGATGACGTCGCGGATGCTCTCGGCGCCGGTGAGCAGAATGCAGAGGCGGTCGATGCCGACGCCCATGCCGCCTGCCGGCGGCATGCCGTGCTCGAGGGCGAGCAGGAAGTCGGTGTCCATCTTCTGGGTCTCCTCGCCGACCTGCTTCTCGAACATCTCGCGCTGCACGAACGGGTCGTTCTGCTCCGAGTAGGCGGGCGCTACCTCCATGCCGCCGATGATGAGCTCGAAGACGTCGATCAGGCCGGCGTCGTCGGCGTTCAGCTTGGCGAGCGGACAGAGTTCCTTGGGCAGGTGCGTGACGAAGGTCGGCTGGATGAGCGTGGGTTCGATCTTCTTGCCGAAGATCTCGTTCACCACCTCGTAGGTTTCCCAGCCGTCGTGCACCTCCAGGCCGAGTTTCCGGCAGGCCTCGACCGCCTTCTCGCGGTAGTCGGGCTTGCCGCGATGGGCGCTGAGGTTGAAGCCGACGGCCTCGTCGATGAGGGTGAAGTAGCGCACGGTCTTCCACTCGCCGGCGAAGTCGATCATCTGGCCGCTCGCGGCGTGCTTGATCGTGGTGCTGCCGATGACATCGCGGCAGAGGTCGGCGAAGATGGCCTTGATGAGGTCCATCATACCGTGGAAATCCGAGTAGGCTTGGTAAACCTCGAGCATGGTGAACTCGGGGTTGTGTTTCCGGGAGATGCCTTCGTTGCGGAAGATGCGGCCGATCTCGAACACGCGGTCGTAGCCGCCGACGAGCAGGCGCTTGAGGCGCAGCTCGAGCGCGATGCGGAGGAAAAAGTCGGTGCCGAGCGCGTTGTGGTGCGTGACGAAGGGCCGCGCCGCGGCGCCACCGGCCACGCCTTCGAGCACGGGCGTCTCGACCTCGAGGAACTTGCGGCCCGCGAGCGTCGCGCGGATGCTCGCCACGATCTTGCTGCGCAGCATCAGGCGGGCGCGCGACTCGGGGTTGACGATCAGATCGAGGTAGCGCTGGCGGTAAACCTGCTCGGCATCGGTCAGGCCGTGCCACTTTTCCGGCAGCGGACGCAGGGCTTTCGAAACCAGCGTGTAGCGGTCGACCTTGACGGTGATTTCGCCGGACTTGGTTTTGAACAGCGTGCCCTCGGCGCCGATGATGTCGCCGAGATCGAGTTTCTTGAAAGCGGCGTAGGCCTCGTCGCCCACGAGGTCCTTCTTCAGGTAGAGCTGGATCTGGCCCTGTTGGTCGAGGATCTTGACGAACTGGCTCTTGCCCATGTCGCGGATGACGACGAGGCGGCCCGCGACTTTCACCGGCACGGTGTAGTCCTGGCCTTCGACGTAGGCGGCCAGCGCCTCGCCGGAGAAGTGCGTCTGCTCGCAGTTGGCCCGGAACGGGTCCGCGCCCGCGGCGCGCATGTCCTGCAGCTTCTTGAGCCGCACGGCATACTGGTCGTGGGTGATGTCCTGGGGAATGTCGCTCATGGAACCGCGCAGGATTAAGTCCCCCGCCCGGCGGAGCAAACGGAAAGTGGGTGCCGCGGACTCCCGGTGCGGGACGGCGCGCACGGCCTCGGAGCACGCTTGCACCAGCGCGCAAAGCAACCAGCTTGGCGTCACGGGTTTGGTGCCCGCCCGGCCCGCCCCCGGCTCTCAACCCAGCCTGTCGCAACCCCTTCCTGTCATCGTGCACACGCTCCTCCTCGCCATCATCGCCAGCGCGGGCTTCGGCGCCGTGATCGGTCTCATCCGCCAATGGAGCGACCAGACGGACAAGCCCGGCCTCGAAAACTATGCCGGGGTGCGCACCTTCACTTTCTGGAGCGTGCTGGGCTGCGTCACGGCCTTCCTCTCGACGGCTTACTCCGCCGCCGTCCTCCCGGTCACGCTGCTGTTGGTCGGCGCGCATTTCATCTGGCAGAGCCGCGCGCCGAACATGACGGGCCCGGGCAGCACCACGTTCGCCGCGACACTGCTCACACTCCTCGTCGGCGCGCTCGTGAGCTGGGGTCACGCCAAGGAGGCGGTGCTGGTGAGCGCCGTGACCGTCGTCGTCCTCGGCCTGAAAACCCCGATCCACTCCTGGACGCGCCAATTCACGCACGAGGACATCCGCGCCACGCTGCAATTCGTCGCCATCACCGGCGTCATCCTTCCGCTGGTGCCGAACCAGAACCTCGGTCCGTATCAGGCGGTGAATCCCTTCAACGTCTGGATGATGGTCGTGCTCATCTCGGGGCTGGGCTTCTTTGGCTACGTGATGACACGCCTGTTCGACGCGCGCGCCGGCGTGCTGCTGGCGAGCCTGTTCGGCGGGCTGGCCTCGAGCACGGCAACGACGCTCTCCTTCAGCCGGCAGAGCCGGGACCAGCCGGAACTCTCCGAACCCTACGCGCTCGGCGTGGCGCTGGCCTGCACAGTGATGCTGCCGCGCACGCTGGTGCTGGTCGGCGTGGTGAACGCCGAGATGGCGGCCGACCTGCTCCTGCCGTTGGGCCTGATGGCGTTGCCGGCGGTGGTCTATGCGCTATGGTGCTTCTGGCGGCAACGCCGCGCGGAACCGGTCCCGCATCCGCCGCCGGGGAAAAATCCCCTGCAACTGCGCTCGGCCCTGCAGTTCGCCTTGCTCTACGCCGCCATCGTCCTGCTCGTGAAGGCCGCGGCGCACCATGGTGCGCTCGCCAGCAGCCTGCTGCCGCTGAGCTTCGTGTCCGGCCTCACGGACATGGCCGCGATTTCGCTGAGCATGGCGCGCAGCGTCGACGGCAACGGCGGGCTGACGTCGGCGCTCGCAGCGCAGGCCGTGGTGCTGGCCGCGATCGCCAATACGATCGTGAAGGCGCTCATCGCCGCGTCTGCCGGCTCCGACCGCCTGCGCTGGCACGTGGTCGTGGTGCTCGGCTCCACCTGCCTGACCGGCGCGGTCGCCTTCTGGCTCGCCGGACGCTGAGCGCCGGCGGGCCGCGAGGCATCCGCCGGCCGGCTCACTCGTCGTCCATCTGGATGTCCTTGTTGCGATGCCGCGGGCAACCGGCCCGCAGCCACGCATAGACAAAGCGGTCGAGATCGCCATCGAGCACGCCCTGCGTGTCGCTGGTCGAGACGCCCGTGCGCAAGTCCTTCACCATTTGGTAGGGCTGGAGCACGTAGCTGCGGATCTGACTGCCCCAGCCGATCTCGCCCTTTTCGCCGTAGAATTTCTCCATCTCGCTGCGCTGCTCGTCCTGTTTCTTCTCGTAGAGGCGGGCCTTGAGGACGTTCAGCGCGCTGGCGCGGTTCTTGATCTGCGAACGTTCGTTTTGGCAGACGACGACGATGCCGCTCGGGATGTGCGTGAGGCGCACGGCGGAGTCGGTGGTGTTGACGCCCTGGCCGCCCTTGCCGGAGGAGCGGTAGACGTCGACGCGGATCTCGCTGTCGGGGATCTCGATGTCGATCTCCTCATTGATCTCGGCGACCACGTCGACCGCGCAAAAGGAGGTGTGGCGGCGCTTGTTCGAATCGAAGGGGCTGATGCGCACGAGGCGGTGCACGCCGCGCTCGGCCTTGGCGTAGCCGTAGGCGTTCTCGCCCTTGATGAGGATGGTGGCCTTGGAGATGCCGGCCTGGTCGCCGGGTTGCACGTCCATCAGCTCGACCTCGAAGCCGCGGCGCTCGCACCAGCGCGAATACATGCGGAAGAGGATGTCGGCCCAATCGTTGGACTCGGTGCCGCCGGCCCCGGCCTGGATGCTGAAGATGGCGTTGTTGCGGTCGAACTGGCCGGTGAGGAAGGAGGCGATCTCGAGCTTGTCGAGTTCCTCCAGCATCGCGGTGACGTTGGCGTGGAGTTCCTTCGCGTAGGCTTCCTGCTCGGCGGGCTCGGCTGACTCGATCAGCTCCACCATGACGGCGGCGTCGTCGAGCTTGCGGTTGAAGGCGACCAGGCCGCCGATGACCTTCTTCAGGCCATTGAGCTTGCCGATGTGCTTCTGCGCCTTGTCGGAGTTGTTCCAGAAATCGGGCGCGCCCATCTGGGCCTCCATCGCCTCGATCTCACGCTGCTTTTGTTCGACGTCAAAGAAACCTCCACAAGTAGCCGGCGCGCTTCTTGATGAGTTCGAGGTGCGAAAAGGTTTCGGGAGCGATCATGGATGCGGCACAGGGTTGGGCCGGCACCGGGCGCCGCAAGCGGAAATTGTCTCCGGCGAGCGATCGGGGAAAGAAGGGTTGCCTCGCCCCGGGCAGCGCGGACCATGCCGCGACTCCGTCCGATGCACCGGCCCGTCCCAACCGTCTCCCGCCGCCTCACGGCCACCGCGATCGGTTGGATTATTGCCGGAGTCTTCATCGCTTGGCTGGTGGCGCACCGGGTGCACTTGGTGGCGACGGGCGCGGTGAACGTCCCGTTCTGGGACCAATGGGATTTCTACACGCCGCTCTTCCAGGAGCAGGGACCGTGGGCGTGGTTCATGCACCAGCACGGGCCGCACCGGCAGGGTTTGGGTGCGCTGCTCACGGGCGGCCTCGCGCAACTCACGGCCTGGGACCTGCGCGGCGACGCGCTGATCTCGCTCGCCGCGACGATCGCCAGCGCGGCGCTCGGGGTGCTGCTCGCGCGCCGCTGCGGCATCGGCGGCCCGGCGAGTGCGGCCGTGGTCTGCGCGCTGACGCTGACGACGCGGCAATACGAACTGTGGGTCGGCCCGGCCAATCCCGCGCACAGTCCCCTGCCCGTGCTGTTGCTGCTGCTCTACGCGTGGGCCTGGTTCATCGCCGCGCCGGGACGGCGGCTTGCGGCGCAGGCCGGGCTCGTGGGGCTGATGATCTTCACCGGCTTCGGGATCTTCGGCGGCGCGGTCGGCACGGCGCTGCTGCTGCTCGAAGCGACGGCGCTCTGGCGCGAGCATAACCGCGCGGCAGCGTCGCGCGCCACGCTCGCGATGGCGGTGGTGGCGGCGGCGTGGATCGTCTTTTTCCACGGCTACGTGTGGCAGCCGGCGGAGCCGAACTTCCACTTTCCCCACGAACGCCCCTGGGAATACGCGGGCTTCATCGTGATGATGTTCTCCAGTTATGCGGGCTGGAAAAACCCGCTCGCGCTCACGCTGCCGCTCGGCTCGGTGCTGCTGCTCGCGGTGAGCGCGGTCGCCGTGTTGCACGGGCGTCGTCTGCTCGACCGCGCCGTGAGCGACCGGCGTGTGCACCTGGCGCTGTTCGCACTCGCGGCGACGACACTGCTCTTCTGCCTCAACACCGCAGTCGGCCGCATCGGGCTCGGCTGGCGCGCCGGCGGTTATCCATCGCGCTATATCGCGATGCTGGTGCCGGGATTGCTGGCGGTCTATCTCACGCTGCAACGCGGGCCACGGCGCAACTGGCGGCATGCGACGACAGTGACGTTCGCCCTGCTCGCCAGCTGGAATGGCCTGCTGCCCTCCTCCGGCGATCGGCGCGCCATCGACGGATTCCGACGCGGCCGCGAGACTTGGCGCGACGTTTACCTGCAAACCGGCAGCCAGGCCGAAGCCGACCGCGCCAGCATGGCCGTGAACGGCTATCCGATTTATCCGGGCGATGTAGGTGCGCGGCTCGATTACCTGCGCCGGCACCAGCTGAGTTTGTTTTCGACGGAGCCGGCGATGACGGCCAAGCCGGAAGAGCGAACGGCACCGTGAGGCGGCAGGTTGACGCTGGACGCGGCGCGACCGAGGTCGCTGCCTACGGTGAAAGCTAAGCGAGCTGGAGAATGATGCGCGGCGTCAGCCGCGGAGCGTGCCGTCAGCCTGCTCGGCGAGGAAGGACGCGTAAGTCTGACGGAGGCCGTCGCGCAGCGAGATCCGCGCCTGCCAGCCGAGGGCGGCGAGGCGGGAGACGTCCATGAGCTTGCGCGGCGTGCCGTCGGGTTTGGTCGTATCCCACGCGATGCGCCCCGTGAAACCGACCGTCTCTGCGACGAGTTCGGTCAGTTCCTTGATCGTGACGTCCGTGCCCGAGCCGAGGTTGAGCCAGTCGGGCGGGTTGTCCTGCCGGAGGATGAACGCGCAACCGTCGGCGAGATCGTCGACGTGGAGGAACTCGCGGCGGGGCGAACCGGTGCCCCAGGCGACGACCTCGGGCTTGCCGGCCAGCTTCGCCTCGTGGAAGCGGCGGATGAGCGCGGGCAACACATGCGAGTTCTGCGGGTGGTAGTTGTCCGCCGGGCCGTAGAGATTCGTCGGCATCGCCGAGTGGTAGAGCACGCCGTATTGCTGGCGGTAGTATTGCGCGAGCTTCAGGCCGGCGATCTTGGCGATGGCGTAGGCCTCGTTGGTCGGTTCGAGCGCACTCGTGAGCAGGCAATCCTCGGTCATCGGTTGCGGCGCGTGCTTCGGGTAGATGCACGAGCTGCCGAGGAAGAGCAGGCGCTTCACGCCGGCGGCGTAGGCGCCGTGGATGCAGTTGGCGGCGATGGCGAGGTTCTCGTAGAGGAACTCGGCGGGGTAAGTGTTGTTCGCGTGGATGCCGCCGACCTTGGCGGCGGCGATGATCGCCACGTCGGGCTTCTCCGCGGCGTAGAAGGCCGCGACGGCGGACTGGCTCGTGAGATCGAGGCCGTCGCGGCGGGAACGCAATAGAAGCGTCACGCCCGGCTCGCGCTGGAAGCGCCGCACGAGCGCCGCGCCGACCATGCCGTGGTGACCTGCGATGAAGAGTTTCATGAATGAAAAACCACGAAATACACGAACCAAACGAAAGAAAAGGATAGGCTCACCGTCGTGCGTTGCGCGGTGAATAATCGCTCAGGCGAAGGGAGCCTTGGAGACGTCCGGCAGCTGCGCGATCTGGGCCTCGCGTTTGGCGAGTTCGAGGTCGTGCTCGACCATGATCTTCACGAGATCCTTGAAACGGACCTTCGGCTCCCAACCGAGCTGGCGGCGCGCCTTGTCCGGGTTGCCGATGAGCAGGTCGACCTCCGCCGGGCGCTCGTAGCGCGTGTCGTGGCGGACATATTTTTCCCAATCGAGCCCGAGCAGGCCGAAGGTTTCCGCGCAGAACTCGCGCACGCTGTGCGTCTCGTTCGTCGCCACGACGTAGTCGTCGGGCTGCTCCTGCTGGAGCATGAGCCACATCATCTCGACGTATTCCTTGGCGTAGCCCCAGTCGCGCTTGGCATCGAGGTTGCCGAGGTAGAGCGAGTCCTGCAGGCCCAGCTTGATGCGGGTCGCGGCGCGCGTGATCTTGCGCGTGACGAAGGTCTCGCCGCGGCGCGGGCTCTCGTGGTTGAAGAGGATGCCGTTGGACGCGTGCAGGCCGTAGCTCTCGCGGAAGTTCACGGTCAGCCAGTAGGCGTAAACCTTGGCGCAGCCGTAGGGCGAACGCGGCCAGAACGGCGTCCGCTCCGTCTGCGGCACTTCCTGCACCTTGCCGAACATCTCGGACGACGACGCCTGGTAGAAACGGGTCTTCTTCACGAGGCCGGCCTCGCGGATGGCCTCGAGGATGCGGAGCGCGCCCTGGCCGTCGATGTCGCCGGTGTATTCGGGAATATCGAAGGAGACGCGGACATGCGATTGCGCCGCGAGGTTGTAGACCTCGTCGGGCTGGAGCTCGTAGAGCAGCTTCACCATCTGCACGGCGTCGGCGAGGTCGCCGTAGTGGAGCGTGAGCTGCGCGCCGTTGGCGTGGCGGTTGAAATTGAGGTGGTCGATGCGGCTCGTGTTGAACGTCGACGCGCGGCGGATGATGCCGTGGACCTCGTAGCCCTTGGAGAGGAGAAACTCGGCAAGATACGATCCGTCCTGCCCGGTGATGCCGGTGATGAGGGCCTTCTTCATTCGCATTGCATTCAGCGCGGCGGCGAAAGGCTTGGCCAGCCCGATTATTGCGGCCGGCACCGCAGGACGGGCCGGCCGCCAACAGGCAGGGTGTCTCGACTTGGGAGCGAGCAGACTCAGCCGAGCGAGGCGAGCAGGCGCTCGACCTCGGCCTTCTTGGCCTTCTGGTCGGCGAGCTGCTTGCGCGCGCCTTCGAGCACGGCGGGCGGCGCCTTGGAGACGAAGGCTTCGTTCGACAGGCGCGCCTCGGTGCCGGCGATGTGCTTGGAGACGGTCTCGAGTTCCTTGGTCAGGCGGGCCTTCTCGGCGGCGGTGTCGCCGGCCTTGAGCTGGCGGATGAGGTTCCACGAGCCGAGCGGCGTCACGCACACGGGCGCGTTGGGCGACATCTTGCCGCGCGCCACCTCGGCGGCGCCCATCATGCGCTTCAACTTGGCGAGGTTGGCCTCGAGCAACGCCCATTGCGCATCGCTGGCCTCGACGACGAACTGCGAATCCTTCTTCGCCGCCTCGCCGTTGTCGGCCTTGAAGGCGCGGACCTGCGAGGTGAGCTCCTTGAGGCTGCCGACCGCGGCGGCGGCGGCCGTGTCGACCTTCACCCCGCGCGCGGCGAGGGCCGCGACGAGCTCGGTTTCCTTTTCGATCCGCACGTCGCGCATGAGGAACTGCGCGTCGGTGCCGTAGCCGAGCAGGTGCCAGAGTTCCTCCGTGATGAAGGGCGTGAACGGGTGCAGCAGCAGCAACGTCTGACGCAGCACGAGGTCCTGGATGGCGAGACAGTTGTCCTTGGTGGACGCGTCCTGCAGCTTCGCCTTGGAGACCTCGACATACCAGTCGCAGAAGTCATTCCAGAAAAATCCGTAGAGCGTCTGGACGGCGTTGCTGAACTCGAACTTGGCGAAGGCCTCCTCGACGGCGCGCGTCGTGGCGAGCAGGCGGTCGAGAATGGCGTGGTCGTCGGCGTCGAACTTCGCGGCGTCGAGACGCGCGAGCACGGCGGCAAGCGAGGAGTTGTCGGCGCTGTCGCCGCTCATCTGGCGGAAGCGGCAGGCGTTCCAGAGCTTGTTGCAGAAATTCTTTCCGGTCTCGATCCGGTCTTCCTGGAAGCGGATGTCCTGACCCTGCGGCGCGATGGAGACGATGCCGAAGCGCAGGCCGTCCGCGCCATACTTCGCGATGAGATCGAGCGGGTCGGGCGAGTTGCCGAGGGATTTCGACATCTTGCGGCCCTGCTGGTCGCGAATGATGCCGGTGAAATAGACGTCCTTGAACGGGATCCGTTTTTCGAGCGGCTGCCCCTCGTGGGTGTATTCGAGGCCGGCCATGATCATGCGCGCGACCCAGAAGAAGATGATGTCCGGGCCGGTCACGAGCGTGCTCGTCGGGTAGAAATACTCGTAGCCGCGCTCCTTCATCTTCGCCGCGTCGGGCCAGCCGAGCGTGGCGAAGGGCCAGAGCCACGACGACGCCCAGGTGTCGAGCACGTCGTCCTCCTGCACCCAGTTCTGCGGGTCGGCGGGGCCGGCGAGCGAGACGTGGACCTTCGTCGGATCGCGCAACTCGGCCTCGGTGAGCTTCTCCTTGTCGAGGCCCTTGCGATACCAGACCGGAATGCGGTGGCCCCACCAGAGCTGACGGCTGATGCACCAGTCCTGGATGTTTTCGAGCCAGTGCAGGTAGACCTTTGACCAGCGCTCGGGGTGGAACTTGATGTGCCCGTCGCGCACGGCGGCCTTGGCCTCCTCGACGCGCGGATACTTCAACCACCACTGCCACGTGAGGCGCGGCTCGATCGGCACATCGGCGCGCTCGGAGAAGCCGACGTTGTTCTCGTAGGGTTCCTCCTTCACCAGCGCCCCGCGCTCCTTCAGCAGCTCGGCGGCCTTCTTGCGGCCGGCGAAGCGGTCCAGGCCCGCGAGTTCGGGGCCGGCGAGGTCGTTGAGCGTGCCGTCGGCGTTGAGCACGTCGATCGGCGGGAGCTTGTGGCGCTGTCCGATCTCGAAGTCGACCTTGTCATGCGCCGGCGTGATTTTGAGCGCGCCGGAGCCGAAGTCCTTGTCCACCGCGCTGTCGGCGATGATCGGGATCTCGGCGGTCGGCCCGAGCGGACGGCGGACCTTCTTGCCGATCCAGCCGGCGTAGCGCGGATCGTCGGGATGCACGGCGATGGCGACGTCGCCGGGAATCGTTTCGGGACGCGTCGTCTTGACGGTGATGAACTCGCCGGGCGCGTCGACGCGCTCGTAGCGCACCTGGTAGAGGAAGCCCTTCGCGGGCTTCATGATCACTTCCTCGTCGGAGAGCGCGGTGAGCGAGACCGGGCACCAGTTCACCATGCGCTTGCCGCGGTAGATGTGGCCCTTCGCAAAGAGATCGACGAACACGTTGAGGACCGCCTGCGAGTAGTGCGGGTCCATCGTGAACTGCGTGCGGCTCCAGTCGCAGGACGCGCCGAGCGCCTGCAGTTGCTTGAGGATGATGCCGCCCTTCTCCTCGCGCCACGACCAGACCTTCTCGAGGAACTTCTCGCGGCCGAGGTCGCGACGGTGGAGCTTCTGCTTGCGCAACTCGCGCTCGACGACGGTCTGCGTGGCGATGCCCGCGTGGTCGGTGCCGGGGAGCCACATCGCCTCCTTGCCCTCGAGGCGCGCGCGGCGAATGAGGATGTCCTGAAGCGTATTGTTGAGCACATGGCCCATCGTGAGCACGCCGGTGACGTTGGGCGGCGGGATAACGATGCTGTAGGACTGCTTCGCGGGATCGACGCGCCCCGCGAAACACTCGGCGGTCTGCCAGGCGGCATACCACTTGCCTTCAACGTCGCGCGGTTCGTAGCTCTTGGTGATCGAGGCCATGGGAAAAGGTTAAGCCGCGCAGTGAAAGCCCCGCCCGCGCCCCTGACAAGGGGAGAAAACGCCCGGGCGCCGTCAGGCCGCCTCCCCGACCCCGCCGGTTGGAGCCCGGTCCGGCGCCGGCCGCCTCAACGCATCTCCTCGATCTCGAACACCAACTGGTTGCGCGCGGTGACCGGCAGCGGCAGGAAATGCGCCTGCTGGAGCGTGCCCGCGCACTCGTCGCTGAGCAGGAAGCGCAGGAACGGCAGCAACTCGGGCGCCGCCTCGCGGCGGAAGACGACGTAGAGCGGCAGGCGCAGCGCGTAGCTGCCTTGGTGCAGGTTTTCCTCCGTCGGCAGGGTGGCGGGATCGCTGACGCTGGTGGCCACGGCGAGCGCGCGCAGGCCGGAGCCGGCGGCCGGCAACGCGGGGCTGAGACCCAGCGCATGCGTGGCGCCCCGGAGGGCTTGTTCGAGGGCGACGGCCGAATCGGCCAGCTTCACGTCGCCGCGCACGGGACCGTCATTGAGCAGCAGCCGGCGAAAGAGCGGCAGCGTAAGGCCGTGCGTCGGGGCGAGGGCGTGCAGTTCCACGGGACGCGAGCGGTCTTCGCCGCGCACGCCGAGTTCGCCCCAGGTCTTGATCGATTCGATGGCCCCGGTGCCGAACAACGCGCGCAATTGCGGAAAGGTCACCTGCGTGACGGCCGCGGCCTCGGGCGCCACGATCACCACCGGTTGATAGCCGATCACGCGCGCCGTCAGGCCGTCGAAGGCCGGCACCTCGCCCGGCGGCAACATGATCAACCCGACATCCGCCGTGCCCGCGGCGAGTTTTTCCAAACCGGGACGCGTGCCGCGAAAATCCTGCTCCACCGCGATCGCGCTCTGCCGCGCATGCTCCGCGAGCGCGCGGCTGAAAGCTGCGCCGAGCAGGTCGGACCCCGTCACGCGCACGTCACGGGCACCCCAAGCGGGGGCCAGCACGCCGAGACCGGCGAGGAACAGCGCGGCGAAAAGGCGCAGGCTCATGCGCGGCCGTAGACGTCGAGCTCGGGCCACTGCGCGATCTTGCGGTGGAGGGTGCGGCGGCTGATGCCGAGCATCTCGGCGGCCTGCGTGCGGTTGCCGCGGGCCTTGATCAGCGCCTCGCGAAGGAGGCGCTTCTCGTTTTCCTCGACGGAGAGCGGGTTGGCCGGCGCGGGCGAGCTGAGCACGGGGCTGCCGGCGACCTCGCCGCGGAATTTCGGCTCAAGCTCGAACTCGTTGAGCGTGCCACCGCGACGGAGCACGACGACGTTCTCGGCGAAGTTGCGCAGCTCGCGGATGTTGCCCGGCCAGGCGTAGGCCTGCAGGAAACGCATCGCGCCCGGGTCGATCGAGACGGGCTCGTAGGCGTTCTCCTTCGAGAATTGCCGGATGAAATGATCGAGCAGCACCGGGATGTCGTCCGGACGCTCGCGCAGCGGAGGCGTGGTGATGCGCACGACGTTGAGGCGGAAGAACAGGTCCTCGCGGAACTTCCCGTCCTTCACCATTTGCTCGAGGTTGCGGTTCGTCGCGGCCACGAGACGCACGTCGACGGTCAGCGTCTTGGTGCTGCCGATGCGTTCGAAGCTCCGCGTCTCGATGAAGCGCAGGAGCTTCACCTGGATCTCGGGCCCGATCTCGCCGATCTCGTCGAGGAAGACCGTGCCGCCGTCGGCCGCCTCGAAGCGACCGATGCGCCGCTCCGTCGCGCCGGTGAACGACCCGCGCTCGTGGCCGAAGAGCTCGCTTTCCAGCAGCATCGGCGGGAGCGCCGCGCAATGCACCGGGATGAACGCCGCGCGCGCGCGCGGGCTGGCCTGATGAATGGCCTGCGCGACGAGTTCCTTGCCCGTGCCGGTCTCGCCCTCGATGAGAATCGTGGCCTTCGACGGCGCGACGAGCTTCACGCGCTCGATCACGTCCTTGAGCTTCTGCGAGTGGCCGACGATGCCGTCGGCGTTGAATTTCTCGTCGAGGCGGTCGTGGAGCTGCTTGACCTCGACCTCGAGCGTCCGGGTCTTGAGCGCGCGCTGGATGAGGATCTCGAGGCGCTCGATGTTGACCGGCTTGGTGAGGAAATCGACCGCCCCGCGCTTCATCGCCTCCACGGCGGAATCGATGCTGCCGTAGGCCGTCATCATGATCACGGCGGGCTTGTTCGCGAGGGTCAGCGCCTTGTCGATGACCTTGAGGCCGCTTTTCCCGGGCATGCGGAGGTCGGTCACGATCACGTCGAACTCCTGCGCCTCCATGAGGTTGAAGCCCTCGTCGGCACTCGCGGCGACGGACACGTCGTAGTTGTCCTGCAAGGCCTGCTGGAGCCCCTCGCGGGTGTGCTTCTCGTCGTCGACGATCAGAACGCTCGGCACCATGCCGGTATGAAGCCCCGCCCTGCGGCCCCGGTCAACGGGAAATGAGACGAGCTGTCACACTTCGGCTTTCATGGATCATCCACTTGCCGCCTCGTGCGCTCCGCCGAGCGTCAGCGCGGGACAGCTCCCTTGGCGGCGCCGCCTCGAAGCGAGGGACCGAAAAATCGCCATCCCACTGCACCGCTTAAAGATGAGACGGGTCTCGTGCGATTCCCGTGCAGCGGCGGCACCTCTTCAGACCGGTCGCAGCGGCGCGGTGGCGAGATATTGCTGGATACCGAGCGCGGCGCGGCGACCATCGCGCACGGCGTGGACCACCAAGCTCGGACCGCGCACGGAGTCGCCGCCGGCAAAGACGCCGGGCAGGCTCGTCATCTGCTGCGCGTCGACCCGGATGCCGTCCCACTCGTCGAACTCCAGCCGGTTGAAATCGCTGCCCTCCGGGAAAGGCACGGGATCGAAGCCGTAGGCGACGAGCACGACATCGGCCGCGAGCGTGAACTCCGAGCCGGGCACGGCGCGCGGTTTGCGCCGGCCGGAGGCATCGGGCGCGCCGAGTTCCATGCGCACGCAGCGCACGCCCGCCACGGCGCCGGAGCCGTCGTCGAGCAACTCGGTCGGGTTGGTGAGGAACTGGAAACGCGCGCCCTCCTCGATCGCGTTGGCGTATTCCTTGCGGCTGCCGGGCATGTTGGCGAGGTCGCGGCGGTAGAGGCAGGTGACCTCGCTGGCCCCGCTGCGCAACGCGGTGCGGAGGCAATCCATGGCGGTGTCGCCGCCCCCGAGCACGGCCACGCGCTTGCCGGCGACGTCAATGGGGTCGCCCTCCGCGAGCGGCGAATCGACGTTCTTCGGCACGAGGAACGGCAGCGCGTCGACGACTCCGCGCAGACCCGCGCCGGGGATGTCGAGCGGCTTGGGTTTCTGCGCGCCGATGCCGAGGAACACCGCGTCGTAGCGCGCGCGCAACCCTTCGAGCGAGACGTCCCAGCCAACGCGCACACCGAGGCGGAACTCGACGCCACGCCGGCTGAGCAAGTCCACGCGGCGGGAGACGATGTGCTTCTCCAGCTTGAAGGACGGGATGCCGTTCACGAGCAGGCCGCCGGGGAGCAGGAGCGATTCGAACACCGTGACGGCGCAACCGGCCTTCGCGAGCTCGTCGGCACAGGCGAGACCGCCCGGCCCCGAGCCGATCACGGCCACGCGCCGGCCGTTGGGCACGGCTTGCGCCAGCTCGGGTGTGGCGTGAAGGAAGGCGTATTCGTTGATGAAGCGCTCCACGGCGCCGATCGCGACGGGATCGCTGCGCGCGTTGAGGATGCACGACCCTTCGCAGAGTTTCTCCTGCGGGCAGACGCGCGAGCAGATCTCGGGCATGTTGCTGGTCGAGCGCGAGACGGCGGCGGCTTCGAGGAATTCGCCCGCCGCGGCGAGCGCCAGCCATTCGGGGATGCGGTTGTTCAGCGGACAGCCCTGCACGCAACCGGGCGTCGGGCACTGGATGCAACGCGCCGCCTGCGCGCGCACGGTCTCCTCGTCGTATTCGCGGTAGATTTCCTGATAATCGCCGACGCGCTCATCGGCGGCGCGCTTGGGGGGAGCGGCGCGATGGATGAGGGACCAGCCGTATTTCTCCAACTGACGCTGGGACGGGGAAACCATGACGTGGGGCGGGGAATGTCATAATGCCCGCAACCACCCCCGGAGGGCCTGCCACCTTTTGCCCAAGCCTGCGCAAGGGTTGCGCAGCGCACGCCACCGGCGGATCGGCGACGAACGGGCGGGCCAAGCGAGTCGCGCCGCTGGCGAAGCCGGGCGCACCGGGAAGACATCCTATTTGAGCATCCGGACGCGGCGGTGCTTCTGCGGGAATTGCAGGGTCACGACCGTGCCCACGCCTTCCTTGCTCTCGATGCCGACATGGCCGCCGTGGTCGCGCATGATGCGCTCCACGATGGTCAGGCCGAGGCCGTGGCCGCTGGGCTTGGTCGTGTGGTAAGGCGAGAAGAGCTTGGCCATGTCCTCCACCTTGATGCCGCTGCCGGTGTCGGCGAAGGCGACGAAGACCGAATCGTCGTCCGTGCGCACGCGCACGCGCAACCGGCCGCCCGGCTCCATGGCCTCCATGGCGTTCTTGATGAGGTTGAAGAAGACCTGCTTCAACTGGTCGCGGTCGGCGGAGATCACGGGCGCGGTGCCGGGCAGGTCGCCGTCGACCTCGATGCTCCGGTCCTCCAGCTCGCGCGCCTGGAAACGCAGCACATCCTCGAGCACCTCGATGAGGTTGGTGTCGGCCAGATCGGGCGGCCGCGGGCGGATGGCCTCGAGGAAATTCTTGATGATGCCGTCGAGCCGCGTGACCTCGTCCTGGCAGACCTTGATGGACTCGACGATCGCGTCCGTCTCCTTCGCGCCGCGGAGCTTCCGGAGCCGGCGGTCGATCAGTTGGAGGTGGATGGTGAGCGAGTTGAGCGGATTGCCCAGCTCGTGCGCCACGCCGGCCGCGAGGAGCAGGATGGACGAGACGCGCTCGTTCTCGATCAGCTCCTCGGTCGATTGTTTCTCGCTCGTGATGTCGGTGAGGATGATGGCGGAGCGAGCCTGGCCGTTGGCGCCGTCGTGGAACGGCACGCGGTAGAGGCGCACGACCCGCGGCTGCGGGTAAGTCAGCTCGAACTCGCGCGTGGCGACCGGCGCGCCGCGATCGAGGCCCGGCGACTCGGCGCCGCCGGCGAGCGAATCGCGCAGACCCGGCACGAGCCGCCAGAGCGAGGCGCCGGTGGCGCCGTCCTTCAGGCCGATGAGCTTGAGCGCGGACTCGTTGGCGTAGTCGATGTTGCCGTCGGCATCGATGACGAGGATGCCTTCCTGCAGCGTGTTGAACACCCCTTCGAGCAGCGCGCGCTCGCGCGCGAGACGCTGCACGAGGTTCTGCAGGTTGGCCTGGTCGAGCTGGTCGAGCCGGCCGAGGACCTTGTCGAGGGAACTGTGTTTCTTGCCCGCCATGGTGGGTGCCGCCGCGGCGCGACTCAGAACAACAGCTGCACGCGCGTCAACAGCCGGCCGGCCTCGCCGGTCGCCGCGGAGTCGCCGCGCAGGTAGTTGAGCTGGAATTTGAGGTCGTCGCCCTTGAGGTGGTAATTGAGGCCGAAGAGCCAGGTGTCGACCGCGTCGCCGGGTCGCTCCGAGTCGGGATCGAAGGCTTCGCGGCGGATCACCGCCTGCAACTTCGCCGGCCAGAGGAAATACGCCGCCGTGAGGTGCCAGCCCTCACCGTGGAAACGCGGCTCCGGCACGCCGTCCGTCGGCCGGTAAGTGGCGCGCAGCCACTCGGCGGAGAGGTCCAGCGCGCCGGCGGTGAACGCGACGTCGGCCCCCAGCCCCGAGCGCCGGCCGGCGAAGGTGTTGCCCGTGAAACCGAGCCCGCTGCGCGTCACGGCGTCGTCCTCGGTTTGCAGGCCGTTGACGGCGACGGTGAGCGTGCGGCCCGGCGCCGACCACGGGGAGAATGCGACGCGCGCGGAACGCTGGAATTTGTTGTTGTCGTTCGCGCTGACGTTGGCGCCGTTGCCGTTGCCCACGACGACCATGTAACTCAGCCGCCGGTCGAAGAGTTCGCCGAGCACGGCGGCAGCGAGCTGGCGGCCGTCGGTGAGGCGGTCGTTGGCGAGGGAGCGCTCGATCGTGAGCATCTTCGCGTCGCTGCGCAGCTGCTCGCCGCCGAAGGCGGGCTTGAGCTGGCCGAAGCGCAGATTCGCCGCGGGGAACCGGCGCCAGTTGACATAGACCTCGTTGGCGCGGGCGTTGTGGCCGGTGCCACCGGCGAGCGTGTTGCCCTGGAGATCGAGCTCGGCCTTGAAATCGAAGTGCTCGGCCAGCTCGCCCGTCACATGGAGGCGCGCGCGGCGGAAGAAGAAGCGATCGTTGCCCGTGCTGCCGGACCAACGCGCGTCGGGCTGGCCGCCGAATTCCGCCTGCCCCTGCAACATGCCGCCCACGGCGAGACGCGTCGCCTTGCCCGCGGGCCGCACGGTCACCGGCGGAGGGACGTCCGCGGGCTTTGCCCCCAGCTCGCGACGCAGGTCGGCGTTCTCCTGCGCGAGACGCTGCACCTGCTGTTCGAGCGCGCGCAGGCGCTCCTCGACGCTCGGCTCCGCGCGGGCGGACGGCACGACGGCGACCGCAGCCAGCAGCATGACGGCGAGTGGGACGCGGGGTATCATCGCCCGCAGCCAAAGGCATTTTCGCCGGCGGAGCACGCGGAAATTGCGCCCGCCCTCCCAGCCCTATTCGGTCAGGAAAGTGAGCTGTCCCTCGAGGTCGCGCGGCTGCGCGAAGAGCTTGCGGAGAAAACTGTCCCGATGCACGGGACTGCGCCCGAGCTTGAGCAACGCCTCGCGGTGTTCCTCGGTGCCGTAGCCCTTGTGCTGCGCGAAGCCGTAGCCGGGATGCACCTTGTCGAGCTCGTCCATCAAGCGGTCGCGCGTCACCTTGGCGACGATCGACGCCATGGCCACGCAAAGCGAGCGCGCGTCGCCGCTGACGACGCCTTGATGGGGATACGGGAAATGGCGCAGCGGCAGACCGTCGATCAGGATCTGGCAGGACACCGCGGGCTGGAACGCGCTGCGCTCCGCCTCGCTGGCGAAAAGATCCGGCTCCTCCTTCCGTTCGAAGGCCGTCGCGGGATAGATGCCTTCGAGCGCGCGGCGCATGGCGAGCTTGGTCGCGCCGAGGATGTTGACCGTCTCGATCTCGGCCACGTCGGCGAGGCCGAAGGTCGCGTGGATCTGCCCTTGCCGGGCCAGTTCCTCGAACTCGGTCCACAGCTCCGTGCGCTCCGCCGCCGAGAGTTGCTTCGAGTCGTTCACGCGGCCGGATTTGCCCACGGCCCAGCGCGACTCGAGGAAATCGCGCGTCACGAGCACCGCGCCGGCCACGACCGGGCCGGCCAGCGCGCCGCGCCCGGCCTCATCCACGCCGATCAGGCCCTCGAAGCCCTGGATCTGCTTCAGGTCGAACCCCCGGAGTTGGCGGCGCTTCACCGGCATCAATCCGTTCCCCGGGAAGGTTTGCCGCCGGCGCCGGCGAAGCTCATTCGGATCGCCCTCATCAGCGGCGCCACTCCGTCTTCTCCTTCGGCTGCTTCAGCGGCAGCTCGTCCAGCTTGCCCGCCGCCGCGACCACTTCGTAGCTCGTGCGGAAATGCAGCTTGGCAAAACGCCCCAACGCGCGCGCGCCCAGCGTGTCGACGATGCGCGCCGCCTGCGCCTTGGCCTGCGCGCCGGCGCCGAACTGCAGCTTCTCGCCGGCCTCGCGCGAGAGTTCCCGCATCGCGCGCACGAACTCCGCGCGCGCCACGACCGAGGCCGCGGCGACCACCGGGTCCGACTCGGCCTTGGTGCGCATCTCGAGGTTGAAGCGTTCGAGTCCGCGCTTCTTCAGCTCGCGCTGCACCAGCGGTTCCTTGGAAAACTGGTCGAGCAGGCCGCGGCCGACCCACTTCTTCTGCAACGCCGCCTCGAGCGCGCGTGCGTGCTGCCAGGCGAGCAGGCGGTTGAGGTTGGCGGCGGGCTTGAGCATGAGCTCGTTGTATTTCGCCATGCCGCAGGCGACGACTTCCACGACGACGCCGGGCGTGGCGCGGATGACCTCGTCGAGCTTCAGGATCTGCGAGTCCTCGATGCTCTTCGAATCGCGCACGCCGGCCTGGCGCCAGGCTTCGATCGCCGGACGCTCGGCGATGACGGTCGCCGCCACGACCGGACCGAAGAGATCGCCCTTGCCCGATTCGTCGAGGCCCGCATGCGGCTCGAACCACTCGGGATGGTGCACATCGTCGTAGCCGAGCTGCGCCAGGCCGGTGACCTCGGCCTCGATGACGTTCTGCACGAAATCCTCGGTCTCCTTGCCCGCCACGACGACCTTGCCGCTGGTGTAGGCGGTGACGTTGACCTTCGGGCCCTTGAACGCGAACCGCGCATACGGCACCTCGACCTCCTCCCAATACTTCTTCGCCACCGCGGCACGCAGTTTTTCCATCTGCGCGTCGTCGAGCTTGATCGTGTAGGTGGTGAGCGCCTTGGGCTTCTCCTCCTCGGCGTCGTATGACCGTTTGGGCATGGGCAGAGGTGGCCACAAAGAGGCGCAAAAATACACGAAAAACTTGCCCCCACCGCCTGCGTCCGGCGCGCGTCCGTGCCTTCGCGCTTGTCAGCCGGAGCCTTCGGCGAAGGCTGGGGCCTTTTCGTGGCCCACCCCTCCACCCGACTCACCGCCTGCCGCGCCGATTTCCAAGCCGCCCTCCACGGCTGGTATCGCGTGCACCAGCGCCGCCTGCCGTGGCGCACCGCGCCCTCGCTCTACAAGACCGTCGTTTCGGAACTGATGCTGCAGCAGACTCAGGTCGCGACCGTGCTGCCCTATTTCGAGCGCTGGTTGCGGGAGTTGCCCGACTTCGCCGCGCTCGCCGCCGCGCCCGAGGCCAAGGTGCTGAAGCTCTGGGAGGGGCTCGGCTACTACTCGCGCGCGCGCAACCTCCACCGGCTCGCGCAAGCCGTGGCAGCCATGCCCGCCCCGCCGCGCACGCCCGCCGCGTGGCGCGAACTTCCCGGCATCGGGCCCTACACCGCCGCGGCGGTCACAAGCATCGCCTTCGACGAACCCGCGGCCGTCGTGGACGGCAACGTCGTGCGCATCCTTGCGCGGCTGACGGACGAGCGTCAGGCGTTCCGCGACGGCACGGCGGCCGTGAAGCACTTCACCCCGCTGGCCGATGCGCTGATCGTGGGCTCGCACCCGGGCACGCACAATCAGGCGATGATGGAACTCGGGGCGACGGTCTGTTTCCGCCAGAAACCGCTCTGCCTCACCTGCCCCGTCGCGGCCTTCTGCGCCGCGCGCCGCGCCGGCGATCCGGAAACGCTGCCCCGGCTCGCGCCGAAGAAGATCGAACAGCGCACGATCGACCGCGCGTGGTGCACCCACAATGGCCGCCTGCTGCTGCGCCGCGGTGGCGCGGGCGCGAAACGGTTGGCGGGCTTGCACGAGCTGCCGGAGCTGGCGGACCTGGGACTGCCACCGGACGACCTCCCGCTGCTCGCCGTCAAGCGGCGCGCGATCACCCGTTTCCAAATCACCGAGCGGATCCATGCCGTGAAGGCCGACGCGCCGCTGCGCACGCGCCTCGCCAAGAACGCCGCGCTCGAATGGGTGCCGCTCGCAGAGCTCGACCGCGTCACGCTCTCCGGTCCGCACAAGCGCTGGATCGCGGAATTGCGGAAGTAGGTCCGGTCTTTGACCGGACTGGAGACGGCGACGTCCGCACGGACGGACCGGAAGCTCTCACTCGACTGCCGCCGGTCGGAGACCGGCGCTGCTCACGCCCCGAAGCGCGCCTCGATCAGCGCCTCGACGCGTTTCTTCGAGACGAGGATGTCTTCCGGCGTGAGGCGCGGACTGAACTCGAGCACAAGCGTGTGCTCCGGGCGCCAGAAGCGGCTGATCATCTCGAAATCGATCTGCCCCGAGCCGATCGGCTGGTGGTCGCGTCCGTCGGCGCTGACGTCGTGCAAGTGGAACCCGATCGCTCGCGGCGCGTTTTTCTCCAGATGCTCGCGGTGGTTGAGCAGGCCCATGCCCTGCTTGATCTGCGCGTGCCCGGCGTCATGCCAGTAGCCGGCGAGGGACTCGGGCGGCACGGTCGCGACGAACTCGGCGTAGTCCGCATCGAGCGGCAGTTCCTCGAAGGCTTCGCGGTTCTCGAAGCCGAGCGCGATGCCCTTGGACGCCGCATAGGGCAGCAGCTCCGCGATGCCGGCCCGGGTGTTTTCCCAGTAATCGGCCTTGCGCGCCCGCAGCTTGGCCAGAGCCGACGCGAGCAGCTTCTGGTAGGCGGGGTCCTGGGTCACGTCCTGTCCGGCGCGCGCCTCGATGTAGTCGTCGAGCTTGCGGCCGGGGTTCGACCAGAAGAATTCCACGCTGCCCAGGTGCATCACCAATTTCTTGGCGCCGATCTGGCTCGCGAACTCGACCGAGCGCCGGCTGTTGCGCAGCCATTGCTCGCGCTCCCGGCGGTCCTTGGAGGACGGCATGTAGAGATTGGGCGCGGCGTGGGTGATACCGGTCGGCAACGGGCAGAAGTTATGGCAGGAAGCGACTTTGATCACGCCCTCCTCCACCGCGCGCATGATGCCCGGCACCAGCGTGATCCGGATGCCGTGGCTGAGCTCGACATACTCAAAGCCCAGCCCGGCCATCTCCTTCAGCATTTCGTAGCCGTCCTGGTGCCGTGGCGAACACCAGCAACTGGACAGGGCGAGAATCGGCTTCATTGGGCAACGTGCACTAGGACAAGAGATTCAGCGGCTGGCAAGCATCCGTCCGCGTCACCGGCCCAGTTCCTGCAGCCGCGCCCCGGGGCGCGGACAATAAAAAACCGGCCGCGCACTAGGCGTGCGGCCGGTTCGAAAACGGAGCGGCGCGGAACTCAGTTCGCGTAGCGCGCGCGGAGCATCGCGGTGAAGGCAGCCACCTTGTTCTTGCGGCGGCGCTTCTCGCAGGGCTTCTCGTAGTAACGCTTGGCGCGCACGTCCTTGATGATGTTCTCGCGGTCGAGCTTCTTCTTCATGCGACGGATCGCACGATCGATGGGCTCGTTTTTGCGCATTTTGATCTCGATAGACATGGTAAAGGGACGGTTGGTAAAGGGACGAAAGGCCAAAAAGAAGCCGGCCCGCCGCGCCGTCGTCAATGACTATTTTTAAAGGCCTCGTCAGGCAGGGGCGGCGGCCCTCTGCCGCCCCAGGCTGAGAGCTGAAATTCAGGAGGCGCGAGGACCAGCGCCTCACCGCGAAACCTCGCCACCCCAAGACGGCCCGACCCGCGCAACCGCTGGCCCCGCAGAACTTTTCCCCATCCCGAGGAATGCTCTTGCGCGGTCCGGGGCACAGGCTTGCCATCACCTTCCAGTGGCCGCCTCCGACAACAGTTTCGTCCATCTTCACGTCCACACCGACTACAGCCTGCTCGACGGCGCCTGCCGCATCGACCGCCTCATGGGCCGCGCCAAGGCGCTGGGCATGACCTCCCTCGCGCTCACCGACCACGGCAACATGTATGGCGCGATCGAGTTCTACAACGCCGCCAAAACCCACGGCATCAAGCCGCTCATCGGCTGCGAAATTTATCTGACCGAAGGCTCCGCGTTGGAAAAGAACGGCCGCGCCGAGGACGGCAAGAGCTACTACCACATGGGGCTGTTGGCGAAGAATCTTCAGGGCTACCAAAACCTCCTGAAGCTCGTCTCCTACGCGCACCTCAAGGGCTTTTACTACAAGCCGCGCGCCGACATGGACACCCTCGCGCGCCACTCCGGCGGCCTCATCGGCTTCACCGGCTGCCTCGCTGCCATCGTGCCACAGCACCTCCTCCACGATCGCTACGAACAGGCGCGGCAAGCCTGCGGCCGCTTCGTCGAGATCTTCGGTCGCGAAAACTTCTTCGTCGAGATCCAGGACCACGGCATCCCCGAGCAGCGCAAGATCATCCCCGGTCTCCTCAAGCTCGGCGAGGAGTTCAACCTGAAGGTCATCTGCACGAACGACGTCCACTACGTGAACCACGAGGACGCCGGCCCGCACGACTCGCTCCTCTGCATCCAGACGGGCGCCAAGGTCGCCGAGACGGACCGCATGAAGTTCGACGGCACGCAATTCTACCTCAAGTCGCGCGCCGAGATGGAACAGGTCTTCGGCGAAGTCCCCGAGTCGCTCACGAACACCCACGCCGTCGCCGAGATGTGCGAGACGGGCATCATCCCCTTCCCCAAGGGCTCCGAGCGTTACCCGCGTTACCCGCTTCCCGCCGAAATCAAAGACCAGGTCACGCCCGGCGATTACCTCGAACAACTCTGCCACGAAGGCCTGAAGAAGCGCTACGGCTTCGCCTACGCCGACGTGGCGGCGCGCCCCGCCGTCGCCGAGCGTCTCGCCAAGCTCACCAATCTCCCCGAGGGCCAGAAACCCACGGCACCCGACTACACCGGCCTGCCGCTCGAAGAGGAGTTGGTCGTGCGCCTCGCCTTCGAGCTCTCGATCATTCGCGTCACGGGCTTCATCGACTACTTCCTCGTCGTCTGGGATTTCATTCACTGGGCGAAGCAAAAGGGCATTCCCGTCGGCCCCGGCCGCGGCTCCGGCGCTGGTTGCCTCGTCGCCTACCTCCTCTCGATCACCAACCTCGACCCGATCCGCTTCAAGCTCCTCTTCGAGCGCTTCCTCAATCCCGAGCGCGTGTCGCCGCCGGACTTCGACATCGACTTCTGCATGCGCCGCCGCGGCGAGGTCATCGACTACGTCCGCCAGAAATACGGCCACGACTGCGTCGCCAACATCATCACCTACGGCACGCTCGGCGCGAAGATGGTCGTGCGCGACGTCGCGCGCGTGCACGACCTGCCCTTCGCCGAGGCCGACCGCCTCGCGAAGATGATCCCCGACGAGCTCAACATCGCGCTCAAGGACGCGCTGGAAAAATCCGCCGAGCTAAAACGCGAATACGATACGAGTCCCGTTGCGAAAAAGATCCTCGACCAAGGCCTCGTCCTCGAAGGCATGGTGCGCAACACCGGCAAGCACGCCGCCGGCATCATCATCACCGACCAGCCGCTCGACGAGTTCGTCCCGCTCACGCTCCAGGAAGGCGACGTGACCGTGCAATACGACATGAACGCCGTCGGCAAACTCGGGTTGCTGAAGATGGACTTCCTCGGCCTGAAGACGCTCACCGTCATCGACGACGCCGTGAAGAACGTCCGCCGCACGGCGAAGCCCGATTTCGACATCGAGACCATCCCGCTCGACGACCCGAAGACCTACGCGATGCTCAACGCCGGCAAGACCGTCGGCGTGTTCCAGCTCGAATCTGGCGGCATGCAGAACGCCTGCAAGCAGGTCGGCGTCACCGACATCAACGACATCAACGCCATCTGCGCCCTCTACCGCCCGGGCCCGATGCAGTTCATCCCCGACTACGCCCGCGGCAAACGCGACCCGTCGACCGTCTCCTACCCGCACAAACTCCTCGAGCAGTCCCTCCAGGAAACCTACGGCATCATCGTCTACCAGGAGCAGGTCATGGAGTGCGCCAAGATCATCGCCGGCTACACGCTCGGCGGCGCCGACATGCTCCGCCGCGCCATGGGCAAGAAGGACGCCGAGGCCATGGCCAAGGAGCGCATCAAGTTCGTCGAAGGCGCCAAGCGCGTGAACGACATCAGCGAGAGCAAGGCCAACGAAATCTTCGACCTGCTCAACAAGTTCGCGAACTACGGCTTCAACAAATCCCACTCCGCCTCCTACGCGCTCGTCAGCTACCAAACCGCGTATCTCAAGGCGAACTACCCGGTCGAGTTCATGGCCGCCGTGCTCACCGCGGAGCTCGGCAACGCGGAAAAGGTCTCGCACTTCATCGCCGAGGCCGAGGCCATGGGCATCACGGTCCTCGGCCCGGACGTCAACGAAAGTCGCGGCGACTTCACTCCGGTTCCGGCTCAACAATCGAAAATCGAGAATCCCAAATCCAAAATCGCCGCCGATGGCGGCTCGATCCGCTTCGGCCTCGCCGGCATCAAGGGCGTCGGCGAACTCGCCGCCGCCAAGATCATCGAGGAACGCGAAGCCAACGGGCCGTTCGCCGACTTCGAGGACTTCGTGCGCCGCGTCGACGGCCGCGCCATCAACAAGCGCGTGCTCGAGCACCTCGTGAAGACCGGCGCGTTCGACTACAGCCACGCGCCGCGCAAGCCGCTCTTCGACGGTATCGACGCCGCCCTCGCCGGCGCCGCCGCGCACGCCCGGGACAAAGCCGCCGGCCAGCACAGCTTCCTCGACATGCTCGCCGACGAGAAGCCGAAGAAAAAAGGCGCCAAGGTGGCCGCCGCTGTCCCCAGCGGCGACACGCCCGCGACATTCGCCGATTCCGCCACCGACTTCACCTCCCACGAACGCCTCCAGTTCGAAAAAGAGCTCCTCGGCTTCTACGTCTCCGGCCATCCGCTCAACGCCTACTCCGGCCTCGCCGAGGCGCTGTGCACGCACACCGAGGAATCCGTCCTCCTCGAAGGCGACCGCGTCGAGTTCCGCCTCGCCGGCCTGATGAGCGGCATCACCAAGCGCCTTTCGAAACGCGACAACCGCCCGTGGGCCTTCTTCAATCTCGCGAGCAAGCGCGCGACAATCTCGGTCAACATGTATGCCGACGCCTACGAAGCCTACGGCAAGCTCCTCGGCGAAAACCTGCCCGTCGTCCTCCTCGGCTCCGTCATGAAGGGCAACGACGGCGCGCGCCTGAACATCAAGGAAGTCTACCCTCTCGACGCCTACCTGCCGTCGAACATCCGCAAGGTCACCTGGCTCCTCCAGCCCGACCACCCGGGCGTCGCCGACTTCCTGCCCAAGCTCCGCCAAGCCATCGACGCCGCCAACGGCGACACGAAGGTCGAGATCGCCTTCCTCTTCGAAGGCCGCGTCGCGCCGATCGCCGAGACGTCCTTCGCGTTGAAGTGGCGCGTCACCGGCGCGGCCTTCCAGGAATTGCGCCGCCACGCCGCCTGCGTCGGCGCGCTCATCGAGACCCGCGCCCCCGAGTTGAAGGAAGTCCGCCGCTGGGGTAGAAAATCGGGCTGAGTGAATTGACCGTGTCTCGGTGTTGAATCCACGCGGCCCCGTCCGGAACAATACACCCCACCGCTCAAGCTTCTCCATGAGTCGCATTTCTCCGGCCGGCCGCTTCGGTTCGCTCGTTATCGCTTTCGGCATCATGTCGCTGGTCTATGTGTTTCCGACTTCCGCGGGCGGCCGTCCCACCCGCCCGGCGGACATCCCGATTGAAGATTTTTTCCGCCCGGCGGCCTTCGGGGTCCCTCTTTTGAATCCGAGCGGCACGCACGTTGCCCTCAGCTTTCACGAGCGCAAGAATGACGCCGTTGGCCTCATGTTCTACGACGTCGGCACGGGAAGGCATCGGGGCATGCGCGGCGACAAGGACTACGACATTTCACAGTTCAGATGGGTCAGCGACGAGCGCATCGTCTATTCGGTCTCCACGGAGAAACGCTTCGCGTGGGGATTGTTTGCGATCACGCTGAAAAAACCTGAGCAGGTGACGATGCTGAATCGGTTCGACGCGCTTGCCCTGCTTGGCAGTCCCCGCGCGCGACCGAACCATGTCCTTGTCGCTTATCACGACGTGGCCGATGAAGGGGCTGTCGTCGGCAAGGTCCTCGAATTCGACACCCGCCGGGGCAATTACACCAAGAACGGCAATTACGAGGACAACGCCGTCAAACATATCGCCCCTCCGACCGGCAAGGACGGCGTGCTGAACTGGTGGACGGACCAGCAGGGCGAGCTGCGCTATATCGTGATGCACACCAAGGCGACCCGGGAGCTGTTTCGCCGCGACGGCGACCGCTGGGTCGCCTGCCCGGCAGCCGAGCTGGATCGCCACGCCTTGCTCGACGTGGATGCCGATCCATATCACTTCCTGGTGGCGCGGAGCCTCCCGGCAGGTGGCGGCGAAGTGGTTCGCATGGACACGCGCACCGGCGAGATCCGCGAGACCATCCATCGCGAGGCCAAATATGCCCTGACGGACGCAGAGCCGCATTTCTCTTCGGACGGAACGACGCTCATCGGCCTCACTTACGAACATCAGGCACCTCTCCAGGTTTGGTTTCAACCGGACGACGTTGCGTTGCAGCAATCGCTCGATGCCGCCCTACCCGAGAACCATGTGAATCTGATCATCGGGCGGAGCCGGGACAGTCGGCGGATCCTCGTTGACAGCTATTCCGATCGCCACCCGACCACCTATTATATTTTCGACCGCGAGGCCGGTGAGCTTTCCCCATTCGCACAAACCAAGCCGTGGTTGCCCCCGGAACTCATGGCCCCCATGCGGGCCATGCAGTTCAAGACACGCGACGGTCTCACGCTCGACGGTTACATCACGCTGCCGCTCAGCTACGATAGCAAGACACCGTTGCCGCTCATTGCGCTGCCGCACGGCGGACCTTGGGTGCGGGATAGCTGGGGCTTCGATGCGCGGGCCCAATTCTTCGCCAGCCGCGGCTATGCGGTCTTCCAACCTAATTACCGCGGCTCCACCGGTTACGGACGCACGATCAGCGTCGAACCCCAATACGATTTCCGCAAGATGCACGATGACGTCACTGACGGCGTGAAGGCCTTGATCGCCTCGCGCATTGCCGATCCACACCGGGTCGCGATTGTCGGTGCCAGCTTCGGCGGCTACCTTGCACTCGCCGGCGTCGCTTTCGAACCTGATCTTTATCGCTGCGCAGTGACGATTTCGGGTGTCTTCGACATCGAAAGCCTGATCGAGGACGACCGCCGCAACGCCAACCATTATCGGCGGGCGGAATTTCAGGATGCTTTCGGCGACCCGCGGGTGAATCGGGAGAAATTCGAGGCGATTTCACCGCTCCGTTCGGTCGCGCTCATCAAATCACCGGTCTTCGTGGCACACGGCGAGGATGACCGCAACGCCGCCACCGCCCAGTCACGCCGGCTCGTGCGCGCCTTTGCCTCCGTTGGCGTGGAGAATGAATCTCTTTTCCTGAAATATGAAGGGCACTCAATCGCGGCGCTCAAAAACCGCGTCGAGCTCTACACGCGCATCGAGGCCTTCTTGAAGAAGCACCTCTGAACGGCCTCGCGGCCCAGCCTGCACCGCCCGCGTGGCCACCGCGCGGCCTTGCAAATTCGCGATGAGGCAAACACGCGGCGCGCGTTAGCGACGGTTCTAAGCCCGTCCGCCCGCGGAGCGGCGATTGACGCTCGCTTCGCCGGCGCGTCTGCTGCCGCTGCGGGCCACGCACGTCACTCCAACATGCCCATCGTTCGCTTCGCCTGTGGCCGCGGTCCACTCCGACCCGCGCCGGTTCCGCCTCACCGCGGGAAACCCCATTGCCCGCGCTCGCCCGGAAATGCGTGCCGCTTCACGCGCCCGCCTCTGGGCGTGAGTCTCGCGCTTCTCTGCGCGCTGACTCTCCTCACACCCGCCGCGCCCGCCCGCCAGCCCTCCGCTCCGCCCACCAGTCCGGCCGAATTGAGCATCGAGGATTTCTTCCGCGCGCCACAGCTGAAAGCCCCGCAACTGAACCCCGCGGGCACCCACCTCGCCATGATGGTGCAGGACGCGAAGCTCGACTCACGCGGCCTCTCGATCGTCGACATCAAGACCGGCGAAGCCGCCGGCCTGCGCCCGTCGCGCGAGCTCGACATTTACAGCTTCTCGTGGGCGGGCGACGACCGTCTCGTCTTCAGCGTCTCGCAGGACCGCCGCTACGCCTACGGCGTTTACGCCATCCCGCGCGACCGGCCGGACAAGATCACCGTGGTGAACCGCTACGACGTGGTGCAAATCCTGGGCATTCCTCATGCGCGGCCGGACAACCTGCTCGTCTGGGTGCGCGACGCCGCCCTCGACGAGGAGGACAACGGAACGCCCGAGGGCCTCATCGAACTCGACCTGCGCCAGGACAGCGAGAACATCCACATGAGCAACGCCAACCTCGCCGCCTACATCCCGCCACCGCCCGGCGAGAACATGATCCGCTGGCTGCGCGACCGGGACGGCGAACTGCGCTACATCATCACCCACACCGGCGCCAAGACCCGGCTCTTCCGTCGCGACGGCAAACAATGGGTCCCCACACCCGTCAAACTGAATCAGGTCCGACTGCTCGCCGTGGATCGCGACCCCGCCGTCGTCTTCGCCGCCCGCACCTCCGACACCGGCCAGCACGAAATCGTCCGCCTCAACACCGTGGACCTCTCCGTCAGCGCTCCCTTGCTCACGGCCAAGCGCTACAGTTTCGACTACGCCACGCCACTGTTCCAACACGATGAATTCGTCGGCGTGGACCACCATCGCGAAGGCCTGGTGCAAATGTGGATCGACGACGCGATCGCCGCGCGCAAGCAGCGCATCGATGCGATGCTTCCGCAGGGACGCATCAACCGCATCGTCGACGACAAGGGCAACGTCGTGGTCGTGCACAGCAGCACCACGCGGCATCCCGGCGAATACTTCGTCGTCGAGCTCACGGCCAACCGGGTCCGCCGCCTCGGCAATCTCGCCCCTTGGCTCCAGGACCGGCTGCTCGCGCCGATGCACCACGCCACCTATCGCACCCGCGACGGCTTGCAGCTCGACGCCTACCTCACCTACCCCCTCGGGCACGATCCCAAGCGCCCCGCACCCGTCATCGTGCTTCCCCACGGCGGCCCGTGGGTGCGCGACTCGCTCGATTTCGACCCGGAGGCCCAGTTCTACGCCAGCCGCGGCTACGTGGTGTTCCAGCCGAATTACCGCGGCTCCGCCGGCTACGACGCCTCCATCAGCGATCGGGATGCGTATGCCTTCCGCAAGATGCATGACGATGTCACCGACGGCGTGCGCATGCTCATCAAATACGGCGTGGCCGACCCCAAGCGCATCGCGATCGTCGGCACCAGTTTTGGCGGCTATCTGGCCGTCTGCGGCGCCGCCTTCGAACCCGAACTCTATCGTTGTGCGGTCACCGTCGCCGGCGTCTTCGACTGGCAGCGCCTGATCCGCGACTGGCGCGACGATGCGTCCTACACCATCGCCCTGTTGCGGCGTCGGATCGGCGACCCGAAATCCCAGAGCGCCAAGTTCGCCGCCCTGTCCCCCATGAACGCGGTGGGCGACATCCGCATCCCGGTGTTTGTCGCGCACGGCGATGAGGACGCCATCGCCGACATCGCGCAATCGCGGCGCCTAGTGAAGGCCCTCGCCGCCAACCGCGTGCCGCACGAGACCCTGTTCCTCAAGGAAGTCGGCCACGGCATCGCCCGGGTGGAAAACCGCGTCGAGCTCTACACGCGCATCGAAGCGTTCTTGAAGAAGCACCTCTGAACGGCTTCGCTGCGCGGCGTGTCCACCTCCGCCGTCCTCAACGAAACCGCCCGCGTCCTGAAGCTTGTCCAAGGCGGCCAGCCCGCCGATGCCGCCCTGCGCGAGACACTAGGACGCACCCGCCACGGCTCCGCGCCCGCTCTGCGCCGGGCGGTCAGCCAGGCGGTGTTCGCCACGTTCCGTTGGTGGCGCTGGCTCGACTCCCAGCAATCCCTGCAAAAACAGGCCGCCGCCGCGCTCGAACTCCAGGCCCGCTTCGACCGCACGCCCGCCTCCTTCAAGGCCGAAGCCCTCGCCGCCCGCGCCGTTCCCGAGTGGGTGAAGGACGAGATGGACGTGCCTGCCGACTGGCTCCGCCAACTCCAGCGCCCGCCCGTCCTCTGGCTCCGCGCCAAGCAAAACGAAGCGCCCAACCTTCCTGCCCGGCTCGGCGATCTCACGCCGGCCGCTCCTGCGGCCACTGGCGTTCCGCATTCTGCATGCAGCGTTCCACCTTCCGCCTTCCGCTACACCGGCACCCGCGACCTGTTCCTCACCGACGAGTTTCGCGACGGCCTTTTCGAGATCCAGGACCTTGCCTCCCAACTCGTCGGCCACGCCTGCGCCCCGGCGCCGGGCCAGACGTGGTGGGACGCCTGCGCCGGCGAAGGCGGCAAGACCCTGCACCTCTCCGACCTCATGCAGAACAAGGGCATGATCTGGGCCAGCGACCGCTCCGTGCGCCGCCTCGACCACCTGAAGAAACGCGCCGCGCGCGCCGCGATGTTCAACTACCGCACCGCCCCGTGGGACGGAGGCGCCAAGCTCCCGACCAAGACCAAGTTCGACGGCGTCCTGGTCGACGCCCCCTGCAGCGGCGTCGGCACTTGGCAGCGCAACCCGCACGCCCGCTGGACCACTTCGCCCGACGACGTGCGCGAACTCGCCGCCGTGCAACAGCGCCTCCTCGACCACGCGGCCCCCGCGCTCAAGCCCGGTGGGCGACTCGTCTACGCCGTCTGCACGCTCACTCGCGCCGAGACGACCGCCATCGCCGCAACCTTCACCGCCGCGCACCCCGAGTTCGAACCCGCGCCCGTGTTCGCCGGCACGCCCGCCGCGACACCCGGCACCGCCCAGCTCTTCCTCTGGCCGCACGAACTCGACGCCAACGGCATGTTCCTCGCCGCCTGGACGAAAAGGTAGGGCGAGTTCTCCGCACGAGCCGCGCCACGCCACCGGTCGTTGCACACGAATCGCAGCCCTGTTTCGCCACCGATGCCCGCCCCCGACTCCCAACAGAAAATCTCCGGCGACACCGTTCGCGCGGACTTCAACGCGCTCGAATCCGTCGTGCACTACTCGCGCGCCGCCGAGCGGCTCGGGCTCTGGGCTTCGGAGCGGAAGCTGATCGAGCAACATTTTCCCGACCTCCGCGCCCCGCTCCTCGAGGCCGGCTGCGGCACCGGCCGCGTGACGCTCGCGCTGGCCGAGCTCGGCTACACCCGCATCACCGCGTTCGACTTCGCCGAGGAACTCCTCGCCCAGGCCCGCGCCTTCGCCCGCGAGAAAAAAGTCACCCGCCGCATCCGTTTCCACCACGCCGACGCCACCCGCCTCGACGCCACTGGTAACCTATTAGGTTACCAAACCGCCTCGCCACGCGACCGGGACGCACGGCCCAAGCGTCGCGCAGCTGGCGACAAGACGCGGGACGACGGCGAGGGCGCGACGACGGTTGGATACGCCGGCGTGCTTTTTCTCTTCAACGGCCTGATGCAGATCCCCGGCCGCGAGAACCGCCGCGCGGCGCTGCGCGGCCTGCTCGCGCTCGCCCGACCCGGCGCGCCGCTCCTGTTCACCACCCACGACCGCGACGACGAGCCGGCCGAACGCCGGCATTGGAAACGGCAGGCCGAGCTCTGGGCGCAGGACAAGCAGGACCCGGCGCTGGTCGAGTTCGGCGACCGCTACTTCGTCGACGACGATCACTACCGCGTCTTCATGCACCTGCCCGATCGCGCCGAGATCCTCGAAGACCTCGCTGCCACCGGCTGGAAACACGAGTGGGACGAGATGCGCCGCCGCATTGCCGTCGAGCCGAAGGCCGTGAAGGACTTCTCCGACGAGTGTCGCTTCTGGGTCGCTCGCAAATAGGTCCCGTGCGCACGGAACGCACACAAACGGGGAGCATTCACGTGTTTCTCCTGACTTCCCGGGTCGCGCCCCGTCGTTCTCTCCAACTTTCGTAAGTTCCCTGACGCGCCGCCACTAGACGCAAAGAACCGCATCTCGTCGCCAAGATGCGGTTCGGGGAAAATGGTCGGGCTGGTGAGATTCGAACTCACGACCTCTTGCACCCCATGCAAGCGCGCTACCAGGCTACGCTACAGCCCGATTGTTCATCGGAACGACGAAGAAGTCCCACGGCCCGGCGCGAGGCAAGTCATTATTTTTGCCCGTGCCCGGGTGCCCGTTCCGGGAGAGACCTACTTAACTCGCGCGGCGACAAATCCTCCTCCCATTTCGCTCGAAACCACCGGCTGCCAGGATTTCCATTCCGCCCGTGAATACCCTGCGACGCCTCCCCCTCCTGACGTTCGTTTCCTGCCTGTTCGCGGTCAGCGCCTTCGCTGCCGATGAGGTCGTGCAACGTGCCGCCGACCACGCCCGCTCCCACCCCGCCGGCGAGGCACCTGCCTCCTTCGTCGCGGCCGATTACCACGGCGACCTGCGCGACCTGCCCATCGGCGTGTTCGATTCCGGCGTGGGCGGCCTCACTGTGTTCGAGGCGATCAAGACCTTCGACGGCTTCAACAACGCCACCGGCCAGCCCGGCGCCGACGGTGTGCCGGACTTCGTCCACGAGCGCTTCGTCTATCTCGGCGACCAGGCGAACATGCCCTACGGCAATTACCCGGCCGTGCAGAAAACGGATTTCCTCCGCGAACTCATCCTCAAGGACGCCGCGTTCCTCCTCGGCCGCCGTTACTGGCGCGCGCCGGGCGACGCCGCCCCTGCGTTGGACAAGCCGGCGGTGAAAGCGATCGTCATCGCCTGCAACACCGCCACGGCCTTCGGGCTCGAGGACATCCGCGCGGCCGCCCAAGCCTGGGGCGTGCCCGTCATCACGGTCGGCGTCGTCGAAGCCGGTGCGCGCGGCTACGCGGAATCGCGTGGCGAATCGGCCGGCAGCATCGCTGTCTTCGCCACCGTCGCCACCTGCGCCAGCCAAGCCTACCCCACCGCGATCACGCGCGTGCTCGGCGAAAAATCCCCCGCCGTCTGGCAACGCGGCTCCGTCACGCTCGCCGCCGCCATCGAAGGCGAGCCGTCCGTCAAGCAGACCATCCCCGAGATCGTCGACTACGAGATCCGCGGCCTGCTCGATGAGCGCCTCAAGGCCGGCTCCGCCAGCGCCGCCCTCGACAGCGTCATGCTCGGCTGCACGCATTACCCGCTCGTCGAACAGGAGATCGTCGACGCGCTCGCCAAGTGGCGCGATTACACCACCGCGGATGGCACCAAGCCCTACGCCGCGCTCGTCACGGACGGCAAGATCCACGTCGTCGATCCCGCGAAGTGGACGGCGCAGGACCTCTGGCGCTCGCTCGCGCAGGCCGGCCTGTTGCGTCCCGCCACGGGCACCGCGCCCGCGGGCGGCGACCAGTTCTACATCTCGGTGGCCAACCCGCAATGGCCCGGCGTGAAGCTCGACGCCGATGGCGGACTCGACCGCGCCTACAAATACGGCCGCACCGCCGGCGACCTCAGTCGCGAAGACACCGTCGTCGTCCCGCTCACGCCCGCGCGTCTGCCCACGAGCAGCGCCAAGCTCGTGCGCGAGCGCCTGCCCGCCACTTGGGCCAGCCTCACGGCGGCAGCTCGCTAGGTTTTCCGCGTCTTCGTTTCTACCTCAGGGCGCGTGACTGCACGCGCTCTTTTTCCTTTTTACTGCCCGCAGGACGCGCCGTCCGCGCTTCACGCCGACCACGCCGGCACCAAACGGCCTTGCCACGCATCGAGGTCAACCGGCCCTAGGTCCACGCCGAGCAATAACACAAGAAGTGCGGAGCCGCGCGCGCGCGGCGGCGTTACACTACGGCCCATGCCTCGTGCAGCGCCGGATCAACTCTGATCCGTCGCCCCATCGGCAGCGCGACCATCGAACGACGAGCGATGCGCTGCACGTCACCTCGCCGCCGCTGACCATGAACCTCCTGGATGCCGGACCGGCCCGACCCGCAACGAAATCGCGTTCCTCACGCTCGCTCGCCGCTGCACCTGCGCGGCTGCCTGATGTTGCCCGCGCCCCGCGAGGTCGCTGCGCCGGAGCATGCCTCGCGCTTGTTGTCGGGGCGCTGTTCGCTGTCGCCACCGGCACCGCAACTGAGACACCGCTTGGCTACGTCGTCGGCTGGGGCTACAGCTCCTACGGCGTGACCACACCGCCCGCGGGCCTCGGCGCCGTGATCGCCGTCGAGACTGGAAGCATGCACACGATCGCACTGCGCGCCGATGGAACCGTCGTGGCGTGGGGCTACAACAGCAACGGCCAGGCCACTGTGCCGACCGGGCTCGCCGGCGTGCGCGCCATCGCCGCGGGCAACTGGCATAATTTGGCGGTGCGCTCCGATGGCACGATCGTCGGCTGGGGCACGAACAGTTGGGGCGAACTCAACATTCCCGCCGGCCTGAACAACGTGACCGCCGTGGCGGGCGGCGTCGCGCATTCCCTCGCGTTGAAGGCGGACGGCACCGTCGTCGGTTGGGGCGGTGTCGGAGGCTACGCTTATGGGCAGGGCAATCCGCCGGCCTGGCTCAATAATGTCACCCGGATCGCCGCCGGTGCCGTGCACTCCCTCGCCATCCGGGCGGACGGCAGCCTCGTCGCGTGGGGCAACAATGCCAATGGACAATGCAACGTGCCCAGCGACCTCGGCCCGGTCGCGGCGGTCTCCGGTGGAGGCGGTCACACCGTCGCGTTGAAAGCCGACGGCACTGTGGCGGCGTGGGGCGGAAACTACTACGGACAATGCAACGTTCCGCCCAACCTCACCGACGTCGTCGCGGTTGCCGCCGGCAACATGCATAGTGCCGCGATCCGCCGCGACGGCACCGTAGTCGTCTGGGGCAACAACAATTATGGCCAGCGCGTCGTGCCCGGCTCCGCGACGCACCTCTTCGCCATTTCCTCGCGCAACGACTTCCTCATCGCTCTCGTGCGCATCGTCGCACCGGGCGTCACGACGCAGCCGGTGAGCCTCACGGTCACGCCGACCGCAGCGGCCTCGTTCACCGTGGCCGCGAACGGCACGCCGCCTTTCACCTATCAATGGCTGAAGGACGATCAACCCATCGCCGGCGCAACCGGCGCGACCCTCGACCTCGGTCCGGTGAGCCTCAGCGACGCCGGCAGCTACCGCGCCGTCGTCAGCAACCCCGCAGGCAGCGTCACGAGCGATCCCGCCACCCTCACCGTCAACCGCCTCGCGCAAACGATCACGTTCCCTGCCATCGACCCGCTGCGCATGGACGCTGCGCCGGTGACCTTGCAAGCCACGGCCACCAGCGGCCTGCCCGTGAGCTACACGAGCGCGAATCCCTCCATCGCCTCCGTGACCGACGGCGTGCTGACCGTGCACAACGCCGGCTACGTCGTCATCACGGCCACGCAGGCCGGCGACGAGATCCATCTCTCCGCGCCGAGCGTGCGGCAGATCCTGCGCGTCACCGGCCTGCCGGGCAATGTCGTTGCCTGGGGCGCCAACAACGCCGGCCAGACGACCGTCCCCGCCGGCCTCAGCGGCGTCGTCTCCATTTCATCCTGCTTCGCCCACACGCTCGCCCTGAAACAGGACGGCACCGTCGCCGCCTGGGGACTCAACTCGAACGGCCAAACTTCCGTGCCCGGCGGACTGACCGATGCGGTCGCCATCGCCGCCGGCGGCTATCACAGCCTCGCCCTGCGCAGCAACGGCAGCATCGTCGGCTGGGGGCACAACGGTTACTATCAACTTTCGCCGCCACCGACGTTGAACAACGTGATCGCGATCGCCGCCGGTCTCTATCACTCCGTCGCGCTGAAGAGCGACGGCACCGTCGTTGCGTGGGGGCAAAACAGTTCCGGCCAGACCGCCGTGCCCGCAGGCCTCAGCGGAGTCATCGCCATCGCCGCCGGCCAATACCACAGCTTGGCCTTGAAGAGCGACGGCACCGTCGTCGCCTGGGGCCTCAACAACTACGGGCAGTGCACCGTCCCCGGCAGCGTCACGCACGCCATCGCGATCGCTGCCGGCGGCTACCACAGCGTGGCGCTCGTCGCGGACGGCGCCACGGCCGTGGGTTGGGGCGCGAGCAACTATGGCCAGCTTAGCTCCGGCCCCAGTTGGGCGCGCCTGATCGCCGCCGGCGAAGGCCACACGCTCGCCGTGCAACCAAGCGGCACGGTCGTCGGCTGGGGTCTGAACAACAGCGGCCAGACCTCGCCACCCGGAGGTGTGATCAACGTCAGCGCGCTCGCCGCCGGATCGATGCACTCCGTCGCGCTGGTCTCGCCGCTCCTGCCCGTCATCACCACGCAGCCGGCCGACGCCACGACGGACGCCACGGCCAGCGTCACCTTCAGCGTCGCCGCCACCGGCACCGCGCCGCTTTCCTACCAATGGACGAAGGACGGCGCGGAACTCGCCGGCGCCAACGCCGCCGCGCTCACGATCGCGCGCGTGCACGCGCTGCACGCCGGCGAATACCGCGTCACCATCACCAATGCCGCCGGCAGCGTCACGAGCCGTGCCGCGATCCTCACGGTCAACCGCCTGCCGCAGACGATCGTGTTCGCGGAGTTCGCGTCGAAGCGCATCGATGACGAGCCCTTCACCTTGCAAGCCGCTGCCAGCAGCGGACTGCCGGTGCTCTTCGCCAGCTCCGATCCTGCCATCGCCACGACGGAACTCGCCACGGTCACGCTCCGCGGCATCGGCGAGACGATCCTCACCGCCAGCCAGCCGGGCGATGAATTCTATCTGCCCGCCGAGCCGGTGAGCCGCACGCTCGTGGTCGCGCCCGCCCCGCCCGGCATCCTCGCCGCTCCGACCGACCTCGTGGCCGACGCGCTCACCGACGCCGCTTTCAGTGTCACCGCCAACGGCACTCCGCCGCTGCGCTACCAATGGTATTTCGAGGAACAGCCCATCGAAGGCGCCACGACCGACACGCTCACATTCACCGCGGTGCGCACGACCGCCATGGGCAACTACCACGTCGTCGTCACCAACGACGTCGGCCACGTGATCTGCAGCCCCGTCACCCTCTGGGTCCACCGGCTGCAGCAAACCCTCACCTTCGGGGAGCTTCCGGCCGTCACGACTCACGCGGCGCCGTTCACCCTCGCCGCATCTGCCAGCAGCGGGTTGCCCGTCGCCTTCAGCAGCGACAACCCCGCCGTCGCCACGGTCGACGGCACCACGGTCACGATC
This sequence comes from Candidatus Didemnitutus sp., assembly GCA_023701285.1. Classification (GTDB taxonomy): domain Bacteria; phylum Verrucomicrobiota; class Verrucomicrobiia; order Opitutales; family Opitutaceae; genus Didemnitutus. The sequence continues at coordinate 44,416 of JAMPXH010000022.1, forward strand.
ACCGGCGCCGGCACCGCCACGATCACCGCCAGTCAGTCCGGCGACACAGCCTGGCTGCCCGCGGACAGCGTGTCCCGCACGCTCACTGTCACCTCGGGCAACACCGGTCCGCTCGTGCTTGTGGCCGACGATTTCAACCTCGCGGCCGGAGCCTCACCCGATGCCGCGCTGTGGGACTGGGCCGGCCAGGTCACTCACACCGGCACCGGTGCGCTCAACCTTCTGACGCAGTCCGTGCAACATTCCTGGTTGCGCTCCAAGAGCGGTGTGACCGTCGCCGCGGATCAGACGCTCCGGTTGCAGTTCCGCGGCTACGCCTACGCCGAGAACTGGAATCCCGGCGTCTACGGCAACAAGCAGCCGCGAGGGCTGCGCGCCGGCAACGACACGGCCAACGTCGCCGAATTCTACTCCGCCTCGCGCACCTCGCTCGGCCTGCGCGTGCGCCGCGCCGGCGTGGAATCGGCGCTCACGGTCGCGTTCCCCGCCGGCGTCGATTCGATGCAGGATTA
>JAMPXH010000125.1 GCA_023701285.1 Candidatus Didemnitutus sp.
GACGAGGATGGGTGGGCGGCTCGTTCGGAGAACTCGCCCTACCTCATCAAGATCACAGGGCGTGGATGGCGCTCTTGCTGACGGCGAGCGCGGCTTCCTTCACGGCTTCGCTCATCGTCGGGTGGCCGTGGATCGTGCGCGCGAGGTCCTCGGCGCTGCCGCCATATTCCATGTGCGCGACGATTTCGCTGATGAGTTCGCCGGCGTTGTGGCCGAGGATTTGCGCGCCGAGAATCTTGTCCGTCTTGGCATCGGCGATGATCTTCACGAAGCCGTCCGTCGCATCCGCAGCGATGGCGCGGCCGTTGGCGGCGAAGTTGAACTTGCCGACGTTGACCGCGAGGCCGCGCTGTTTCGCCTCATCTTCGCCGAGGCCGACGGAGGCGACTTCGGGGTTGGTGTAAACGATGCCGGGGACGAGGTCCCAGTTGATGTGGCCGGGCTGGCCGGCGATCCACTCGGCGACGGCGACGCCGTCCTCCTCGGCCTTGTGCGCGAGCATCGGGCCGGCGACGACGTCGCCGATGGCCCAGATGTTGGCCACGTTGGTGCGGAGGTGGGCGTCGACCTTGACGCGTTTTTTCTCGTCGAGCGTGACGCCGGCTTGGTCGAGGCCGAGTCCGTCGGTGAACGGACGGCGACCGACGGCGACGAGGACCTTGTCGGCGGCGATCTCAAGTTTCGCGCCGTCGCGCTCGGCGGTGAGGATGCCGTTGGCGTAACCGGTGACCTTGGCGCCGACCTCGATCTTCAGGCCCTGCTTCTGCATCAGGCGCGTGAACTGGCGGACGATGTCGTCGTCGAACGTCGCGATGATCTTGGGCAGGAACTCGACGACGGTGACCTCCGCCCCGAGGCGGGCCCAGACGGAGCCGAGTTCGACGCCGATGACGCCGCCGCCGACCACGACAAGTTTCTTCGGCACTTCCTTGAAAGCGATGGCGTGGTCGCTCGAGACGATCGTCTCGCCGTCGAACTTCATGAACGGCAGCTCGACGGGCGCGGAGCCGGTGGCGATGACGAAGTGGCGCGCCGTGAGGCGCGTCGGATTTTCGATTTTGGATTCTCGATTTTCGATCGGGGCGACTTCGATCTCGGTCGGCGAGACGAAGGACGCCGTGCCGGTGAAGACGGCGATCTTGCGGCCCTTGGCGAGCATCGCGACGCCGCCGGTGAGCTTGGTGACGACGGCGTCCTTTTTCTTCATCATCTGCGCGAGGTCGACTTCGACGCTGCCGAACTTGATGCCGGAGTCGGCGGCGTGGTGCTTCGCCCACGCGACGTGTTCGGTGGCGTGGAGGAGGGCTTTGCTCGGGATGCAGCCGACGTTGAGGCAGGTGCCGCCGAGGGCGGCGCGCTTGTCGACGAGCGCGACCTTGAGGCCGAGTTGTGCGGCGCGGAAGGCGCAGACGTAGCCGCCGGGGCCGGCGCCGATGACGACTAGATCGAAAAATTGGGAAGACATGGGATTAAGTCACAGAGGTCGGAAGAGGGCCACAGAGTGCACAGAGGTTTAGCTCCGTGTTTCTCTGTGGTTCTTAGTGTTCTCTGTGTCGCAGTTTGGTTAAGCGCCGAGGACGAGGCGGGCGGGGTCTTCGAGGGAATTTTTCACCGACACGAGGAAGGTGACCGACTCCTTGCCGTCGACGAGGCGGTGGTCGTAGCTGAGGGCGAGATACATCATCGGGCGGATGACGACCTGGCCGTTCACGGCGATCGGGCGCTCCTTGATGGCGTGCATGCCGAGGATGGCGCTCTGCGGGGAGTTGAGGATGGGCGTGGACATCATCGAGCCGAAGATGCCGCCGTTGGTGATGGTGAAGACGCCGCCTTCGAGGTCGGGCAGGGTGAGCTTGCCGTCGCGCGCTTTCTTGGCGGCTTCGGCGATGTCCTTCTCGATCTCGGCCATGCTCTTCTTGTCGCAATCGCGGATGACCGGGACGATGAGGCCCTTCTCGGTGGAGACGGCGACGCCGAGGTCGAAGTAGTGGTTCTGGATGATGTGGTCGCCGTCGATCTGCGCGTTGACGCCGGGGACGTCCTTGAGCGCCTGCACGACGGCTTTCACGAAGAAGGACATGAAGCCGAGCTTCACGCCGTTCTTCTTCGTGAACTCGTCCTGATACTTCGCGCGCAACGTCATGATGGCCGACATGTCGGCCTCGTTGAACGTGGTGAGCATCGCGGCTTGGTGCTGCGCGGCGACGAGGCGGTTCGCGATCGTCTGGCGGAGCTTGGTCATCTTCACGCGCGTTTGGCGCTCGCTGCGCGACGCTGACGTGGACGAAGCGACGGTGGCCGGATTGGAGGATGCCGCCGTGGCGGTCGGGACGACCGCCGTTACCTTTTCGGCGGGCTTTGATTCGGTGGCGGCGAGCATGTCGCCCTTGGTGACACGGCCGGCCTTGCCAGTGCCGGCGACGGTGGTGGGATCGATGCCGGTCTCGGCGGCGAGGCGACGGACGGCGGGCGACTGCGTCGCCGGATTTTCGATTTTGGAGTCTCGATTCTCGGTTGGCGCGGCGGGAGCGGTGCTTTCGGTGGCGGCCGGGTCGATCATGGCGACGATCTGGCCGATCTTCACCTCGGTGCCGGCTTCCACCGCCAAGGTGATTTTGCCCGCGGCTTCGGCGGTGCCTTCGGAGGTGATTTTGTCCGTCTCGAGTTCGAAGAGGACCTGGTCCTTCTTCACGACGGCGCCGTTGGCGACATGCCACTTGGCGAGGATGCCGGAGGAGATGGATTCACCCATCGGGGGAATTTTGACTTCGATAGACATGGGGAGGCGGAGTGAGCGGTAAGCGGTGGACAGGGGGCGGTGCGGGCGCGATCAGAGGGTGAAGGCGTCCTTGAGGAAGGAGGCGAGCTGGGCGCGGTGTTTGGCGAGGAGTCCGACGGCCGGCGACGCGGCGGGGGGGCGGCCGGCGTAGACGGGCTTGCGGCCGAAGATCTCCTCGAGCTGCGGCATGATCCAGCGGCCGGCGCCGGCGTTCTCAGGCTCTTCCTGGCACCAGACGAGTTTCGCCTTGGCGTATTTTTTCGCGAGCTCGGCGAGGCGCTTCGCATGCAGCGGATAAAGCTGCTCGACGCGCACGAGCGCGGTGTGCGCGAGCTTGTTCTTCTCCCGGTAGTCGACGAGGTCGTAGTAGACCTTGCCGGAGCTGAGGATGACGCGGTTGACCGGGTCGCTGGCGCTCCCCGCTACGTCGTCGATGATTTCCTCGAAGTGCCCCTTGGTGAAGTCGTCGAGGCGCGACGTCGCGGCCGGGTGGCGGAGGAGCGACTTCGGCGACATGATGACGAGCGGCTTGCGGAAATCGCGGCGCACCTGGCGGCGCAGGAGGTGGAAGAGCTGCGCGGGCGTGGTGCAGTTGGCGACCTGGATGTTGTCCTCGGCGCAGAGCTGGAGGAAGCGCTCGAGGCGGGCGCTGGAGTGCTCGGGGCCCTGGCCTTCGTAGCCGTGGGGCAGGAGGAGCACGATGCCGCTGTTGCGCTGCCACTTCGACTCGCCGCTGGAGAGGAACTGGTCGATGACGACCTGCGCGCCGTTGGCGAAGTCGCCGAACTGCGCCTCCCAGATGCAGAGCATGTCGGGGTAGTCGAGCGAGTAGCCGTAGTCGAAGCCGAGCACGGCGTTCTCGGAGAGGAGCGAGTTGTAGACGCAGAAGCGCGCCTGTTTCGGGTCGAGGTGCTTGAAGGGCGAGTATTTCGCGCCGGTCTCGACGTCGCTCCAGACGGAGTGGCGGTGGCTGAAGGTGCCGCGTTCGCAATCCTGGCCGCTGAGGCGGATGGGCGTGCCTTCGAGCATGAGGGTGCCGAACGCAAGGGCCTCGCCCATGCCCCAGTCAAAGGGGCCACCCTGCTTGTGCGCCTCGGCGCGGGTGTCGATGAAGCGCTTGATCTTCGGGTGGACCTTGAAGGTCCCGGGCACCGTGGTGAGGCCGGTGAAGACCTGGTCGATGAGCTTCGCGCCGACCTTGGTCTCGACCTGGGCGAACGAGTAACCCGGCTGGAATTCCGCGGTGGAGCCCTTGAACACGGCGTTGGGGTCCTCCTTGCGCTTGGCGGCGCGGGTGGCTTCCCGGGCCTTGGCCTTCTCGAGGTTCTCCTCGAGGGCGGCGGTGTATTCGGCCTTGATGCGGTCGCCCTCGGCGACGGTGACGCTGCCTTCGCGGGTCAGTTGCTCGGTGTAGATGGCCGAGATGAGCGGGTGGGCGGCGATGAGCTTGTAGAGGCGCGGCTGGGTGAAGGACGGCTCGTCGGTCTCGTTGTGGCCGTGCTTGCGGTAGCAATACATGTCGACGAAGACATCGCGGCCGAACTGGACGCGGAACTCGAGGGCGAGCTGCGCGACGAAGCAGACGGCCTCGGGGTCGTCGCCGTTCACGTGGAAGATGGGGGCCTCGATCATCTTCGCGACGTCGGTGCAGTAGCGCGTGGAGCGCGAGTCGTGCGGGTCGGTGGTGAAGCCGATCTGGTTGTTGATGACGAAGTGCAGGGTGCCGCCGGTGCGGTAGCCGGGCAGTTGCGAGAAGTTGAGCGTCTCGGCCACGATGCCCTGGCCGGCGAGCGCGGCGTCGCCGTGAACGAGGAGCGGCATGACGCTGGTGCGCTTCTCGAGGTCGTTGCGGATGCGCTGGCGTGCGCGTGCCTTGCCCTCGACGACGGGGTTGACGATTTCGAGGTGCGAGGGGTTGGGGGCGAGGCGGACTTCGACGGTCTGGCCGCCGGTGGTCTTGAGGACGGCTTCGTAGCCGAGGTGGTATTTCACGTCGCCGTCGCCTGCGACGGTGTCGGGGATGTAGTTCTCCGAGAATTTCTCGAAGAGTTCGTCGAAGGATTTGCGCAGCGTGGAGCAGAGGACGTTGAGGCGGCCGCGGTGGGCCATGCCCATGACGATCTCCTTCACCCCGTGGTCGGGACAGGCGTCGATGATGGCGTCGAGCGCGGCGATGATCGTCTCGCCGCCTTCGAGCGAGAAGCGCTTCTGGCCGACGTATTTCGTGTGGAGGAATTTCTCGAACAGCTCCGCCTTGTGCAGGCGGCGGAGGATGCGGAGCTTTTGCGCCTTGGTGAACTTGGGCTTCATCCGGGCCGGCTCCATGCGGTCCTGCAGCCAGCGGCGGATCTCGGTGTCTTGGATGTGGACGTATTCGACGCCGACGCTGCCACAGTAAGTCTCGCGCAGGGAGGCGACGATGTCGCGCAGCTTCATGCGTCCGCCGCCGAGGTAGTGGCCGACTTCGAATTCCGTCTCCAAGTCCGCTTCGCTCAGGCCGAAGGCCTCGAGTGCGAGGCGCTTGGACGGGGCGGGCTTTTCGGCCAGCGGGTTGAGGTGCGCGTCGACGTGGCCGATGGCGCGGTAATGGTAGATGAGGCTGTCGACCTGCGACTGCTTCGGGATGCACTCGCCCGGTGCGGCGGCGGTGCCGCCGGCCAGTGTGCGACCGTCGGCGCCGAGCGTGAAGCCTTGGAAGAAGGCGCGCCAGGAGGCGTCGACCGACTCGGGCTCGGCAAGCCAGCGTTGATAATACTCGTCAACGATCGCGGCGTTGGCGCGTTCGGAGAAGTTCACGGGATTCATGGAGGCAGAAGGGGAAGACCGGCCGGTTGCGGGCATTAAGCCCGTTTATGGCAGGGGAGGTGGAACCGAACACCGGCACCTCGCCAACTCAACCGTATTGGGGCGCGTTGCTAGAGGAAAAAATCGGCTTCATGCGCCGGGGCTTGCTCATTAAATAAACTTAAACACGCTTCGGGCGTATGTCTACGCAAGCGCAGGTCAGGCAGGCTTTGCAGGAATTCGACGCGGCGGTGAAGAGGGGCGACGGGGCGGCGATCTCAGGCGCGCTCACGCAGCTGGAGGCCTTGCTGGCGGCGCATCGGGCGGACTTGTCTCCGCAGCTCGTGCATTTTCTGGAGGGGCGGAGTTATGCCAAGGCGCTGTTGTATCTCGGCGGCGAGAGCGGCTTTGCCCAACCCGCGAGCCCGCCCGGAGGCTGCGGAGGCGGCGGGCATCGGCACTGAGATCGGGCAGGTCCGGATGGCGGCTGCGGGCGGGTGCGCGCCGTGGCAGGCATGGCGGGAATCGCGCAACTGCGGCTTGAATTCCGGACGCCCTCCGTCCCACATGAGTCCGATGTCTAACGGCAACAAGATCTCGACCGATGGCGGCCAATCCTTGGGACAGAATCCGTTCGGTGCGTTGAGTGCGGCCGGACTGCCTCCGGCAGACCGGGTGGCGCCGGGCAGCCCCACCGCCAAGCCGGGTAAGCCCGCCGCGCCGGCGAAGAACCGCGGGCGAGTCGATATCAAGCGCACGACGGCCGGACGCGGCGGGAAAACCGTGACGCTGGTGACGGGTTTCGTCGGTATCGGGCTGCCCGAAAAGGAATCGCTCTGCAAAAAGATGCGCAACGCGTGCGGCTGCGGCGGCACGGTGAAGGACGGCGACATCGAGATCCAAGGCGACCAGCGCGACAAGATCGCGGCGATCCTGAGCGAAGCGGGTTTCCGGCCGGTGTTCGCTGGCGGGTGACGAGCGAGGCAAGAATCGCGGCAAGTCGGTGTCCCGGCCTGGTGTGAGGCGAGAGACCGAATCGCGAAATCCTCTTTGACTTAGGTTGGAGGGGCGCAGTCTGGCTGCGCGCTTTGTTCGCTAACCAACTACTGCTTCGCCTTCTGCTTGGCGGCGCCGGGGGCGAGGCCTTCGGATTGCAGGCCGGGGAAGGCGGGCGGGATCAGCTGGGCGTTCCAGGCCGTGCGCAACGCTTCGAGGCGGCGGAGTTGCTCCGGCTCCTTCTGCGCGAGGTCGCGCGTCTCCCGGATGTCGGCGCGGAGGTTGTAGAGCTGGGGCGGCTGGTCCTTCGCGGGGATGACGAGCTTCCAATCGCCGCTGCGGACGGCGTAGGCGCCGCGGTCATACATGCGCAGGTAGATGGCCTCGTGCGGCGGCGTGGTGATCTGGCCGTTGACGTAGGGCAGGAGATTCACGCCGTCGAGCGGGCGCGCGGGGTCGGTTTTCGCTCCGGCGGCGTGCGCGGCGGTGGCGAAGATGTCCAACGCAGACACGGGATGATTGTAGTCCTGACCGCGCGGGATCCGGTCCGGCCATTGCATCGCGAAGGGCACGCGCCAGCCGCCTTCGTAGGGGCTGCTCTTGCCGGCGCGGAGAGGGTGGTTGTTGGAGGCGTTGTCATTCGTCGGCCCGCCATTGTCGGAGAGGAAGAACACGAGGGTGTTCTGCTCCAACCCGAGTTCACGCAGGCGGGCGAGCAGGCGGCCGACGCCGTCGTCGACGGCGCTGACCATCGCGGCATAGGTGCGGCGCTTGGGGTTCTGGATGTCGGGGAAGCGCGCCAGGTATTCGTCCGGCGCTTGCAGGGGTGAGTGCGGGGCGTTGTAGGCGAGGTAGAGGAAGAACGGGCGCTCGCGGTGGCGCTCCACGAAGGCCACGGCCTCGTCGGAGAATGCGTCGGTGAGATACTTCGTGGTCCCGATAACTTGATCGCCGCGCGTGAGCTTGGTGCGGTAGCTTTCGCCTTCGTTCTTCGCGGCGCGCGGATCGTCGATCGTGAGGTCGGCCGGAAAATAGCGTTTGCCGCCGCCGATCATGCCGAAGAATTCATGAAAGCCGCGGCGCAGCGGGTGGAAATTGGGATGCGCGCCGAGGTGCCATTTGCCGATGAGGCCGCAGTGGTAGCCGGCGGCGCCGAGCACGTCGGCGAGGGTGCGCTCGTCGAGCGACATGCCGACGGCGGGATTGCCCGGGGCCCAGCGCGGATTGCGCTCGTGGCCGAAGCGCTGCTGGTAGCGTCCGGTGATCAAGCCGGCGCGGCTGGGCGAGCAGACGGCGTAGGTGACGTAGCCGTTGGTGAAGCGCACGCCGTTGCGCGCGATCGAGTCGAGGTTGGGCGTGGGGATCTCTTTGCCGCCGTTGAAGCCGACGTCGTTGTAGCCTTGGTCGTCGGTCAGGATGACGATGACGTTGGGGCGGGCGGGCGCGGGCTGCTCCGCGGCGCGCAGTCGGAGCGCAGGCAGGAGGACCGCCGCGGCGACGAGACCCACGAACAGATCGCGCATCAGGAGGGCGCGCGTGTGGCCGAGGCGTCGGTGCGCGCGGGCGCCGGCAAAATGCGGGGCGGTGTTGTCGCCGCGTGCGGCGCAGGGTGAATCGGACAAACGAAGCACGGGGCGGGGAGGAGCAATCACGAGTGGGTGGGGTCGGCGCCGCGTGAGTTGGAGGACGCAGCGTGGGAAGACGTCATCAACATACTTCCCTCGGGTGCCGCCGGCCAGTCCCTCAATGGAGGGAAAGTGCTTGGCTGAGGGCGCGCGTGGCGGCCGGATCGCAGGGCGCACGAACGCAGTGTGGCGCGCGGGACTGCGGCTGCTTTTTAAGCGGCCAGACCGGCGGCGAGCGCGAGCGCGCTTTTGGCGCGGTTCATGATGTAGAGGTGGTAGCCGGGGGCGCCGTTGGCGAGCAGGCCGCGGATCTGGTCGAGCGCCCAGTCGATGCCGATGATTTCCACGACGTCGGGGATCTCGGCGGCCGCCTCCAAGCGGGCGACGAGCGGCGGCGGCAGGTGCGCGCCACACATCTCCGTGAAACGCTTGATCTGCTTCAGCGAGAGCACGGGCATGATGCCGGGCAGGATCGGGATGGTGATGCCGTGGGCGCGGCAGCGTTCCACGAAGCGGTAATAGATGGCGTTGTCGAAGAAGAGCTGCGTCGTGATGAACGAGGCGCCGGCGTCGACCTTGCGCTTGAGGTTGTCGAGGTCGACTGCGGCGTTGACCGCCTCGGGGTGCTTCTCCGGATAGCCGCCGACGCCGAGGCAGAAGTCGGGGTGGCGCTGCTTCAGCAGCTGCACGAGGTCGCTGCCGTAGCGCAGGCCGTCGTGATAAGGGACGAAGGTCGTCTCGCCCTTCGGCGGGTCGCCGCGCAGGGCCATGATGTTGCGATAGCCTTCGGCGTGCAACTGGTCGGCGATGGCGTGCAAATCGGTGGCGGAGTGTCCCACGCAGGTGAGGTGGGGCATGACGGTGAAGCCGAATTCCTGCCGCAGCATCGCCGCCGCCCGGGCGGTGCGCTCGCGGGTGGTGCCGCCGGCGCCGTAGGTGACGGAGACGAAATCCGGCGCGATGCGCTGCAGCGAGCGCGCCGCGGCGTGCATGGCTTGCAACTGCGCCTCGTCCTTGGGCGGGAAGAATTCCAGCGAACGCAGCGGTCGTCGGGCGCTGAAAAGGTCGGCGATGCTGGAGTCGGGCGGCATGTGAGCATCAATGCATCCGGATTTGATGATATGTGTCCAGCTCCGTCTGAGTCACATGTCGGATGGAGAGGCGGAAAAGCCGGGATCGCGCCGGCGTTTCCCTCGACCTGCGCGGGCGTCGCCGATCAAACGGCGGGCGTGGGCGCGCCGGCGTTGCGCTCTTTCTCGGTTTGCAGGCGCAGCTGGCCGCAGGCGGCGGCGATGTCGTGACCCTTTTCGCGGCGGAGCGTGACGGACACGCCGGCGGCGCGGAGCACGTCGGCGAATTTTTCCTGCCGCGTGATCGACGGACGCTTCCACGGCAGGCCGACGACGGTGTTGTAAGGGATGAGGTTAACGTGTGCGTGCAGGTCGTAGGCGATGTCGCGCAGCTTCTCGGCTTGGGCGAGGGAGTCGTTGATCTCCTCGATGAGGATGAACTCGAGCGTGACCATGCGGCCTTGCTTCTCGGAGA
>JAMPXH010000126.1 GCA_023701285.1 Candidatus Didemnitutus sp.
CCAGGACCAGAAGGACTACCTCCAGCTCCACCCGCTGAAACACGGCCAGTCCTACTACCTCGGCATCTACCTCACCGGCGCCTACCAGGACATCATGGGCGACCTGCACAACCTCTTCGGCCGCGTAAACGAGGTCCACGTCTTCCTCGAAGACGACGAGCCAAACGGTTTCTACATCGAGGAAGCGCTCGCCGGCTCGCGTGTCGCCGACGTGATCGAGGGCGTGCAATACCAGTGGGAGGAACTCTGCCGCCGCGTGAAGCAGCAGATCGACCACGCGACGAAGAAGGATCTCATCAAGCCCCGCGAAGGCGTGCGCTTGGTCGAGTTCTACGAATCGCAGATGCTCGCCAAGACCTACCTGAACATCGTGCCGAAGCCCGGCCGCGCCAAAAAGAGTTAAGCCGCGCGCCCCGGCCCCACCCTCTTCGCCCGCGTTCCGCCGACGCGGGCTTTTTCATGCCCGCGCGCCCAACACTCTCCCGTGCGTTCCCAGCGGGCGGCAGCCGTTCCAACGGTGGCGGCCGTCGCCCCGACGGCCCTCGCACCGCAGCCCCAGCGCCACAGGCAAAGTGCAGCGACGCCTGCCACACAAAACCTGCCGCCCACGCGAGCGCTCCCCGCACGGAGAGCGTTCGCTCGCGCTCACGCGTGTCCGGCGCTCAGTGTTTGAAATGGCGGATGCCCGTGAAGACCATCGCCATGCCCCGCGCATCGGCGGCCGCGATGACTTCCTCGTCGCGGATCGCGCCGCCCGGCTGGATCGCCGCTGTCGCGCCCGCATCCGCCGCCGCGAGCAACCCGTCCGCAAACGGGAACAGCGCCTCGCTGCACACGACCGAGCCCTTCAGGTCGAGCTTGGCCTCGCCGGCCTTCCACACCGCGATGCGCGAACTGTCCACGCGCGCCATCTGCCCGGCACCGACGCCGAGCGTCTGCTCGCCGCGGCAATAGACGATCGCGTTCGACTTCACGTGCTTGCCGACCTTCCAGCCGAAGAGCATCGCCTCCCACTCGTCGGCGGTCGGCTGACGCTTCGTCACGACCTTGAAATCCTTGAGGTTGCCGAGCGTGCGGTTGCGGTCCTGCACCAAGACACCACCGACGACGGAACGCACCTCCAGCAGCGAGTCCGCGCCGATGCCTTCCTTCGCCACCATCAGGCGGAGGTTCTTCTTCTTCGCAAAGATCGCCAGCGCCTCGTCGCTGAAACGCGGCGCGATGATCACCTCGGTGAAGATGTCCTTGATCTGCTCCGCCACGTCCTGCCCGAGCGTCTGGTTGACGACGATGATGCCGCCGAACGGCGCCTGCCGGTCCGTCGCGTAGGCCTTTTCCCAAGCGCCGAGCAACGTGTCCGCGCTCGCCACCCCGCAGGGATTCGTGTGCTTGAGGATCGCCACCGTCGGCTTCTCGAACTCGCCGATCAGGTAGGTCGCCGACGTGATATCGAGAATGTTGTTATAGCTGAGTTCCTTGCCCTGCAGCTGCGCGAAGTGGTCGTGGAACGTGCCGTAGAGCGCCGCCTTCTGGTGCGGATTCTCGCCGTAGCGCAGGCTCTGCGCCTTCTTGAGCGAGAGCGCGAACGTCGCCGGGAATCCGCTCAACGCCTCCAGATCCGGCTCCTCCTGCTGTGTCTCGAGGTAGCGCGCGATGGCGGTGTCATAGGCGCCGGTGCGCTGGAAGACCTTCAGCGCGAGCTTGCGGCGCAGCGCCTGGAGCTCCGCGCCGGACTCTCCGCCGGCCAGCGCCGCCAGCACCGGCGCGTAATCCGCCGGATCGCACACGACGGTGACGCTCTCGTGGTTCTTCGCCGCGCTGCGCAGCATCGACGGGCCGCCGATGTCGATGTTCTCGATCGCCTCCTCGAACTCCACGTGCGGCTTCGCCACCGTCTGCTCGAACGGGTAAAGGTTCACCACCACGAGATCGATCAGGTCGATGTTGTTCTTCTGTGCCTGCGCGAGGTGGTCGGCTTTGTCGCGCCGGCAGAGCAGACCGCCGTGAATCTTCGGATGCAGCGTCTTCACGCGGCCTTCCATGATCTCCGGAAAACCGGTGTGCGCGCTCACCTCCGTGACCGGCAGGCCCGCCTCCGCGAGCAGTTTCGCCGTGCCGCCCGTGGACAACAGCGTGTAACCGTGCTGGCGGACGAGGGCCGTGGCGAAGTCCACCAGACCGCGTTTGTCACTGACTGAAAGAAGCGCGAGCTTAGCCATGACCTTAGAGACGTGCGCCCGCGTAGTGTGGCAAGCGGGAAAACTCCCCGTGACGCGCGCGCACCCGTGCGGTGCTTAACGGAAGCCCGTTGCGACGGCCAAACTCGCCCCGCACCGCCGCAGCTCAGGTGCCGGAAATGCCCACGATCTCGCCGTCGGTGTTGAGGTCGATGTGTTCGGCCGCCGGCACCTTCGGCAACGCCGGCATGCGCATCATCTGCCCGGTGAGTGCGACGATGAAGCCCGCACCCGCCGCCAGTTCGAAGTCGCGCACCGTGATGCGGAAGTTGCGCGGCCGGCCCGTCTTCTCCGGATCGTCGCTCAGCGAGTTCTGCGTCTTGGCCATGCACACCGGCAGCTTCCCGAAGCCCGCGATCTCGAACAGCCCGAGCTTCAGCTCCGCCTCCGGCAGGATGTCGACGCCGTCGGCACCGTAGAACCGCTTCGCGATCGCCTCCATCTTCCGGCGCACCGGTTGGTCGTCGCGATACGTGAACTCCACCCGCGGCACCTCGAACGGCAGCGTGGAGAGCACGGCCTCGGCCAGCGCGACGCCGCCCTCGCCGCCCTTGGCGAACACCTCGGACTTCGCGCAATTCACGCCCAAGGCCCGGCAGAAGCCCGCCACGCGCGCGATCTCGTCGTCGAGGTCGGTCGGGAAATGATTGATCGCCACCGTCACGGGCCGGCCGAAGTTCCGTGCCGCCGTGATGTGCGCCTCCAGATTGGCCAGGCCGCGCTCGAGCGCGGCGAAGTCCGGCCGCTGCAGCTCCGCCAGCGGCGCGCCGCCGTGCAGCTTCAGCGCGCGCACGGTCGCGACGAGCACGATCGCATCGGGGCTCAGCCCGGATTGGCGGCACTTGATGTCGATGAACTTCTCGCCGCCGAGGTCGAAGGCGAAGCCCGCCTCCGTCACCACGTAGTCGGCGTGCGCCAGCGCGAGACGCGTCGCGAGCACGGAGTTGCAGCCGTGCGCGATGTTGGCGAAGGGCCCGCCGTGCACGAAGGCCGGCACACCCTCGACGCTCTGCACGAGGTTCGGCTGCAGCGCGTCGCGCAACAGCGCCAGCACGGCGCCCGTGGCCTTGAACTCCGACGCGCGCACCGGCACGCCCTCGGTCGTGAAGCCCACCACGATGCGGTCGAGGCGCGCGCGCAGGTCTTCCAAAGACTCGGAGAGGCACAAGATCGCCATGATCTCCGACGCCGCCGTGATGTCGAAGCCGCTGCGCCGCTCGCCCGACTTCGCGCCGGCGTTGAGCAACACGCTGCGCAACGCCCGGTCGTTCACGTCCAGCACGCGTTTCCACAGCACCTGGTCCGGCGTCAGCGCCGTCTGCTTCAGGTGCAGACGGTTGTCGATGATCGACGCGAGCAGGTTGTGCGCGGAGGTGACCGCGTGGAAATCGCCCGTGAAGTGCAGGTTGATGTCCACGGCCGGCTGCACCGTGCTGCGCCCGCCGCCCGTCGCCCCGCCCTTGCGGCCGAAGACCGGCCCCATGGACGGCTGGCGCAGCGCGAGAGCGGACCGCAGGCCGAGTTTGCGCAACCCCTGCGCGAGCCCGATCGAAGTCACGGTCTTGCCCTCGCCCGCCGGCGTCGGCGTGATGGCCGAGACGAGGATGAGCCGCCCGCGCGGCGGTTTGTTTTTCAAGGCGGCCAAGGCAACCTTCGCCTTGTCTCGCCCGTAAAGGGACAGATGCTCCTCGGCGATGCCGATCTCCCGTGCAACCTCCGCGATAGCTTTCATGGGGTCCTCCGTTGCGCCGATTGAATCCGCCCGCCGCACCGCCCTCAACCGCTAACGCCCATGCCCGCCTTGGAATTACCGGGACTTCGCGTCGAATTAGACAAACTGGTCTACCGCCACGGCGGCGACCAGCTGCCGCCCGACCAGCCGCACGCCTTCATCTATTACCTGACCATCCACAACGACTCCGACCGCACCGTGCACCTGCTCGGCCGCAAATGGGTCGTGGAAAACGACGACGGCACGCAGCTCGTGGTCGAGGGCGACAAGATCGTGGGCGAGACCCCGCGTCTCGCGCCTGGCGACCATTTTTCCTACAACAGCTACCACGTCACCGCCGCCAACGCGCGCGCCCACGGCAGCTTTCACGGCCTCGACGAATACGGCGCGCGGATCTTCGTGCGCATCCCGCCTTTCGCGCTGGAAGTTCCACCTGCCTGAGCCGCGACTCAGCCGGCGATCGCGACGCCCGGCAGCCGCGGGCCGCGCGCCGATTGGAGCTTTAACTTGCGGTCGGGCGGCCGCTACTCCTCCCTGACCGCACAGAGATGAAGCTCATCGACCTCAACCGCGACGGCGGCATCGGCGCCAACTCCCTTTACTGCCAGCTCGGCGACTTCCACTTCGTCATCGACAGCGGGTTGCACCCGAAGATGTCCGGCCGCCTCGCCGCGCCCGACCTGCGCCCGTTGCAGGGTGTGGAGCTCGACTTGGCGCTCATCACCCACTGCCACCTCGATCACATCGGCTCGCTGCCGCTGCTGCTGCGCGAGCAACCCCACGTGCCCGTCGTGATGACCGGTCCCAGCCGCACGCTGATCGACCGCATGCTCCACAACTCCGCCAACGTCATGGTGCGCGAACGCGAGGAGAAGGGCGTGCTGGATTACCCGCTCTTCACGCACGAGGAAATCGAGCGCCTCCTGCCCAGGATGCATCCGCATCCCTTCAACCATCCCCGCAAGTTCACCGGCAAGCGGGACGAGATCGAGTTCACCCTCTACCCCGCCGGCCACATCGCCGGCGCCGCCGGCGTCGAGATCCTCCACAAGCACCGGCGCATCTTCTTCACCGGCGACGTGCTCTTCGAGGCCCAGCGCACGCTCGGCCCAGCCAAATTCCCCCGCGGGCAGCATTACGACACGCTGGTGATGGAGACCACCCGAGGCGCGACCGAGCGCCCCGCCGGCCGCGAGCGCACCCACGAAGTCGTGCGGCTCGTCGCCACCATCAACGACACCCTCCAGCGCGGCGGCTCCGTGCTCATACCCGTCTTCGCCCTCGGCCGTATGCAGGAGATTCTCGCGATCCTCCATGACGCACGGAAATTCGGCAAACTCGCCGAAGCCCCCGTCTTCGCCAGCGGTCTCGGCATGGACCTCTGCGACTATTTCGACGAGATCGCGCGCAAGACCGGCCTCGTGCACTTCACCCGCACCATCCTGAAGGACCTCAAGGTCCGCAAGACCCCGCGCGACCTCGTCGCGGGCAAGCCGCCGCGCGAACAGGGCATCTACGTCATCAGCTCCGGCATGCTCGTCGAGAACACCCCGTCCTACACCCTCGCCGCCAGCCTCGCCGGCAATGCCCGCAACAGCATCTGCTTCGTCGGCTACTGCGATCCCGACACGCCAGGCGGCCACCTGCAGGCCGCTCGCCAAGGCGAGGAGTTCCTCTTCGCCGCCGCCAGCGTGAAGACCAAGCTCCGCTGCCCGATCGAGCGTTTCGAACTTTCCGGCCATGCCGACCGCGAGGAACTGCTCGAATTCGCCGTGCAATGCTCCCCGCGCTCCCTCGTGCTCACCCACGGCGACCCCGCGGCCCGCGCCTGGTTCGCCCGCGAACTCGCCGAGCGTCTCCCGCACGCCAAGGTCCTCGATCCCACGCCGCTGCAGGAATACCGCGTGTGACGCACCCGGCCCGGCCGGCCGGACCTTTTCGTTTGTCCGCGCCGCCGCGGGCCGTTTGCATGGGCGCACTGTGCGCGCGTCCCTCCGCCTCCTTGCCCTCGGCCTCTTCGGGCTGACCGCGTGCGCGCTCCGCGCACCGGGAGCGACGCCCGACAGCGCGACGCCCATGCGCGAAATCGTCGAGCAGGCCCTCATCCGCTCCGCCGCCCAATACGATTTCATGCTCTACCAGCTCCGCGGTCGCCAGGGATTGCCGCGCACTTGGGAGGACGGACAACTGGTCCTCAGCCGCCACGATTGGACGGTCGGCTTCTTCCCCGGCTCGCTCTGGTATCTGGTCGAGGCGAAGGGCGACGAAAAATTCCGCACCGCCGCCACGCGTTACACGGCCCAGCTCGCCGCGCACCAGCACAACCGCCGCACCCACGACCTCGGCTTCATGCTCGGCAGTAGCTTCGGCCAAGGCCACCGCCTCACCGGCGATCCGGCCTACCGCGAGGTGTTGCTCAACGGCGCCGCTTCCCTCGCCTCGCGTTTCGACGCCCGGGTCGGCGCGATCCGCTCGTGGGATTGGGGCCGCCAGTGGGAATTTCCCGTCATCATCGACAACATGATGAATCTTGAACTGCTGCTCTGGGCCGCCCGCGAGTCGGGCGACGCGCAGTTCCGCACCATCGCGGTGCAACACGCCGACACCACGCTGCGCCACCACTTCCGCCCCGACGGCAGCACCTACCACGTCGTCGACTACGATCCGCGCACCGGCAAGGTCCGCCAACGCGTCACGCACCAAGGCCTGGCCGACCACTCCACCTGGTCGCGCGGTCAGGCGTGGGCGATCTACGGTTTCACCCTGCTCTATCGCGAGACGCGCGAGGCGCGTTTCCTGCGGCAGGCCCGCGCGGCGGCGGATTTCGTCCTCGAGCATCCCCGTCTCCCGGCCGACAAGATCCCGCGCTGGGACTTCGACGCACCGGAGTTTCCGAGCACGCCCCGCGACGCCTCCGCCGCGGCCATCATGGCCTCGGCTCTGCTTGAGTTGGGCACCTTCGTGCCGCGGGCTGATCGCCAGCGCTACCACGCGTTCGCCCACGCCCAGCTCCGCAGCCTCGCCTCGCCGGAATACCTCGCCTCCGTCGGCGAGAACGGCGGTTTCCTCCTCCGCCACAGCACCGGCAACCGCCCCGAAGGCAAGGAAGTGGACGTGCCGCTCAACTACGCCGATTACTACTTCCTCGAGGCGCTCGTGCGCTGCCGCGCTCTGCTCGCCGTGGAATAAGAAGCCCGATGCGCCGCCTCCTTTTCGCCTCCCTCAGTTTCATGCTCGCCGCCTCTCCACTCGCCGCCGCGCGGCTCACCCTCGATTTCAACCGCGACTGGCGCTTCCTGAAGGACGACCCCGCCGGCGCCGCATCTCCCGCGTTCGACGACTCGGCGTGGACCACGGTATCGACGCCGCACACCTTCAACGACACCGACACCTTCGACAATTGGTCCCTGCCCGGCCATCGCGGCGAGCAGGAGCAATGGAGCGGCCGCGCCTGGTATCGGAAGAGCTTCGCCGCGCCCGCCGCATGGCGCGACCGGAAGGTCTTCATCGAGTTCGAGGCCGTCCGCCAAGTCGCGGAAGTCTACCTCAACGGTCACCGGCTCGGCGTCGCGAAGAGCGGGTTCACGCCCTTCGGCTTCGATCTCACGCCCCGCCTGCGCTTCGACGCGCCCAACGTCCTCGCGGTCATGGCGGACAACCGCTTCATGCGCGACCCGCTCGATCCCGCCCTCGCCCCGCAGGCCGCGACGAACGAGAAGACCCACCCCAACCTCGCGCAGCTTTCCCGCGAGCTCATGGAGCAGATCCCCGACTCGCTCGAGGAGCTCCGCGCCGACCAGATCCCGTGGAACAACCCGCACTGGCACCCCGCGCACGGCGGCATCTACCGCAACGTCCGCCTCATCGTCACCGACCCGCTGCACCTCACGCTCCCGCTTTACAGCTTCCTGCAGACCGAAGGCCCTTACGCCTACGCGACCGAGGTCAGCGCCGAGTCCGCGCAGATCGGCGTCGAGATCCCCGTGGCCAACGCCCGCGCGACAGACGCTCGTTTCTCCCTGCGGGTGGAGATCTCCGATGCCGACGGCCAACCGGTCGCCCGACTGACGGAGAACGTGGCGCTCGCCGCCGGCGCCACGCGGAAAATCCAATTCGCGACCCCGCTCGCGCAGCCGCGGCTCTGGGAACCGGGTTACCCGCACGTTTACCGCGTCGCGATTTCACTGTTCGAAGGCAACGACGTCGTCGACCGCACCGAGATTCCGCTCGGCGTGCGCCACATCCGCTGGACCGCGCACGCCGGCCTCTGGATCAACGGCGCACACACCAAGCTCCATGGCTGGGGCCAGAAACCCACCAACGAATGGCCCGGCCTCGGCGCCGCCCTGCCCGACTGGCTGCACCACTACACGCTGCGCCTCATGCGCGAGGCCGGCGGCAATTTCGTGCGCTGGGGCCACGTCCCCGCCGGCCCGGCGCAGATTCGCGCCGCGGATGAACTCGGGCTCGTGACGCTCCAACCCGGCGTCGACGGCGAACATGACACCAAGGGCGGCGCGTGGACGCTGCGCGCACAGGCCTTCCGCGACGTCCTCGTCTATTACCGCAACCATCCCTCCATCTTCATCTGGGAAGGCGGCAACCAGAAGATCTCGCGTGAACACGCCGCCGAACTCCGCGCCCTCATGGACCGCCACGACCCGCACGGCGGCCGCGCCTACGCCCACCGGCGCGCCGATGCGATCACGGCGGAGTTCATGGACGTCGGCATCGGCACCGAGGGCGGCCGCGAGATCGCCCGCCTGCCCGTCGTCGAGGGAGAATACAACCGCGAGGAGTCGCCGCGCCGCGTCTGGGACGATTTCACGCCGCCGAATTTCGGCTACCCCGAGGCCAAGGGCCAGACCTACCAGCTCACCTCCGAGCAGTTCGCCGTCAACCAAGTCAAACACTACGTCAACAAGCTCGGCCCCGCCCATCACGCCGGCGGCGCCAACTGGATCTTCTCCGACTCCACCAGCGGCGGCCGCGTCGCTGTCGAGGTCGCACGCACCAGCGGCGAGGTCGACGGCGTCCGACTGCCGAAGGAGGCGTATTACGTCTGCCAGACGATGTTCACCTACGAGCCGCGTGTGCACCTCGTCGGCCACTGGAATTATCCGGCCGGCACGCGGAAGGACGTGTTCGTCGTCGCCAACACCGGCGGCGCCGTGGAACTCATCCTCAACGGCCGTTCGCTCGGGCGCGCGCTCCCGGAGAACCGTTTCCTTTACCGGTTCCCCGCGGTCACGTTCGAGCCCGGCGAACTCCAAGCCATCGCGCACGACGCCGAGGATCGGATCGTCGCCCGCACCGCGAAGCGCACCGCCGGCCCCGTCGTCGCGCTGCGTCTCACGCCGCTCACCGCTCCCGGCGGCTGGCGCGCCGACGGCTCCGACATCGCGCTCGTCGACATCGAGGCGGTCGACGCCGCCGGCCAGCGCGTGCCGACTGGGCAACAGCGCGTCGATTTCACGTTCGACGGCCCCGCGCTCTGGCGCGGCGGCTACAACAGCGGTCGCATCGACTCGATCAACCACCCGTGGCTCGACCTTGAAGCCGGCATCAACCGCGTGGCGCTGCGCAGCACGCGCGCGGCCGGCACCGTCGTGCTGACCGCCCGCGCGGAAGGCCTGCCCGCCGCGACGATCCGCCTCGCCGTGCGCCCCGACGACGCAGCCCCGCCCGCCTGGCCCGCGGCCTCGTTGCCGGTCGCGCCGGAACG
>JAMPXH010000127.1 GCA_023701285.1 Candidatus Didemnitutus sp.
GGTGCGCTCGCGCGCCGGCGCGTCCGGCGGCGTGGCCCGCTTCGTGGCGGCGATCATGAGGTTCTTCGCCGTGTGTTCGGTGGAGATGAACTCGAAGACCTTCGTATCGTAACCGGCCCACTCGAGCAGCAGGGCGCGCAGGGCGTCGGTGACGAATTCCGCGTGGCGCTCCTGGAAAATCCCGTGACGCAGCGCGGGGGCGAGGACGGGCGCGGGGCGCAACTGCGGGCGCAGTTCCTTCTGGCAGCACGGCGCGGTGACAATCAGCGCCGCACCGGCGGCGAGGCCGCGCGCGATGGCGTCGTCCGTCGCGGTGTCGCAGGCGTGCAGGGCGATCAGGATGTCCGGAGCCGGGAGCGACGCTTCCTGGATCGAGCCGCGCACGAAGGAAAGTTTCAGGCGCTGCGATTCGTGCGCGAGGCGGTTGCAGGACTCGACGAGGTCGGGGCGCTGCTCCACGCCGACGACGCGCACGGAGCGTTGGGCCGTATGCTCGAAGAAGTCGTGGATTGCGAAGGTGAGGTAACCTTTGCCGCAGCCCATGTCGGCGATCTCCACCGGACGCTCGTGCGGCAGCGTGGCGTCGGCGACGAGGTGGCTGAGCAGTTCGACGAACTTGTGGATCTGCCGGTGTTTGTCGCCCATGCCTTCGCGGATGATGCCGGCGGAGTTGGTGACGCCGAGCGCGTGGAGCCAGTCCTGGCTGCACTCCGGCAGCAGACGCGATTTCTGGTGGTCGTGCGCGGCCGGCGCGGTGGCGGCGGGGCTCGGCGGCGCCTTGCCGTAAGTGAGACGCGGCTCGCCCTTCTTGTTGAACTCGAGCTGGGCCGTGCGCCCGCGGGTGAACAGGTGCGCGCTGTGAAAAATCGGGCCGATGAGCCGTGCGATCTCCGCGAGCGCCTCGGCCGGCGGCAGGTTGCGGGTCAGGTCGCGCGAATCGTGCCGCCACACAAAACTCAGATGCGGGCCGGCCTTCAGGCTGACCGGACGCACGTAGACGTTCTGCAGCGTCGGCTCGCCGCCGCGCGGTTTGCCGAGCGTCAGGCGCAGGAAGGTGCCTTCGCGCACGCTGGCGGCGAGTTGCTCGAGAAAGGCGGTCACTTCGGGCGCAGAGGCGGACATTCCGACCCAAGGTGCCACGCTGCGTCCTGGCGCGCAAGGCGGGAGCGCGGGCCTCGCGGTGGCGCGCTCAGTCGAGTTTTTGCAGGGAGGCGCGGGCCTCGGCGAAATCGGGTTGCGTGCGCAACGCCTCTTCGTAGGCGGCGCGGGCCGCGGCCAGGTCGCCGCGCTTCTCGTGCAGATTGCCGATCCGCCATTGGGTCGGCGCCCGGCCGGGTTGACCGGCTGGCGGGTCAAGCTCAAGGCAACGGCCCAACGCGGCGAGGCCGGCGTCGAGGCGTTCGCCCGAGAGCGCCGCGAGGCGGCCGATCTGGTAGAGCGCCGCGTAGTTGTCCGGCTCATCGCGCAGCACGGCCTCGTGCTCGGCGAAGGCGGCGGCGAATTTCTTCTCCGCCACGTAAAGGTTGGCGAAGGCCAGGCGGCCGCGGGTGGGGTCGAGTTCCTTGATCGCGGCGGCCTGCGCGTAGGCCTTGTCCATGCCGCCGCCGACGATGCCGGGCGCAGCCTGATAGAAGGTGAGCAGGCTTTGCCGGGCGGCCAAATTGCGTGGATCGAGCGCCACCGCCTTTTCGTAAGCGGCCTTGCATTTGCGCGCCCAGCCAAGCTTCGAGAGGGCGCCGGCTTTTTGCGCGCTGCGGCCGTAGGCGTCGCCCAGCTGGCGCTGGATCTCGCTGTCGGCAGGCGCGAGGCTGGCGGCCTGCTCGTAGGCTTGCACCGCTCCGGTGACGTCGTCCTGTTGCAGCTTCGCCGCACCGAGCAGGGCATGCGCCGCGGCCGAACGCGGATGGTCGGCCAGGAGGCGCTCGATCGCCGCCTGCGCCTGCGGCCGCGTGGCACGATCGCGCAGCAGCGCGCGGATAGGTTCGAGTTCCAGCGCCTCGGCGGCCGCGCCGGCGGGCAGCATGGGCGCGAGGCACAAAAGCAGCGAGAGCACGGAAATCCGCATGCGGACAGAGTGCAGGATGGGGCTCGCGGTTGGCAAGGGCGTGGAAAGGCCTCAGTCCGTGCGCAGCGCCACGAGCGGATCGACGCGCGAGGCGCGCCACGACGGCACGAGGCAGGCCGCGGCGCAGGCGCAGGCGAGCACTGCGAGCGTGCCGCCGTAAGTGCCGGCGTCGACCGGTGTGACGCCGTAGATCAGGTGCGCCACGGCGCTGGCCGAGAATCCGGCCAGCACGAGGCCGGCGAGCAGCCCGGGCACCGTCATCTGCGCCGCGTCGCGCAGCACGAGCCGGGCGATGCCGCCGCGCGTGGAGCCGAGGGCCAGACGCACGCCGAACTCCGCCGTGCGCCCTGCCACCGCGAAGGCGAGCACGGCGTAGACCCCGGTCAGGCACAGCGCCACGGCGAGGCCCGCGAAGGCACCGACGAGCGTGAGGCTGAAACGCGTCTGCCACGCGCTGTTGGCGAAGAAATCGGCGGCGGAAAACTCCAAGTAGGCGGTGCTCTCCGGGTCCATCGCGGCCACGGCGCGGTCGATCTGCTCGCGCGTGAGCGGTTGCGCACCACGCAGACGGATGAGGATGCCGGTGTCGGCCGGTGTGAATTGCGTGTGCGGCAGGTAGAGCGAGTCGACGACCTTGGGTTGCGAACCGTGGCTGAGGGTGTCGCCGACCACGCCGACGATTTCCCACCAACCCTCCGTGCCTTCGATGCGGACGCGGCGGCCGATGGCGTCGTGGTTGGGCCAGAATTTGTCGGCGAGGCTCTGGTTGACGACGACGACTTGGCGCGTGTCTGCGCGGTCATCTGCACTCAGCCAGCGGCCGGCTTGCACCTTGAGTTGCAGCGTGTCGAGCAGCCCAACCGAAGAGGCCCGGCGCACGGCGCGCTTCGGGGTTTCGCCGAGTTCGAGTCCGTCGCCTTCCTGCGTGAAGCCGAGGTAGCTGTTCGGCACGGCGGGGAGCGCGAAATCCACGGCGCCGCCGGCGGCGACGTGCGGGAGTTGGCGGAGTCCGTCGACCACGCCCTCGAAATACCGCACCCGTGCGGCGGCGTCCTGATAAGCCGATCCGCGCGTGCCGAGACGGAAGGTGTGGATCTGCTCGACCGGGTAACCGCGGTCGACCTTCTGCACGGCTTGGAAACTGCGCACCAGTTGCACGGCGGTGATGAGCAACGCCAGCGCGACGGCGACTTGCAACGACACGAGCAGGCGGGTGGCGGCGGCGCCGGCCACGGAGCCGAGTTGGCGCGAGCCGTCGCGCAGGGTCGCCTCGAGGTTGAGCCGGCGCGCCTGCCACAGAGGCACGAGGCTGAAGACGACGGCGATCGCGCCCGCGAGCGCGAGGGCGCTGAGGATCACTGGCGTGCCGATTGTGGGGGCGGTCATCTGCCGCAGGCCGCCGCCGGGCGGCAGCAGCTCCGTCGTGAGCGGGAGGCACCAGCTGGCGAGCAGCAGGCCGATGGCGGTGGCCCCGAGCGTGAGCCAGAGCGATTCGAGGAAAAACTGGCGCAGCAGGTCGCGCGCGCCCGCACCCAGGGCGAGGCGCACGGCGAACTCGCGGCGGCGACGGATCGCCTGGGCAAGGAGGAGGCAGCCGGCGTTGACGCAGGCGACGATCAGCACGAGCGCCACGGCGGCCTGGAGGATGTAGAGCTGGCGTTGGAACGTGCCGAGCAACGCGTCGCGCAGGCTGATCGCGGTGAGCCCGCGGTCGGCGTTTGTCGCCGGAAAATCCCGCGCGAGCGTCGCGGCGAGGGCGGCGAGCTCGCCTTGGGCGGAGGCGAGCGAGCGGCCGGGCGCGAGTTCGCCGAGCATCATGTGCCGGCGGATGGCGCGGTCCTGCCGCTGGAAGTCGACCGGCAGCATCGCGATCCAGCCTTGCTGGCCATCGCCCACGATGGGGAGCGTGAGCTCCGCGGGCATCACGCCGACGATGCGGTAGCTGTGGCCGTCCAATTGCAGGGTTTGCCCGATGACGGCGCGATCGCCGCCGAAGCGGCGCTGCCAGAATTCATGGGCGAGGACGACGGCGCGCAGCCCGTCGATCTCGGCGTTGGCCGGGGTGATGGTCTCGCCGAGCGCGGCGCGCTGGCCGAGCAGCGGGAAAAAGTCCGGCGTCACGCGCTGCATGAACGCGATCTCGGTGCCGCTGGCCGTGCGGGCGGTGAAGGACTCGTTGCGGATGACCGCGGTGCGCGCGAACGCCGTGGTGCGCTCGTGGATGTCGGCGGCGTTACCGAAGGCCAGGCGCCACAGGCTGCCCGGGCCGGTGCTGAGCGGGTATTCGTGGATCGCGACCAGGCGCGCGGCGTCGCCATACGGCAGCGGACGCAACAGGTAGCTGTCGAGCAAGCCGAGCACGATCAGGGTGGCGGCGAGGGCGAGACCGAGCGTGCCGACGATGCCGCCGGAGAGGAGCGGGCGGCGGGCCAGGGCGAGCAGACTTTGGCGGATCATGGAAAGACGTTCAGGAAATCACTTCCCGTGCGAATGCCGGCGGCTGTTCGCTCTGCGGTGCGGACGGAGAGCGCGAACCGGCCCGGCCTTTGCTCCCCGTGCGGGCATCGGTGCGCGCTGCGACGATCAGGCCGAGCAAACAAACGAACACGGCGAGCATGAGAAACAAGGTGCCGGCAGCCCGCGCACCACCGTTGCGCGGGCACGCCGCGCGTTCCGAGCGGCAGTTGGACAGGTGGTCGGCATTGGAGGCGCTCAGCCAACCGGTCCGCGCGCGGCGGACGTGCAAGGCGGCTGGTTTGATCCGATGAGGCATGAAGGCAGCGGAGCGCGGCGAAGCGTCACTCGGCACGCAGCGCGATCATCGGGTCGACGCGGCTCGCGCGGCGCGCGGGGATCAGGCAGGCGAACAGCGCGATGATCGCGAAGAAGCCCGCGACCGCGGCGAACACGACCGGATCGAAGGGCTCCACTTGATACAGGGCCTGGGCGAGCAGGCGGCTGGCCGCGAAGGCACCGAGCAGGCCGAGCAGCAGCCCGAGTCCGACCTGCATGGCGCCGGCCCGCAGGATGAGTTGGAGGATGTTGCCCGTGGAGGCGCCGAGCGCCATGCGCACGCCGATCTCGCCGGTGCGTTGCGTCACCGCGTAGGCCATGACGGAATAGACGCCGACCGCCGCGAGGAGCGCCGCGATGGCGGCGAAGCAGAGGAGCAGCGACATCGTGAGGCGCTGCACGCCAATCGATTGCTCGACGAGCTGGTCGAGCGTCTGCGGGTTGGCGAGGGCGATGTTCGGATCGATCTCGGCCAGCACGCGGCGCAGCACGGGGATCACCGCCGCGGCGGACAGGCCGGGCTTGGCCTGGGCGACGACGGTCATGAAACCGCCGCCGCGCTGGTCGCGCGGATAATAGATCTCGTCCGGCGGCGGCGTGGCGAGGCCGGCGGCCTTCACGTCGCGGATGACGCCGACGATGCGGATCTTGATGTCGGCGTTCGGACCGATGAGCAGGGCCTTGTCGACGGCGGATTCGCCCGGGAAGAGCTTGCGGGCCAGGGTCTCGTTGAGCAGCGCGACCTGTTCGCCGCCGAAGCGGTCGTCCGCGGTGAAGAAGCGGCCCTCGCGCAATCCGATGCCCATGGTTTCGAAATACCCGGTGGAGGTGAAGCGGATGCTCGCGAGCGGACGTTCGTGCACCGGAAGGATGGGGCGGCCTTGCACCGAGAAAGGCGAGATGCTGCCGATGCCCGCGAGCGGCAGTCCGAAGATGGCGCCGCCGCGCTGCAACTCGGGCGTCGTGTCGAGGCGTTGCTGCAGCTGGTGGTAGAATTCGCGCGTCAGCTCAGGCTTGTTGTAGCGCGAGCTGGGCAGGTTGACCAAGCCGAAGGCGCGGCCCTCGGTGGCGAAACCGAGCTCGGAGCTCTGCAACTTGTAGAAACTCAGCACGAGCAGGCCCGCGCAGATGAGCAGCGTGAGCGAGAGCGCGACCTGCGCGACCACCAGCAGGTGGCGGAAGGTCTTGGCGGCCGTGCCGCCGCCCGCGCCGCGCGAAGTGTCCTTCAACACCGTGCCGACATCCGTGCGTGAGGCCTGCCAGGCGGGATAGAGCCCGATGAGGAGGCCGGCGAAGAGCGCGACCGCGAAGGAGAAGAACAGCACGCCGGGGTTCAGCGCGATCTCGTCGGCCCGCGGCAACTGCGGGCCGGCGAGCACCTGGATGCCGCGCAGGCTCCACCAGGCGATCAGCACGCCGGCGACACCGGCGACGATCGAGAACAGCGTGCTCTCTGCGATGAATTGGCGGACGACTTCGCCGCGCCGGGCACCGAGTGACATGCGGACGGCGATCTCCTTCTGGCGGGCGCTCACGCGGGCGAGAAAGAGGTTGGCGATGTTGGCGCACGCGATGAGCAGCACGAGCGCGACGGCGCCGGCGAGGGTCCAGAACTGGCGCGTGAGATCGCCCAGCACCTGGCGCTCGATGGTGCGCACCTCGCAGTTGTTGTTGGCGTCGATGTGACCGGGATTGGCGGCCTTGAACTGCGCCTGCATCTCGTCGACGCGACGCTGCGCCTGCTCGACGGTGACGCCCGGAGCGAGCCGGCCGTAGGCTTGGTGGACGATGGCGTTGCCGCGCTGCTGTGCGCTAAGGTAAGGCAGGTCGTGCGGGCGCGGGACGACGACCGCGGTGCCGTTGAACGGCACGGGCATGCGCTCCGGGAGGATGCCGACGACGGTGCGCGCTACGCCGTCGATCTGCACGACGCGATTGATGATGTTCGGGTCGGCGCTGAAGCGGTTTTGCCAGAGCTGATAGCTGATCATGGCGACGTCGGCGCCGCCGTCGCGGTCCTCATCCTCGGTGAAATGGCGGCCGCGCACGGGCTGGATGCCGAGCATCGGCAGGAGCTTGGCGGAGGCGTGCAGGCCGGCGACCTGCTCGGGCTCGCCCGTGCCTTCGGTGAGGGTGAAGCCGTTGCCGGCGGACATGGTGAGCTCGGAGAACACGTCCTTGCGCTCGCGGAACGCGTCGTATTTCGCCCAGGAAATGGCGGGGGCCTCGACGTTGCGCTCGCGGTTGATGGCCCAGAGCGAGACGAGCGAATCGGGTTCCGGATAAGGCAGCGGCCGGAGCACGACGGCCTGCAGCACGCTGAAGAGCGAGGTGCAGGCGCCGATGGCGATGGCCATGGTGAGGATGGCGACCGCGGTGAAGCCGGGCGTCTTGAGCAGGGAACGGAAAGCGAAGCGGACGTGGGAGAGCATGAGCGGTGGCGGTAAGGAGGGAGAGACGGCTTACTCCGCGCGCAACGCGATCATCGGGTCGACGCGCGTGGCGCGGCGGGCGGGGATGAGCACGGCGACGAAGGAGACGGCGGCGATCAGCGTGCCGACCGCGAAATAAGTCACGGGATCGGTGGGCGTGATGCCGAAGAGGAAATTCTGGATCGGCTGGCGGGCGACCAAACCGAGCGCCAGGGCCGCGCCCAGGCCGAGCACCAAGCCGAGACCGAGTTGCCAGGCACCTTGACGGAAGACCATGCGGAGGATGCGCGGGCTGTCCGCACCCAGCGCCATGCGGATGCCGAACTCCTGCGTGCGCTGGTTGACGGAGAAGCTCTGCACGCCGTAGAGGCCGACGGAGGCGAGCGCGATGGCGACGACACCGAAGAGAGAGAACATGGTGGCGACGATCCAGTTCTGGCCGAGGAAACCGTCGAAGGAGGTCTTGGGCGTCTCGACGAAGTAGGGCGGCAGGTTGGGATCGATGCGCTGCACGGCAGCGG
The DNA here is from genome assembly GCA_023701285.1 of Candidatus Didemnitutus sp. Taxonomy (GTDB): domain Bacteria; phylum Verrucomicrobiota; class Verrucomicrobiia; order Opitutales; family Opitutaceae; genus Didemnitutus. The sequence goes on from JAMPXH010000127.1 coordinate 7,812, forward strand.
CGACGGTGCGGGCGAGCGATTCGCCGCGCTGGTCGCCGCGCGGCCGCGCGACGATGGTGCCGAACTGCGGCGCCACGGGCTCGGCGGCGGCCGGACCGAAGGCGGCGGCGAAGAACGGCAGGTAGATGCCGGCGTTGTCGTTCTGGTTGTTGAACGGTCCGAGCATGCGGACGTCGGTCACGACGCCGACGATGCGGCGCCACGGGCCGGGGTTGGTGCCGTTGGGCGCGTTGGTGCGGAAGCGCCGGCCGACGGCACTCTCATTGGCGAAATGCTTCTTCGCGAAGGTGGCGTTCACCACGGCGACGGGCTCGCGCTGGTCGGAGTCCTCGTCGGTGAGGTAGCGTCCGTCGATGAGCTTCTGACCGAGCGTGGTGGCGTAGTCGGGCGTGACGTTCTCGAACTGGGCGACGGTGCGGTCGCTGTCCTGCGCGTATTCGCGGCCCTCGATCTCGACCGAGGTGGCGCCGGAGAAGACCATGCGGAAACGGTTGGTGAGCGCCGCGGAGGCGAAGTCGGGTGTGGCGCGGAGTTCGCGGATGAGTTTCTCGTAGAAAAGCTGGCGCGAGGCGGCGGTTGGGTAATCGCCTTCCATGAGACCGACCCGCGCGCCGATGACGGCGGAGGTGTCGTAACCGTAGTCGATCGCCTGCTGCTTGAGGATGGATTGCACCTGCAGCAGCGCGCCGATGAGGAGGATGCAGGTGACGAAGATCTGGAATACCACGAGGCCGCGCGTGATGACGCCGATGGCGCGACCGGTGTTGCCGCGGCCGGACTCCTTGAGCGCGTCGGAGGCGTTGGCGCGCGAGGCCATCCAGGCAGGCAGGAAGCCCGACACGACCGCCGCGACGAGCGTCGCCGCGACGACACCCAGCAGCACCTTGGGGTCGATCGTGAAATGAATCCACGAGGGGATGGGGTTGGTGAGGTTCTTCGCGGTGGAATCGAGCAGATCGGTGGACCACGCGGCGAGGCCGACGCCGAGCACGGCGCCGAGGGAGGAGAGCAGGAGGCTCTCGGTGAGCATCTGGCGGATGAGGCGCCAGCGGCCAGCACCGAGCGACGAGCGGATGGCGAGTTCCTTGGAGCGCAGCGTCGCCCGGGCGAACTGCATGTTCATCACGTTGACGCAGGCGATGAGCAGCAGTCCGACGCAGAACGCCAGCATGGTGTAGAGGATCTGCGCCAGTTGCTGGCCGGTGAACTGCTGGATGAGCGGGCGCACGTAGCCCATCGTGAACTGCTGGTTCGTGTCCGGGTAGGCGGCGGCGAACTGCTTGGCGATGACGTCGATCTCGTTCTGCGCCTGCTCGACGGAGACGCCCGGCTTCAGCTTGGCGATGATGCTGACGAAGTTGATGCCGCGGTCGTTGCGCGGGCGCGGCGGGAAGGCGCTGTTGACAGGAATCCAGAGCTGCTCGTTGTTCGGGAAGGCGAATTTCGGCGGCATGACGCCGATGATCGTGCCGGCGGTGCCGTTCACGCGGATGGATTGACCGACGATGTTGGGATCGGAGCCGAAGTCGGCGCGCCAGAGCGCATCGGAGAGCAGCACGGCCTTGTCGACGCCGGGCTGGTCGTGCTCGGGGAGGAAGTCGTGGCCGATGACCGGCTTCACGCCGATCACGCGGAAGAAATCGTGACTGACGTAGCCGCCCGTGTAGCGCCGCGGCTGGCCGCGGTAGGTGACGTTGACGGTGGAGCCGTTGAGGTAGGCGCTAAAGCCGGCGAAGGACTTCAATTCCTGCTCCTTCATCTCCTTGAAATCCATCGTCGTCAGGCGCGAGTTGAAGTTGCCCGGCTGGAAGTTCGTGGGATCCACGAGCTGCACGTCGACGAGGCGGTCGGCGTCGGGGAACGAGAAGCCGCGCAGGAACA
>JAMPXH010000128.1 GCA_023701285.1 Candidatus Didemnitutus sp.
GCCATCTTTACTTAATACGTAAGGATGAACCATGGCCTTCATCCTCGGTTGCGGAGTGGATTATTGGTGGCGGGTCTGCTGGAAGATCTCGCGGTCGCGCTCGCGCAGGAGGCGCGCAAGCGGATGAAAGCACGGCCGCGGGCGCGCGGCGCGACGTTGCGGCCGGGGCTGGAGACTCCGCTGTGGAATGCGTTGATGGAGAGTGTGCGACCGTATCTGCGGCGGCACGGAGCGAAGTCCCTGCTGGCTCGTGAACTCGGGCTGGCGCCGGCGCGGGTCTCGGACTTTGCGCGGGGGCGTGCGATGCCGGACGCCGAGCGCGCGTTGGAGCTGTTGCTGTGGGTGGCGCGGCAGCAGCGTCCGCCGGTCACGCGTGAGTAAACTTTACGTATTAAGTAAAGATGGCTCGGGCGGCGGGCGGGCGACGGGGGAGACGTGAGATTTTGAGCGGTGGTGGTGTGTGGGTGGCGCGCGGGTGACTTGCGGATGGGGCGTGGGTGATGCGTTGGAGCTGGTATCTGGGAGTGGGTGCGTTGGAGCTGGTGTCTGGAGGTGGGGGCGGGGAGTGGTGACGGCTTGCGCGGGGGCGGGTGTTGCGAAAGATGCGGGGCATGAACGGGCCGATCTGGGACGACCATGCTTGGACAGGACTGCCGCGAGTGGAGGGCTTGGTGCGGTGCGAGGTGGCGGTGGTCGGGCTGGGCGGATCGGGTTTGGCGGCGCTGGAGGAACTGCGGTCGCGCGGCGTGGATGCCGTGGGCGTGGACGCGGGCGCGGTCGGCGCGGGCGCGGCGGGGCGCAACGGCGGGTTCGTGCTGGCGGGACTGGCGAAGTTTTACCACGAGACGGTGGCGCAGTGCGGGCGCGGTCCGGCGGCGGCGCTCTACCGGGCGACACTGGCGGAAATCCGACGGCAGGTGGAGGCAATGCCGGAGGTGTTCCGGCTCGAAGGGTCGCTGCGGATCGCGGCGGAGGAAGCGGAGCTGGAGGATTGTCGCGCACATCGCGCGGCCTTGGCGGCGGATGGTTTTCCGGTGGAGTGGTATCGCGGACCGGAGGGCGAGGGATTGCTGCTGCCGTCGGACGGCGTGCTCCAACCGCTCGCGCGGGTGCGGACGATGGCGGGGCGGTTGCGCGACGCGGGCGTGCGGCTGTTCGAGCATTCGCCGGTGCGGACGTGGACCGCGGGCCGGTTGGAGACGCCGGGTGGCGTGATCGAGTGCGAGCGGATTGTCGTGGCGGTGGACGGGCGGCTGGAGGCGATTTTCCCGGAATTGGCGCCGCGGGTGCGCACGGCGCGGTTGCAGATGCTCGGGACGGCCCCGGGGGCGGCGCGGCGTTTTTTCCGGCCGGTCTATTGGCGCTATGGTTACGAATACTGGCAGCAGCGCGCGGATGGGTCGGTGGCGTTGGGCGGATTCCGCGACCATGCGCTGGCGGAGGAGTGGACGCATGAGACGGAGCCGTCGCCGCTGGTGCAGCGGCTGCTGGATCAATTCCAGCGCGAGCGTCTGCGTGTGCGCGAGCCGGTGACGCATCGGTGGGCGGCGTCGGTGGCTTATACGGACGACGGGTTGCCCGTGTTGGAGGAGGTGCGGCCGGGGATCTGGGCGGCGGGGGCGTATAGCGGCACGGGCAACATCGTGGGGGCGCTGTGCGGCCGTGCGGCGGCGGAGCTGGCCTGCGGGCGGCCGTCGGCTTGGGCGGATTGGCTCGCGGCGGCGCGCGGCGCCCGGCAGCGGAAAGGATAAGACGGAGCGGTGAAATTGCCGGGGTGGGAGCGGAAGCGGCGGTTCCGGACCGGCGGGCGCATTTGGGCTGGGCAGCGGTGGGGACTTGCGCCTCATTGGCCCCATGCGACGTCTGAAGGTGCTGTTCGTTTCCCCCGAAGTGGAACCTTTCGTGAAAGTCGGCGGCTTGGCCGACATGGTCGGCGCGCTGCCGAAGGAGATTGCGACGCTCGGGCACGACGTGCGCGTCATGTGCCCGCTCTACAGCACGACGAAGCGGGTGGGGGAGTGGCGCGCGCGCGAGGAGGCGCTGGGCGTGGACGTGGGGCCCGAGGCGCGCTGGGCGCGCTCGTGGGAGACGGTGCTGCCGGGCAGCGCGGTGCCGGCGTATTTCATCGAGCACGACTGGTATTTCGGCCGGCCGGAGGTTTACAGCGAGTCGGACGACAACGCCTTCCGCTTCGCGTTTTTCTGCCGGGCGACGCTGGCGCTGTGCGAGCAGCTCGGCTGGATTCCGGACGTGATCCATTGCCACGATTGGACGACGGGCCTGCTGCCCGTGATGTTGAACACGACGCTGAAGGACACGCCGCTCGGGCGCGCCGCGACGGTGTTTACCATCCATAATCTCGAGCACCAGGGGCTCGCGCACCGCAGCATCGTGGAATTCTCGCGGTTGCCGGCGGCGGAGTATCGCGCGACGAGCATCGAGAGCCACGGTCAGGCCAACCTGATGAAGGCGGGCCTCTACCACGCGAGCAAGATCACAACGGTGAGCCCGAGCTACGCGCGCGAGATCCGCACGCGCGACGGCGGTTGCGGCCTGGACGGCGTGCTGCAATTCCGCGCGGCCGACCTCATCGGCATCCTCAACGGCATCGATGCGCAGGCCTGGAATCCGGAGGCCGACGCGGCGTTGCCGGCGAAGTTCTCCGCCGCCGATCTGAGTGGCAAAGCCTCGTGCAAGGCCGCGCTCCAGATGCGGCTCGGCCTGACGCCCGATCCGCACATCGCCGTCTTCGGCGTGGTGGCCCGCCTCGTGCACCAGAAGGGTCTCGACCTGCTGGCCGAGTCGCTCGGGCATGTCGTCGAGCGCATGCACGTGCAGTTCGCCATCCTCGGCAGCGGCGACGAGAAGGTGGAGAACGCCTTCCGCTGGACCGCGGAGAAATACCCCGGGCGCGTCGGGGCGCACATCGGTTTCGACGGCCGGCTCGCCCGTCTCATCCAGGCCGGCAGCGATCTCTTCGTCATGCCCAGTCGCGCCGAGCCCTGCGGGCTGACGCAGATGTATGCGATGCGCTACGGCACGCCGCCGATCGTGCGGGCGACGGGCGGCCTCGTGGACACGGTGGAGAACTACGAGGAGGGCAAGGATCGCGGCACGGGCTTCGTCTTCCGCGAGGCCAACTCCGCGGCGCTCTACCAAGCCATCGGCCGCGCCTGCGCGACCTATTACGATCGTCCGCAGGAATTCCGCGCGGTGCAGCTCCGCGGCATGCAGCGCGATTTCTCCTGGGCCGGCAGCGCGCCGCAATACCTCGAGTGTTACCGCTGGGCCATCGAATCGCGCACCGGCACCGTGCTCGACTGAACCGCGGCGGTATGACGTGGCGCCGGCAAGCGCGACGTTGACACCCCGCCGGCCCGCCGGCACCTCTCCACTCACATGCTTCGCAGCTTCGCCTATTACTTTTTTGCGTTCGCCGGCTTTTTTGCCCCGCGAATCCCGGGCGGCTGTCTCGAAGCATAAACTGCAAAACCAGATTTAAGCACCAGAGCCGCCCTTCCCGGGCGGCTCTTTTGTTTTCCGCCCAACCCTGCCATCATCGCCCGCCATGATCCTGCCGAAGAACAGCCGCCTCACGCCCGAGCAACTCGCCGAAGTCACCGCCATCGTCACCGAGTTCGGGTGCAAGATCCAACCCATCGTCGGCGCCGTGCGCTCCATCTACGCCATCGTCGGCGACGAGCGCGACGAGCTCATGATCAATCGCCTCGAAGGTCTCGATTACGTCGAGCGCATCGACCGCATCCAGTCGCCCTTCAAGCTCATGGACCGGCGCTCCGACCTCGCCAACCACCGGCTGAAGATCGGCCACGTCACGCTCGGCGAGGACCTGCTCATCATCGCCGGCCAGTGCACGATCGATCCGAAGAACCCCAACTACTACCTCGAGACCTCGCTCGCCGTGAAGGAGGCCGGCGCCAACGCCCTCCGCGGCGGCGTGTGGAAGCCGCGCACCAACCCCTACAGCTTTCAGGGCGACGCTCGCTCGCTCGAGATCCTGATGGATGCCTCGCGTCGCACCGGCCTGCCGGTCGTCACCGAGGTGATGGAGCTCGAGCACATCAACCTCGCGCTCGATGCCGGCGTGCACGTGCTCCAGATCGGCGCGCGCAACGCCCTCAACTACTCGCTCCTCCGCCAGGTCGGCCGCGCCATTGCCGGCCGCACCACCGCGGTGATGCTCAAGCGCTCGATCCACAGCGGCCCGCTCGCGGAGTTCATCTCCGCTGCCGAATATATCGCCGCCTTCGGCAACCCCAACGTCATTCTCTGCCCCCGCGGCACCCAGCCGCAGCTCGAGGGTTATCGCAACCAGCCCGACGAATCCATCACGCCGTTGCTCAAGGAGAAGACCTGGGCGCCCGTCGTCGTCGATCCGTCGCACTCCGTCGGCAAGGCCGCCTATGTGCCCGCCGCCGCGCTCGCCGCCGTCGCCTACGGCGCCGACGGCCTCTGCATCGAGGCGCACGTCAACCCGCCGCACGGCATCGGCGACGATCCGAAGCAGGCGGTGACACCCTCCGCGCTTGCCGAGCTGGTCAAACGCTGCCGCGCTTTGCATGCGACGCTGCGTCCCCCGGCCGCCGCCCGCGCCTGATTCATCCTTCGCTTTCCCCTGCGCCCGCTCCGCCGCTCCTCCCCGATGAAAAAAGAACTCTCCGCCATCCGCACGAAGATCGACGCGATCGACGAGCGCGTCGTGAAGCTCCTCAACGACCGGCTCAAGCTCGCCCAGCGCGTCGGACAGCTGAAGCACAGCGCGCGCAGCCGCATCTACGTGGCCGAGCGCGAGGCGGACGTGTTCCGCCGCGTCGCCGCGGCCAACCAGGGACCGCTCAAGCCCGCCGCGTTGCAGGCCATCTACCGCGAGATCATGTCCGCCGCGCTCGCGCTGGAGAAGCCGCTCGTCATCGCCTACCTCGGGCCCGAGGCGACCAACACGCACGCGGCCGCGCTGCGGAAATTCGGCGGCAGCGTCGACTACCGGCCGATGCCGTCGCTCGCCGACGTGTTCACCGCGGTGGAGAAGGGCGAGGCCGATTACGGCGTCGTGCCGATCGAGAATTCCACCGAAGGCTCCGTGCGCGACTCGCTCGACCTCTTCGTCGAGACGCCGCTGAAGATCGTCGCCGAGATCCAGACCGAGATCGAGCACACGCTCTTCTCCAACGAGCCGCTGGCGAAGATCCAGCGCGTCTACTCGAAGGACCAGGCGCTCGCCCAATGCCGCCGCTGGCTGCAGCGCCACCTGCCGCACGCGCAGCTCGTCGACGTCGACAGCACGGCGCTCGGGGTGCAGCGCGCCGCGAAGGAGAAGGGCGCCGCCGCCGTCGGCCCGCGCCTCGCCGGCGAGCGTTACGGCGTGCCCGCCGTCGCGATGCGCATCCAGGACCAGAAGAACAACACCTCGCGTTTCGGCATCCTCGGTCACGAGCCGAGCGGCATCGTCGGCCGCGGCCACGACAAGACGAGCCTCCTCGTCTCGCTCCACCACGAGCCCGGCGCGTTGCTGCGGGCGTTGACGCCGTTCCACCGTCGCAAGCTCAACCTCACGCGCATCGAGTCGCGCCCGAGCCGGCTGCGCCCGTGGGATTACATCTTCTTCCTCGACGTCTCGGGCCATTACCACGAGCCCGCGATGCAGGCCGCGATCAAGGACATCCGCCGGCACTGCCCGATGGTGAAGTGGCTCGGCAGCTACCCGGCCGCGAAGGCCGGCGGGGAGCATTGAGTCGAGAGCGCTCGGCGCAGCGGTAGCGGCGGCCGGCGCTTTTTGTGAACGGTGCCGCAGGGCGGGCGCGAGCAAGCTCGCTGTCTTGTCGGATGGAGACGCGGGCCTGGGCTTGGTGTCATCAGTAATCGCCCATCACGCACCACATCACCCACGTGAGGCCGAGCGTGTAGAGGACGAGGCCGGCGCCCGCGAAGCCCACGGTCATCGCGTTCGCGCCGAGCAGCGCGACGAGGCCGAGCAACGCGCCGTTGCCCGCCAGCAGGAGCAGCCAGTAATCGCGCCGGCGCCGCCGCGAGCGCGGCCGCTCGGTGGGGCGCAGGGCGTCGAAGCCGGTGGCGATCTCGCGCTCCCGCAGTTCCCGTTGCAGGGCGAAGACATCGTTCGCGGCGGGGGGCGGGGAGCCCGGCTCGGCGGTGTTCACACGTTCGAATGCCTTCGGTTTCAGGCCGTAAACCTTGCGGGGAGGGTCGGCTTCGTCGGGCATGGGGCGGAGCATGGCGGGACTTGCCTTATGCAAAAGCCCTTTCTCACTCTGGCGGGTGCTGTCCGGCACTCCTCTGCCCGGGCCCGATCCCTTCCCGTCCTTATAGGTGTCCTATGCCACAACCTGCAATTCCCAGGGGCACAGTCTCTGCTTCCATCGAGGGTGCTATGCCTTCCCCCGTCGCGATCCCATCGCCGCTCTACGACCCTGCGTTCGAACATGACGCCTGCGGTGTCGGCTTCATTGCCCGCACCGACGGCCAGCGCACCCACGATGTCCTCAAATACGGTCTGACGGCGCTGAAGGCATTGGCGCACCGCGGCGCGATCGACGCCGACTCCTCCACCGGCGACGGCGCCGGCATCATGACGCAGCTTCCCTACGAGCTGATCCGCGACCACCTCGCGGCCGTGAAGGTCAGCGTCCGCCCGAAGGACCAGGACCTCGCCGTCGCCCAGCTTTTCCTGCCCCGCGACAACGACCTCGCGCAGGCCCAGATCAAGAAGATCGTCATCGAGGCCGTGAAGGAGGAAGGCCTCGGCTTCGTCGCCTGGCGCGAGGTGCCGACCGAATACTCCATCCTCGGCCGCAAGGCCGCCGACACCCGTCCGCTCGTGCTGCAGGCGATCATCGCGCGCCTCGACGACATGAGCGACGACGACTTCGAGCGCCACCTCTTCCTTGCGCAGAAGGTCGCCGAGCGCCGCTGTCACGACGCGCGCCTCGACGGTTTCTACGTCTGCTCCTGCTCCTCGCGCACCATCGTCTACAAGGGCCTGCTCAACGCGCCCGAGGTCCGCCGCTTCTTCCCTGACCTGCGCGACCCGCGCTACACGACGGCGTTCACGATCTTCCACCAGCGTTACTCGACCAACACGTTCCCGACGTGGCATCTCGCGCAACCGTTCCGCCTCATGGCGCACAACGGCGAGATCAACACCATCCGCGGCAACCGCGTGCGCGTGCACGCCCGCGAGAAGGCGATGGCCGGCGGCGTGTGGGGCGGCCGCTTCGCCGACCTGCACCCGATCGTGCAGCCCGGCATGTCCGACTCGGCCAGCTTCGACAACGTCCTCCAGGTGCTCTCGCTCGGCGGTCGCTCGGCGCTGCACTCGATGATGATGATGGCCCCGCTGGCTTGGGAACAGAACCCGCGCCTCAGCCCGGATGCCCGCGCATTCTTCCAATACCACTCGCTCATGATGGAGCCGTGGGACGGCCCCGCCGCGCTCGTCTTCTCCGACGGCCGCGTCGTCGGCGCCACGCTCGACCGCAACGGCCTGCGCCCCGCCCGCTACAAGGTTTACGACGACGGCTACGTCACGCTCGCGTCCGAGACCGGCCTGTTCCCGAACCTGCCCGGCCAGGTCGTGCAATCCGGCCGCCTCGCCCCCGGCCGCATGCTCGCCATCGACCTCGAGAACCAGCGCCTGCTGAAGGACGAGGACATCAAGCGCGAGATCGCCGAGAAGCCCGTCTACCGCGACTGGTGCGAGCGCCACCTGATCAATCTCCAGAAGTTCGCCGCCTCCGCGCCCGTGGCCGAGATCATCACGCCGCCCGCGGCCTTCACCGCCACGCCGCTGCAGCAGCAACTCGCGTTCGGTTACGACGCCGAGGAGCTCGAGCTCGTGCTCGGCTCCCTCGCCGTCGGCCTCGAGCCCACCGGCTCGATGGGCGACGACACGCCGCTCGCCGTCCTCTCGCGCCGGCCCAAGCTCCTCTACAGCTACTTCAAGCAGCTCTTCGCGCAGGTCACCAACCCGCCGATCGACTCCATCCGCGAGAAGTCCGTCATGTCGCTCGGCGCCTCGCTCGGGCCGCGCATGAGCCTGTTCGAGACCGCACCCGCGCCGCACGGTGTGCTCACGCTCGATTCGCCGATCATCCTCGACCACGAGATCGAGTCGCTCTCCGCCGTCCCGCTCTTCCGCAACGCCGTCGTGCGCCTGCCGGTCCTCTTCGACGTCAACGCCGGCCCCGACGCCCTCGCCGACGCCCTGCACGATCTCACGCAGCGCGCGCTCAACGCCGTCGAGAACCAAGGCGCGAAGATCATCATCCTCACCGACCGCGGTCTCGCGCCGGACAAGGTCGCGATGCCGATGTTGCTCGCCACCGGCGCCGTCCAGCACCGCCTCATCCGCGCCGGCCTGCGTCTGAAGTGCGACATCGTCGCCGAGACGGGCGAGGCCCGCGACGTGCACCACATGGCGTGCCTCATCGGCTTCGGCGCCAACGCCATCAATCCCTACCTCGCGCTCGCGACGGTCCGCGAGCTCGCCGGGCAGGGCAAGCTCGCCGCGCCCGCCAAGCCGCAGGAGGCCGAGAAGAACTACAAGAAGGCCATCGATGCCGGCCTGTTGAAGGTGCTCGCCCGCATGGGCATCAGCACCATCGCCAGCTACCGCGGCGCGCAGATGTTCGAGGCCATCGGTCTCGGCCACAAGGTCGTCGAGGAGTGCTTCAGCGGCACGCCTTCGCCCATCGGCGGCATCGGTTACCGCCAGATCGCCGACGAGGTGCTGCGCCGCCACGAGCGCGCGTTCCCGCGCCCGAGCAACGCCAGCTCCGAGGCCGAGGCCGCCGCCAGCGCCGTGCCCGCCACCGGCCTGCCCAACGACGGCTACTACAAGCCCAGCAAGAAGGGCGACGGCGAGTTCCACGGCTGGAACCCGAAGGTCGTCGCCGGCATGCACAAGTTCCTCAAGGGCGCCGCGCGCGAAGACTACAAGGTCTTCGCCCAGACCGCCGACGAGCACCCGCCTGTCACGATCAAGGACCTGCTCAAGATCCGTTTCCCTGCCAGCGGCCTGCCGCTTGAGGAAGTCGAGCCGGTCGAGGACATCCGCCGCCGCTTCACCACGGCTGGCATGTCGCTCGGCGCGCTCTCGCCCGAGGCGCACGAGACGCTCGCCATCGCGATGAACCGCATCGGCGGCAAGTCGAACTCCGGCGAAGGCGGCGAGGACCCCGAGCGTTTCGGCCTGCGCGAAAACGGCGACAGCGCCAACAGCGCGATCAAGCAGGTCGCGTCGGGCCGCTTCGGCGTCACCGCCGAATACCTCGCCAACGCGCGCGAGATCGAGATCAAGATGGCGCAAGGCGCGAAGCCCGGTGAAGGCGGACAGCTGCCCGGCCACAAGGTCTCGCCGCTCATCGCCAAGCTTCGCTTCTCCGTGCCCGGCGTCACGCTCATCTCGCCGCCGCCGCACCACGACATCTATTCCATCGAGGACCTCGCGCAGCTCATCCTCGACCTCAAGGAAGTGAACCCGCGCGCGAAGGTCTGCGTGAAGCTCGTCTCGTCCTCCGGCGTCGGCACCATCGCCGCCGGCGTCGCGAAGGCCTACGCCGACGTCGTGCTCGTCTCCGGCCACGAAGGCGGCACGGGCGCCTCGCCGCTCGGCTCGATCAAGAA
>JAMPXH010000023.1 GCA_023701285.1 Candidatus Didemnitutus sp.
CTCGCTAAAACCCCTCCCCAGGGCCGTCTCCTTCACCGGAGGCGGCCCTTCTTTTTGGGCGGCGCTCAGTCCTTCGGCTCGGGCGCGGGCGGCGGCGTATCGCGCGGCACGTTTTCCTCGACCACGCGGAGCTCGCCGATCGAGACGTCGGCGCGGCGGTTGACGAAGCGCACGCGGCCCGCCGTGGTTTCGCCGAAATACGGCGCGGCCTTGGCCAGCATGGCATCGGCGATCTCGGAGAATTTGCGCCCGTCGCGGCGCGACATGGAGATGAAGGTCGTCCACACGCGCTTCGAGTGGTGGCGGTTTTTCAACAGGTCGTGGTAGTCGAAGGCGTCGACCACGATGAGGAAGTAGTCGCCCGTCGCGCGCTCGCCGTCGTCGCTGTCGAGCTGGTCGGACGGCGCGTCCGTGCCGCCGCCTTCGCCCGCGAGGGCGGCCTCGCCGAGGGCGAAATCGTCGCCGCCGGCGCGTTGCTCCCATTGCGTGACGGCGGTGAGGCCGACGCTGCGCGTGCCGGCGCGCGGCACGAGGCCGTGCAGCCAGGTGAGGTCGGTGGTGCGGATCACCGGGTCGCGCCAGCGGGCGGGGCCGTAGCTGACGCGGAGGATGAGGGAGAGTTTGTCGGGCTCGGGCACGCGGCCCTGGGCGTTGACGGCCGACACGAGACCCTTGCCGGCGAGCACGGGCTCGAGGCGGCGGCAGAGGTCCTCGAATTTCACGTCGGTCGACGCGATCTCGCCGCGCGTGAACAGGTAGCGTTGCGGCGTGGCCGGCGGAGTGAACGCGGGCGGCGCGGGGTCTTCCTGGTCCTGGCGCTGATTCACGGCGCGCTGGATCTCCACGCGGGACGAGCGGGCGTAGTTGGCGGAGGAGATGGTGATCTCCTCCGCTTCGCGGCGCGGGGCGGCGGTGACGGTGGCGGTGCTGGCGAGCAGGCAGGCGAGGGCGAGGAGCGGAAACGGATGCACGCGGCGGAGCATGACGGGTTTCTAGCAACATTACGGGCCGGCTGACGAGGCGCGCGCGTGGCGTATCTTTACGCCGGACGGCGGCGCGGATGCGGCGAGAAAACCCCTTGCCGCGGCCGCGGCTTTGCGGCGGATTCAGCGGCCATGAAACTCCTCTCGTGGAACGTCAACGGCGTGCGCGCCGCGCTCGGCAAGGGCCTGCTCGACTGGATGGCGGCGGCGCGCGCCGACGTCATCTGCCTCCAGGAGGTGAAGGCCACGCCCGGCGACGTGCAAGGAGTCGCCTGGCCGAAGGGCTACGAGATGATCTGGAACGCCGCGGAGAAAAAGGGCTACAGCGGCACGGCGCTCTTCACGAAGCGTGCGCCGCTGAGCGTCACGCTCGGGCTCGGCTCGCCCGCGCACGACGCCGAGGGCCGGGCGATCACGGCGGAGTTCGAGGATTGCCACGTGGTGGGCGTCTATGTGCCGAACGCGCAGCCGGAGCTCGCGCGCCTCGCGTTCCGCCAGGCTTGGGACCGCGCGCTGCTCGCGCATGTGCGCCAGCTGGAGAAGAAGAAACCGGTGCTCTTCTGCGGCGACCTCAACGTCGCGCACGAGGAGATCGACCTCGCGCGGCCGAAGGAGAACGTGGGCAACCCCGGTTTTTCCGACGAGGAGCGCGCCGGCTTCCGCGATTACCTCGCGGCGGGTTTCGTGGATACGTTCCGGCATTTCCAACCGGGCGGCGGGCATTACTCGTGGTGGACCTACCGCGCCAACGCCCGCGCCAACAACGTGGGCTGGCGCATCGACTACGTGATGGCCTCCGCCGCGCTTCGCCCGCGCCTCAAGCGCGCCTGGATCGAGGCGGACGTGCACGGCAGCGATCACTGCCCGGTGGGCGTGGAGTTGAAATGAAGGCGCGGACAGGCGGGAAAAAACGCCGGGCGCGACTTCCGGCGAATCTCCGGTTGGCCCGCTCCGGCGTGCACGGCTACGGGATCTTCGCGCGCGACTTCATCCCGAAGGGCGAGCGCGTCATCGAGTATGTCGGCGAGCGCATCACGAAGGCTGAGGCGCTGCGGCGCGACGAGGCCCGGCTGGCGCGGCTCGCCGCGGGAGGCGACGGCTGCGTGTATGTCTTCATCCTCAATCAGCGCCACGACATCGACGGTCGTGTGCCGTGGAATCCCGCGCGGCGCATCAACCATTCCTGCGCGCCGAACTGCGAGTCGGAGGTGGGCCGCGGTCGCATCTGGATCGTGGCGCGGCGCGACATCGCGCCCGGCGAGGAGCTGACCTACGATTACGGTTTCGCCTACGCGGAGGCGCGCAACCACCCGTGCCGTTGCGGCGCGGCGGAGTGCGCCGGCTACATCGTCAGCTCCTCCCAACGCTGGCGCGTGCGGCGTTGGCGGTCTGATGCCGGCCACACTGCGTCGCACGGGTAGGGCGGTGTAGAACTGTCAGCTCCGTCGCGTGCGTGGCGGTCGGGACGACCGCCGCTACCCGTGGCGCGTGCGGCGGGGAAAAATTATGTGGCGCTCACTCGCTCACGGAGCGGTGAAGGCGGCGGCGGCTTCCTTCTTTGCGACGAAGCGGATCGCGGTGATCGCGTCGTGGCCGTCGAGGAGCAGCACCGTGAGGTGGTTTTCCTTCTGCGGATAACGCGCGAGGAACTCCTCCGCGTCGGCCAGCAGGATGCGGTGCGGGTAGCGGCGCATCTTCGGCATGGCGAAGGTGCGGGCGATGCCGGGCATGCCGTGGATGTTGGCGATGAAGAGCGTGTCGTTCCGCGCGAGATAATCGGCGGGCTGCTTCTCGAGGAAGGCGTTGGCGGCCTTGCCGGTGTCCATCTCGAAGGACACGACGACGCGGCGCGCGCCGCCGGTGTAGCGGAAGGGCTTGTCGTGCTGATCCTTCGTTTCGAAGGCGGCGAAGGCGGCGCCGACGGCGTAGGGTGGCGCGTCCGCGGCGCGAAGCGCGGGTGTCGCCAGGGCGAAGCAGCAGCAGGCGAGCAGGGCGAGGCGGAGCGTGAAAGTCATGTGCGCCATCCTGTCGGTTCCGGCGGGCAAGACAAAGGGATTTCCGGTGGTCGGGCGCGGCCGGGTTTGCTTGCGACTTCGGCGGAGCTGCGCAGGGTGGCGGGCATGACAGCCGCGCTTGAACTCAAAAAACTCATGCAGCGTCCCCCGCTGTGCTCCATCGCCGTCGCCGAGAGTGTGACCGGCGGTCACCTGCAGGCGATGCTTACCTCGGTGTCGGGCGCCTCGGAATATTTCCTGGGCGGAGTGACGGCCTACTCGCTCGATGAAAAGGCCCGCATCCTCGGCGTGACCCGCGCGCCTGCGCGCCGGGTCAACTGTGTGTCGCAACAGGTCGCGGTGGAGATGGCGCTGGGCGTCGGCCGGCTCTTCGAGTCGGACCTCGCCGTGGCGACCACGGGTTACGCGGAGCCTTCGCCGGCGAACGGCGTGAAGGTGCCGATGGCGTGGTGGGCGATCTGCCACCGGCAGGGCGGCGGCAGTGCGGTGGTGATCTCCGGCTATGTCGAGGTGCGCGGCGAGAAGCGCACCTCCGTGCAGCATCGCGTGGCCGAGACCGTCCTGCAGGAACTCGTGAAATATGTGCGCGAGCTCCACGGCCAGCGCCGGCAGCGCGCGAAGAAGCGCAAGGCCAAGGTGAAGACCAAAGCCAAAACGAAGGCCAAGGCTTCCTGAGTTTCACGTGAGCGGCGCCACGAAAAGGTAGCGGCGGTCGTCCCGACCGCCACGAACGCGATGCCGCCGTGCACAACGGCCGCGCCGTGTTGGGATAAACGGCTGCGACCAGACGCCGCCATGCGCGCCCACGGCTTCCTTTCCGCGCATGAAAAAACCCGCCGCGAATGCGGCGGGTCGGTTGGGCGGACGCGATCGCGCGGCGCCGCGGTGACGCTTACTGGTTCGAGAGGCGCGTCACGTAGTCCATGAGGAAACGGGTCTCCTCCGGCGGCGTGACCCAGTCGCTGAAGAGCAGCTCGGGCGTGCGGTGCTTGGTGCCGTAGAAGAGGCGGTTGGCCTCCTCGTTGGGTTGCATGAAGCCGGTCTTCACGGCCGCGCCGAGGTAGTAGCCTTCCTGGAGCGTGTAGACGAGGACGTTGGCGCCATCGACGATGTGCTTGCTGACCGCCTCGCGCTCGGCGGTGCGGATGCCGGCCTGCGCCTTGGCCTCGGCGCCGAAGTTGAAACGGCTGTTGAGGAGGAGGCGGGTGCTGGTCTCGTCCATGAGGAGGAGGACGTTGTTGATCGACTTCACGCCGGCCTGGAGGCCAAAGGAGGCCTCGCCGGAGCGGAGGAACACCGGCAGCGACCACTTGCCGTTCGGGCGGCGGACCATGGCGACAGCGTAGCCGTCCTTGATGCCGAAGAGGAAACCGGCCTGCACCTGGTTGACGATGACGATGCCCTGCGCGCGGCGGAAGATGTCGGCCGGGATGGCGGTCTTGGTGCTGGACTGGAGGTCCTGCAGGATGGCCTCGCAGGTATCGAGGCGCTCGATGAGCGTCGAGCGCTTCAACTCGGCGGCATGGCCCGGGAGGGCCGCGACCAAGGCGGCGAGGAGGAGAAAGGCGTTGAGAAACTTCTTCATGTGATCGGGCTGGGACGGCAAAGCGGCTCCAGGGAGCCGGTTAAGGGACGGAATAAACAGAATCGGACAGGGAATGAAAGCGAAGATTGGAGAGTGTTCCCCGGGGCGGGCGCTATTCCAGCCCCCGGCGGGCGACCTCCTCCTCGTCCCAGCCCAGATAGTGCCCCAGCTCATGCAAATAGGTGAGGCGCACCTCCTCGCGGAAGATTTCCTCATCCTCCTCCGCAAAATCCCAGATATTCTCCAGGAAGAGCAGGATCTGGGGCGGGAGCGGCTGTTGGTCGCCCAGCTCGCCCCCGTGCTCGTGGCCGACGAACAGGCCCAGGATATCCGGCTCCCAGCCCTCGGCGAGGATCGCGTCGTTGGGGAAGGGCTCGAAGCACACCGGCACGCCGTCGGCCACGGCGCGCACCTCGGCCGGCAGGCGCCGGCGCGCGGCGTCCACGGCGGTCTGGGCCAGGCGGCTGAGTCGGGCAAAAGTCACCGCCCCAGCCAACCGCCTTGTCCGGGCGCCCGCAACTCCCGTCTGCCCGCCCGGCGCGCGCACGACGATGGAGCCGGCCGGCCGGTTACGGCGCCGCGCGATTTTTTGTCGGCGAAAATCGGCGTGTCCCTGAAACGCGTCCGGGCTCCGCGCGTCACAGTCCCCCGTAACAACGATCCCATCCATGAAGACCAACCGATCCCTCCTGATTCTCGCGGTCGCTTTCGCCGCCGCTTGCTTCGTCCCCGCCACCCAAGCCCAGCCCGAGGGCAAGCCCCGCCGCGAACGTCCGCCCCAAGGTGAGCGCGCCGACGCGATGCGCGAGCACATGGCCAAGGCGCTCAATCTCACCGCCGAGCAGCAGAGCCAGATCAAGGCCATCCACGAGAAGGAGCGCGAGCAGCGCCAGGCCATCATGGCCGAGGCCGGCGAGGATCGCGCCCAGGTGCGCGAGAAGGTGAAGGCGCTCCGCGAGGCGACCATCCAACAGGTCGACGCCGTGCTCACGCCCGAACAGCAGGTCAAGGCCCGCGAGATGCGCGAGAAGGGCAAGGAGAAGATGCAGGGCCGCGCCGAAAAGATGAAGGAGCGCAAACAGCGCAAGCAGACCGAGAACTGATCTCGGAACCAATTTTCAGCCCGGCAAGGGTTGAGAGTGTGCAATGCGCCGCGGTCCAGGGGTGGGCCGCGGCGCAATCTTTTTTGCCTCCGGATGTCCGGTCGCGGCGCGCGGACTTTTCGCCGTGGACAGGCGGGGCGCGCGGCGCACGCTGACGCCGCATGAGTGAGCGGCACATCGGCGTCGTGGGCGGGGGCGCGGCGGGCTTCTTCGGCGCCATCGCGTGCGCCGAGGCGGACCCGGCGTGCCGCGTGACGCTCTACGAGGCCACGGCGCACCCGCTCGCCAAGGTGCGCGTCTCGGGCGGCGGCCGCTGCAACGTCACGCACGCCTGCTTCGAGCCGCGCGAGCTGGCCCGGCGCTACCCGCGCGGCGGCCGCGAGCTCACCGGGGCCTTCTCGCGCTTCCAACCGCGCGACACCATCGCGTGGTTCGAGGCGCGCGGGGTGAGGCTGAAGGTCGAGGAGGACGGGCGCATGTTTCCCGACACCGACGACTCGCGCACGATCGTCGACTGCCTCATGGCCGCGGCGCGGAAAGCCGGCGTCGAGCTGCGCACTTCGTGCGGTGTGAAGGGCGCGGTCCGCGCGCCGGAGTCGGGTTTCCGACTCACGCTGACGAACGGCGAGACCGTGGGCGTCTCGCGCCTGCTGCTGGCCACCGGCGGCAACAAGAGCAACGCCGGCTTCGAGATCGCGCGCGCCTGCGGGCACACGATCGAGCCGCCGGTGCCGTCGCTTTTCACGTTCCACATCGACGACCCGCGGTTGAAGGACCTCGCCGGCGTCTCGGTGGAAGACGCGGCGACGGCGGCGGCCGGCACGCCGTTGAAGGAGCGCGGGCCGCTGCTCGTGACGCATTGGGGTCTGAGCGGGCCGGCGGTGTTGAAGTTGTCCGCCTGGGGCGCACGGGCGCTGGCGGAGCGCGATTACCGTTTCATCCTGCGCGTGAACTGGGCCCCGCGTTTCAACGCCGAGACGGCGCGCGCCGAGCTCGAACGCGCGCGCACCGCCGAGCCGCGCAAGCAGCTCACGACGTGGTGCCCGCTTGGCGTGCCGCTCCGGCTCTGGGAGCGGTTGGTCGTCGCGGCCGGGCTGGCGCCGACGGCGACGTGGACCGGCGCGGGCAACGCCGCGTTGCGTGCGCTGGCGGCGCAGGTGACGGAGGCGGAGTTCGCGGTGCAGGGCAAAAGCCTGTTCAAGGACGAGTTCGTGACCTGCGGCGGCGTGCGCCTGAGCGAGGTGGATTTCCGCACGATGCAGAGCCGGCTCGTGCCGGGCCTGCATTTCGCGGGCGAGATGCTCGATGTCGACGGCATCACGGGCGGTTTCAACTTCCAGGCCGCGTGGACCACGGGCTGGCTCGCGGGCCGGGCGATGGCGGCGGACGGTCGCGCCGGGGCGGACGACACACTGCGCGGTTGAATTCCCGCGGCCGCGCCGCTGTCTTCGGGCTGCGTTTCCCTTCCCTTGACCTCCTACGTCCAACTTTTCGCCACGGTGCTGCCGGTGTTTCTGGTGGTGGTGCTCGGCGTGCTGTTGCGGCGACACGGGTGGGTGAAGGAGGAGGCGGAGGAGAGCCTGTTCAACTTCGTCATCAAGGTCGCGACGCCGTGCCTGATCTTCGATTCGGTGGCGACCAACGCCGCCCTGCGCGAGCCGGGCAACCTGCTGCTCGCGCCGCTGGCGGGCTTCGGGCTGACGTTGCTGAGCATCGGTCTCGCCTACGTCGTGGCGCGCGGGCTCGGGTTGCACGTGGGCACGGGGTTGCGGACCTTCGCGCTGACGGTGGGCATCGCGAATTACGGCTACCTGCCGCTGCCGATCTCGGACGCGATGTTCGGCGTGGAGGCGCGCGGCGTGCTGCTGGTGCACAACGTCGGCGTGGAGGCCGCGATCTGGACGGGCGGCATCCTCGTCGTCTCCGGCCTGTCGCCGCGCGAGGGTTGGCGGAAGCTGCTCAACGTGCCGTTGTTCTCGCTGCTCTTCGCGCTGGCAATGAACCTCACCGGGCTCGCGCCGCTGGTGCCGGCCCCGATCCTCGCCGCGGTGAAATGGATCGGCGCCACCATGATTCCGCTCGGGCTCGTGATGACAGGCGTCAGCATCCAGCCGCATCTCGGCGACCCGGGGAAGTTGTTCAGCCCGCGCATCAGCCTCGGCGCCTGCCTGGTGCGGTTGCTCGTGCTGCCGGTGACGTTCCTCGTGGTGGCGAAGTTCGCGCCGTTCACGCCGGAGCTGAAGCGTGTGATCGTGCTGCAAGCCGCGATGCCGACGGCCGTCATCTCGATCATCATCGCGCGCGTCTACGGCGGCCAGCCGCTCACGGCGGTGCAGATCGTGCTCGTGACGACGACGCTGGCGCTGTTCACCATCCCGGCGTGGATCCAGTTCGGATTGCGCTGGCTCGGCGTGTGAGCGGGGCGGGGTGCCGGCATCAGCCGGATTGACGGCGCGGGCCGGCCCTGCTGGCTGGAGGCATGGACTGGCTCAGCGACCCGCAGGCATGGATCAGCCTGCTCACCCTCACCGGCCTCGAGATCGTGCTCGGGATCGACAACATCATCTTCATCTCGATCCTGGCCGGGAAGCTGCCGGTCGAGCAGCAGGCGAAGGCGCGGCAACTCGGCCTCGCGCTCGCGCTCCTCACGCGCCTGCTGCTGCTGGCGAGCATCGCGTGGATGGCCAAGCTCACCACCCCGCTCTTCACGGTGCTGGAGCACGGCGTGTCGGGGCGCGATCTCATCCTCATCGTCGGCGGGTTGTTCCTGCTCGTGAAGAGCACCATGGAGATCCACGACAAGCTTGAGGGCGAGGACGGGCACGCGACCAAGGGCCTCGCGAAGTCCTTCGCCACCGTCCTCGTGCAGATCATGCTGCTCGACGTGGTGTTCTCCCTCGACTCGGTGATCACCGCGGTGGGCATGGCGCAGCACCTGGCCGTGATGGTCACGGCGGTCATCCTCGCGATGGGCGTGATGCTGCTCTCTGCGGGCACGATCAGCGATTTCGTCAACCGGCACCCGACGCTGAAGATCCTCGCGTTGTCCTTCCTGCTGCTGATCGGCACGACGCTGATCGCCGAGGGGCTGGGCTTCCACATCCCGAAGGGCTACGTTTACTTCGCCATGGCGTTCTCGTTCGGCGTCGAGATGCTGAACCTGCGCCTGCGCAAGGGCAGCCGGCCGGTCGAGCTGCACCAGCCCGTGCGTTGAGCGCGGGCCGGGCGGCGGACAAAGGAAACGAAAAAAGCGGGGCCGCGGCCCCGCTTTGCTGTTGGATTGGGCGCGTGTCCGGCGCGCTTATTTCTGGCCGTGCAACACGTCGGGCGCCTGGTTGCGGGTCTCGTTGCGGCCGTGCACGCGCTTGTCGTGGCGGCTGCGGAGGAGACCGTCGAGCTTGTCGACCACCAGATCGACCGACTTGTAGCCGTCATCCGAGGTGGCGGAGGCCACGAGGTCCGGACCGTCGATCTCGACCTGCGCCTTGGCCGTGAAGCGTTCGGCGGGCGTCTTCGTGTCGTTGAACTCGAGATCCATCCGGATGCGGATGATGTGGGAGTTGTGTCGCAGCAGACGCTCCGCCTTCTGATGCATGGCCTCGGTGAGCGCCGGGGTGAGGGAGAGGTGGATGCCGCGGACGATGATTTTGTCGTTCATAGTGGAGTGAAGGGAGTAGACACTACATCGGCCGCGTCGGGCATGAAATTACAAGCCGCCCCGGATTTTCAAGGCGACCTGATGCTGCGAATCGCCGGTCCTGCTAAAGGCGCGCCGCGCGCGTCCGGCGGCGGCTACTCCGCACTGGCGTCGCGAGCCATCGCGGGCATCGTGAGGCCATGCAACGGCTCATGCTCTGGACCCTCCTGCTGGCGACGATCGGCCTGTCCGCGCGGGCGGAGACGCCGCCGCCCGTCTCGCCCGATTCGTTCGAGGAACGCGTGCGCGCGCTCGTCGCGGCGCCGACGGTGACGATCGTGCACTTCTGGGCGCCGTGGTGCCCGAATTGCCGCGCCGAGATGGGCCCGGAGGGCTGGGCGAAGTTCCTCGCGGCCAACCCGGAGGTGCAGGTGGTGTTCGTGAATTTCTGGCACCGCGGCCAGGACGGCGCGCCGGCGCTCGCGAAGGGCGGACTCGGCGGGCAACCCAATTTCCTCGCGCTCACGCATCCCAATCCCGCCGCCAAGGGCGCTGAGCGCGTCAACACGTTCCTCGGCCTGCCCGTCACGTGGCTGCCCACGACGTGGGTGTTCCGCGACGGGCGGATGCGCTACGCGCTCAACTACGGCGAGGTGCGCTTCGACGTCCTGCAGACGCTCGTCAACGACGCCCGCGACGCGTGGAAACACTGAGCGCCCCGCACCGCCCGGCCATCTCCGCCACTCTCTTTCCCGCATGAAAACACCCCGCTTCCTCCTGTGGTTCCTTCTCGCGTGCACGGCGCCCTTCGCGTGCGGCGCCGGCTATACGCCCGCGCAGATCGCCGCGGAGAGCGCGAAGGCCAACGCGTTTTTCGAGCGCGCCTTCGACGAGTTCGTCGCGCGCAGCCCGATGACGCAAACCCAGCTCGGCCTCAAGCAGGCCTACGACCGCTGGGACGATTTCTCCGAGGAGAAGATGCTGGGCGACCTGCAACTCGCCGTCACCCAACTCGCCGAGTTGAAGCGCACGGTCGATTTCGCGGCGCTCGATGACACGACGAAGGTGAGCTACCGGATGTTCGTCCGTCAGGCCGAGGAGACGATCGAGGGCTGGCGCTGGCGGCACCACAATTACCCGCTCAACCAGATGTCGGGCATCCACTCGACGGTGCCCGCCTTTCTCATCAGTTACCACACCGTCGATACGATCGACGACGCGCGCGCCTACATCGCGCGCCTGCGCGGCGTGCCCCGCGTGCTCGACCAGGCGATCGACGGCGTCACCGAGCGCGCGGCCAAGGGCATCCTGCCGCCGCGCTTCGTCTTCCCCATCGTCATTGAGGCCTGCCGCGCCGTGATCAGCGGCGCCCCTTTCGACGCGACGGAGAAGCCGAGCGCGTTGTTCGAGGACATCGGGAAGAAGATCGACGCGCTCCCCGACGTCGATCCGGCCGTGCGCGACGAGCTCAAGAGCCACGCCCGCGCGGCCCTCCTCGACAGCGTGCGGCCCGCCTACGAGAAACTCATCGCCGTGCTCGAGGTGCAGGAAAAGACCGCCACGCCCGACGACGGCGCGTGGAAGCTCCCGGAGGGCGCCGCCTACTACGATTTCGCCCTTCGCGGCTACACGACGACCCCGCTCAGCGCGGAGGAGATCCACCAGATCGGCCTGCGCGAGGTCGCGCGCATCCACGCGGAGATGACGACGATCAAGGAGCGGGTCGGCTTCCAGGGCACGCTGCCGGAATTCTTCGTCCACATGCGCGAGTCGCCGCAGTATTATTATCCGAACACGCCCGAGGGCAAACAGGCCTACCTCGACCGCGCCTCCGGTTTCATCGAGGCAATGCGCGCGCGGCTGCCGGAGTTCTTCGGCGTGCAGCCGCAGGCGCCGCTCGTTTTGCGCAAGGTCGAGCCGTTCCGCGAGGAGGGTTCGCCGGCCGCGTTCTACGAGCAGCCCTCGCCCGATGGCTCGCGGCCCGGCACGTATTACGTCAACACCTTCGACATGCGCGGGCTCCCGATCTACGAGATGGAGTCGCTCGCCTACCACGAGGCGATTCCCGGCCACCACATGCAGATCGCGATCGCGCAGGAGCTGGAGGGCCTGCCGCGCTTCCGCAAGTTCAGCTCCGGCTACACGGCCTACGTCGAGGGCTGGGCGCTCTACACCGAGTATTTCCCGAAGGAGTTCGGCTTCTTCACCGATCCTTACATGGACTTCGGCCGGCTCTCGTCCGAGCTGCTGCGCGCCGCCCGCCTCGTCGTCGACACCGGCCTCCACGCCAAGCGCTGGACGCGCGAGCAGACGATGGCCTGGCTCAAGGAGAACTCGCCGTTCCCCGAGCGCGACATCTTCACCGAGACCAACCGCTACATCGTCTGGCCGGGCCAGGCCGCCTCCTACAAGATCGGCATGCTCAAGATCCTCGAGCTGCGCGAACTCGCGAAACGCGAACTCGGCGCCAAGTTCGACCTGCGCGCCTACCACGACCTCGTGCTCCGGGACGGCGCCGTGCCGCTCGACATCCTCGAGGAGAACGTCCGCGCCTGGATCGCGCGGACGAAGTGAGCGCCTGACGGTGATGCTGCGCGGCCCGCGCCGGCCCGCGCGTCCCGCCTGGGCGGACTCATGCCGTTGGACGCGATTCCCGACGGATGAGCTCCTGACCATGGGGTGGTCGCCGCTGTCCCAGCGGCGACAGGCGTCGGTCGGGACACCGACGCCCACCTGCTGCATGATCCCGTCTCAGCCGCGCGCCGGGCGCCGCAGCTGGTCGCACACGATGCCGGCGGCCACGGCGGCGTTGAGCGACTCGGCGCCGCCGAACTTCGGGATCGTCACCCGGCGCGTCACGCGCGCCGCCACGGCGGGCGACAGCCCGCGTCCCTCGCTGCCGATCACGATCACCGCGTCGCGCAGCGCCGGCAGCGCATGCACGTCCTCGCCACCGAGGTCGCAGCCGAGCACCGGTGCCGTGCCGCCCGCGAGCGCCTCCGCCAGCGGCGCCGTGTGCACGCGCACGCGGGCGAACGAGCCCATGCTGGCGTTGATCACCTTCTGCGAAAACAGATCCGCGCCATCCGGCGCGAGCACCACGCGGTCGAGCGCGAACCAGTCGGCGATGCGCAGCAGCGTGCCGACGTTGCCCGGGTCCTGGATGCCGTCGAGCGCCAGCGTGAGGCCGCGGTCGAGCGCGCCCGGCGCCAGCGGCGCGCGCGCGAGCCGTCCCACCGCGAGCACGCTCGCCGGGGTGGGGTAGTGGCTGATCCGCGCCATCTCCGTCGGCGACACGCGCGTCACCGCGGCCGTCCCGGCGGGCGCCCACGCCTCCGTCGCGTAGAGCTCCGCGAACGGAAAACCGGCCGCGAGCAGCTCGCCGATCACCTTCTCGCCCTCGACGACGAACAGCCCGAGCGCCTCGCGGTGCTTCTTTTCCTGCAACGAACGCAGACGGGAAATCTCGGCCTTGGTGAGCGGCATGGGCGCACCAAAACAGCCCCGGCGCGCGCGCGCAAACCCCGCTTTTCGGTGACGATTGTGACGGCGGCGTGGCGGCGCGGTGACATTTGGGCCTGACGCAGGCTCGCCCGTTGACGCGGCCCGAGCGCACCTGTCACCACCGCGACGTTCACCGCATGACCTTCGTTCAACACCTCTCCTGTCTCCGTCCTTGGTTCGCGCGCCTCGCCGCCGCGTGCCTGTTCGTCGTGCTCGCCGGCCCGCTGCCGGCGCTCGCGCAATCGACCGGCACGCTCAGCGGCCGCGTGACCGATGCGTTCACGAAGCGCGCCCTCGCCGGCGCGCGCGTGAGCCTCAACGGTCAGGAAACCTACACCGACGCCACCGGCGCCTACACGCTCGCCAACGTCGCCGCTGGCCCGCGTCGCGTCGAGGTCGGCTACGTCGGCTACGCTCCGCTCGCGCTCGACGTTGAAGTTGCGGCGAACGGCGTCACGCGCGCCGACGCCGTGTTCAACGACGGCGTCGTCCGCCTCGAGCAGTTCGTCATCAAGGGCTCCGTCGTCGGCACCGCGCGCGCCATCAACCAGCAGCGCGCCGCCGCCACGTTGAAGAACATCGTCGCCTCCGACGAGATCGGCAACTTCCCCGACCAGAACGCGGCCGAGGCCATCCAGCGCATTCCCGGCATCTCGCTTTACCGCGACCAAGGCGAGGGCCGCTACATCGTGCTCCGCGGCCTCAATTACGGTTTCACTTCCGTGAAGGTGAACGGCGGCTCCTTCGCCGGCGCCGACCTCGGCGACCGCGCCACCGCGCTCGACGTCATCCCCGCCGACGCGCTCGCCGCCATCGAGGTCACGAAGGTGCCGACGCCCGACATGGACGGCGAAGGCCTCGGCGGCCAGGTCGACATCAAGACCAAGAGCCCCTTCGAGAACGAAGGCCTCGCCGCCAGCGTCACCGCGCAGGGCCAGTATTCGCCGCTCGCCGACCGTTACAGCAGCAAGTTCAACGG
Source organism: Candidatus Didemnitutus sp. (assembly GCA_023701285.1). GTDB lineage: Bacteria > Verrucomicrobiota > Verrucomicrobiia > Opitutales > Opitutaceae > Didemnitutus. Next base: position 13,807 of record JAMPXH010000023.1, read on the forward strand.
CTATGTCTCCCAGCGCTTCGGCGCCGGCGGCAAGTTCGGCTTCCTCCTCGCGCCCACGTGGCAGGAGCGCAAGTTCGGCTCGCACAACTTCGAGACCGGCGGCGCCTGGGTGCCGCCCTCCGATAACGGCACGCCGTTCTACGTCGCCGAGGCGCTGGAGTTCCGCGACTACGAGATCGTGCGCGAGCGCTACGGCCTGAACGCCGCCCTCGAGGCGCGCCCCGACGGCGCCACCTACCTCTGGCTGCGCGGCGGCTACAATCGCTTCACCGACACGGAAAACCGCCACCTCACCATCTTCGACTTCACCGAGGGCACGCTCGATCCCGCCTCCGCCTCGGCCGACGGCGCCACCTACACCGCCCTCCGCCGCTACGGCCGCCGCCTCCGCATGCGCGAGAAGGACCAGGAGGTCTCCGCCTTCACGCTCGGCGGCGAGAAGACTTTCGGCTCATGGAAGATCGACGCCCAGGCCGGCTACACGAAGGGTGAGGAGCGCCGTCCCGATGAGATCTCCGCGCGCTTCCGCCGCAACACCCGCGACGCCGTCATCCGCTACGACATCGACGGCCCCTACCACGTCGCCATCACGCAGCTCGCCGGCGCGAGCTACCTGATCCCCTCGTCCTACAACTTCCAGCGCGTCGACCTTGCCAACGAGACCGGCTCCGAGACCGAGTCGGGCGCCGGCTTCAACGCCCGCTACGATTTCGGCGACGCCCACCGCCCGTCCTACGTGAAGTTCGGCGCGCTCTTTCGCGCCAAGGAGAAGGAGTCCGAGGGCGAGGCCTACGAACTCACCGGTGCGCCGGCGTCGTTCACCTTCGCCAATCTCGCCACCGATGCCGGCGAGTATCCCTACCTGCCCGTGCCGCGCCTCAATCCCGGCGCGGTCCGCGACGCCTTTTACGCCAACCGCTCCGCCTTCACCGGCGACCGCGTGTTCGAGGACAGCGAGTTCGAGGACTTCTCCCTCTCCGAGGATGTGCTCGCCGCCTACGTCATGGGCGGCACCTCGCTCGGCCGGCTCAACCTCCTCGGCGGTCTCCGCGTCGAGCGCACCCAATTCTCCACCACCGGCCGCCAGCTCGACCTCGACACCGAGACCGCCACTTGGGCCACCGCCTCGCGCAGCTACACGAACTGGCTGCCCGGCGTGCATCTCCGCTACGACGTCACGAAGAACCTCGTCCTCCGCGCCGCGTGGTCCAACGCCCTCGCGCGCCCCTCCTTCGGCGACAGCGCCTACCGCTCCGTGGTCAACCGCGACGACCTCGAGATCACCCGCGGCAACCCCGCCCTCGAGGCCCTCGAGTCGGAGAACTGGGACGCCTCCGTCGAGTATTACCTCCCGTCGCTCGGCGTGCTGTCCGCCGCCGTGTTCCACAAGGACATCAAGAACTTCTCCTACGAATACGAGTCGCCCACGCCCGTCGTCATCGGCGCCGACAGCTACACCCTCACCACCTTCGCCAACGGTTCCTCCGGCTCCATCACCGGCCTCGAACTCGCCTACCAGCAGCAGCTCCGCATGCTCCCGGCGCCCTTCGACGGACTCGGCCTCCTCGCCAACGTCACCTTCCTCGACAGCAAGGCGACCTACCCGACGCGCCCCGGCGAGGACGTGCCCTTCATCGGCCAGAGCGACACCACTGGCAACCTCGGCCTCACCTACGAGAAGGGCCCGCTCTTCCTCCGCCTCGCGCTCAACTTCCGCTCCGAGCGCCTGCGCGAGGACGAGCCGCTCGGCGGCGAGGCTTGGCAGGATCTCTACGTCGACGACTTCAAGCAGCTCGACCTCACCGTGCGCTACCAAGTCACGAAGCAATTCGAGGTCTTCGCCGAGGTTCTCAACCTCACCAACGAGCCCTTCCGCGTCTTCCTCAAGAGCGACAACGGCCAGGGCGCCCGCCTCGGCCAGCTCGAGGAATACGACTGGTCCGCGAATGTGGGCGTGCGTTGGCGCCTGTGAGGACTACGCTCATGCGCCTGATGACCCTGGCTTTGTTTTCGCCCATGCTGTTCGTGGCGGCGCTTTACGCCGTCATGCCCGATCCCGACGCGCGCAACGCCGACTCCCTCGCGCCGCGCGTCGTCACCGAGCCCGTCCGTTACGACAGCGACGACCCCGCGATCTGGATCAACCGCGCCAATCCGGCCGGGAGCCTCGTGCTCGGCACCGACAAGGACGCCGACGGCGCGATCTACGTCTTCGGTCTCGACGGCCGGCCGCGCGCCGACCTCACCGTGCGCGGCCTCGCCCGGCCCAACAACATCGACGTCGCCTACGACGTGCCCTTCGCCGGCGGCAAGGTCGACATCGCCGTCGTCACCGAGCGCTTCGCTCATCGCCTCCGCGTCTATCGCTTGCCTGACATGGCCCCGCTCGATGCTGGCGGCATTCCTGTCTTCGTCGGCGAGCGCGCCCGCGACTGCATGGGCATAGCACTCTACACGCGCCCGTCCGACGGCGCGCTCTTCGCCATCGTCAGCCGCTCGCCCGACCTCGCGCCCACCGAAGGCTATCTCCACCAATACCGCCTCGTCGACGATGGCACCGGCACCATGCGCGGCGTCTTCGCCCGCGCCTTCGGCACCTGGAGCGGCAAGAAGGAGATCGAGGCCATCGCCGTGGACAGCGAGCTCGGCTACATCTACTACGCCGATGAGAGCCACGGCATCCGCAAATACCGCGCCGATCCCGGCGCGGAGGACGCCGAGGATGAGCTCGCCGTCTTCGGCACCGAGGGCTTCGCCCGCGACCGCGAGGGCATTTCGATCTACCAGCACGCCGACGGCACCGGCTACCTGCTCGTCTCCAACCAGGCGGCCAACACCTTCCGCATCTTCCCGCGCGCCGGCACCGCCGCCCGCCCGCACGATCACCCTCTCCTGGCCAGCGTGCGGTTGGCGACGGACCAGAGCGACGGCAGCGACGTGACGAACGTCACCCTCCCGGGTTATCCGGGCGGCCTGTTCGCCGCGATGTCCACCGACCGCACGTTCCATTTCTACGCGTGGGACGACATTCTCGGCGCCGCCGGGCTTGCGCCCCGCGCCGCTTCCAGGAAAAAGTGAATGCGCTCATGCGCCAACTGATCTCTCTTCTCGTGCTGCCGCTCGCGCTCTCCGCGGGCGAGGCACCGGTGGGTAATGTGGTCTTCCTGCACCCGGACGGCACCTCGCTCGCCTCGTGGATGGCGACGCGGTTCCTCAACGTCGGACCCGCCGGGAAGCTCAACTGGGATCAGCTCCCGCATGTGGCGGTCTACGACGGGCGCCTGAGCGACGCCCTCAGCTCCAGCTCCAACGGCGGCGCCACGACGCACGCCTGGGGCCTGCGCGCCGATCACCGCGCCTTCGGCCACGTCGAACCCGAGGCCCGCGCCCTCTCCGGCTACCCCGGCCCGCTCCTGCGCGAGGCCCAGGCCGCCGGTCGCGCCGTCGGCATCGTGCAGACCGGTGCGCATTACGAGCCGGGCTCCGCCGTTTTCCTCACGAGTTCCCACCGCCGCGCCGAGGAGGCCGCGATCTGCGCCGGGCTCATCGAGAGCGGCGCCCCGGTCCTCCTCGGTGGCGGCGAGGCCTGGTTCCTGCCCGCCGGCGTCGCTGGCCGGCACGGCCCCGGCAAGCGCACCGACGGCCGCGACCTCATCGCCGAGGCCCGCCGCGCGGGCTACACCGTTGTCTTCACCCGCGACGAACTCCTCGCGCTCGACCCGCGCCCCGGTGAGAAGGTGCTCGGCCTCTTCGCCCACGACCACACCTTCAACGGCTGGCCCGAGGAGAAGCTCCGCGCCTCCGGCGAGCCGCTCTACTGGCCCTACGCGCCCACTTACGCGGAGATGATCGCGTGGTCCCTCCGCGTGCTCTCGCGCCACCCGCAGGGCTTCGCCCTCGTCGCCGAGGAGGAAGGCTCCGATAATTTCGCCAACGGCAACAACGCCGCCGGCGTGCTCGAGGCGCATCGCCGCGCCGACGAGGGCATCGGCGTCGTCCGCCAGTTCCTCGCCACGCACCCCGACACGCTTCTGCTCATCGCCTCCGACAGCAACGCCGGCAGCATGACGCTCATGGGCAACCGCGCCGACCGCGTGCCCCTCGACCAGCCCGTGCCCGCGCAGGACGGCAACGGCGCCCCCATCGACGGCCGCGACGGCACCGGCAGCCTGCCTTTCCTCGCGCTCCCCGATGAGCACGGCCGGCGCCTGCCCTTCTGGATTTCCTGGGGCACGAAGGACGACAGCTCCGGCGGCGTCATCGTGCGCGCCGCGGGCCTGAACGCCGATCGCATCCACGGCAACGTCGACAACATCGACCTCTACCGTGTGATGTATCTCACGCTCTTCGGCCGCGACCTCCCGCGCCCCTGAGCGCCGGGCCCGAGCCCTTTGCGCCGCCCACGTGTTCACGCGGGCGGTCGGCGGTTGAAATCACGCGCACACCGCGCAGGCGCTCAGTTCGCATCTATAAAAACGAGTTGAGCTTTACGCCGGTAAAAAACACCGCGCAAAAGCTCAACCCAGCCAAGTCGAGTGTTGATTTTCAGAGACTTATCGGGCCTCATCCATTCGCGGGCCATGTTGTTGTTATCATCAACTCAGTTAAGTTGAATATACTGATCGGCGGAAGAAAGATGAAATCCCTTGCTCAAGCTCTCGTGGAGACCGCGGCCTTCATCGAGCTGTCCGGCGAAGACGTCATTGATCCAGACGCGTCGGTGCAGGCACTGGAGTATATTGTCTTCTCGCTCGGCGAAGCCTCAGATGAAGAGAAGAAGGCGTTGATTGGCTATTGCCGCGAGAAGGCCGCGGCCATTGCAGCGCAGCCCGCGCCGCGAGATGAAGAGCGGCGAGAGTTTTATCTCAGGTTCGGAGAGGACTTTGGTCTTTCGGAAGAATGAAAGAGAGCCGATCCAGACCGCCAGAGAACAACGCGCGGGATGTGACCTAAATCGCATGTGCCTTCTCCGCTCAGCATTTCCCGTAGTTCAAAAGGGTTCACTCCACGCTCGCCCGCGCGTGTCTCATCGGTGACGATGGGCGAAAGAAGATGAAGAGAGCGCTGCTTGTTTTGCTGATTCTTGTTCTGTGCGGATGCACCTCGTGGCGGTATCGCACGGAAGGCGAAAAGGTGTTCTTCAGTATCCGCTCGTGGAATCACGATCCGCTCGATTACGAAGTGAAGGGTGCCGACGCTTCATCGTTTCGTCCGTTGCGCGACGGTTACGCGAAAGATCGGCATCGAGTGTATTTGAAGGGCGATGTGATCTCCGGGGCCGATCCAGCCACTTTTCAGATTCTGCGCGATGGCTACTCCAAAGATAGCGTGCGCGTGTTTCTTGGTCGCTGCGTGTTGCCGGGTGCGAACCCAAATACCTGGGTTCTGCTGGGCGATTACTGGAGTCGGGATGCGCGCAGCGTCTTCCATGCTCAGCGAGTGATACCGGGTGCGCAGCCCGAGACGTTCCGGTATCTCGGAAGAAATTGGGCCTTGGATGGCCGCCGCGCATTTCATCATCTGCCGCTTTACACCGAAGATTGTGACGGGCCAGATCAGTTGCGGCTGTCGATTTTCGATGATGTCGATCCAGAATCCTTTGTTGTCGTCGAGAGCTTCAAGGCGAAGGATTCTCGCCGTGAATACGATGCCCTCAGAAGGCCCATCCAGCCGGCACAGACAACTCCGGGCAGCTGACGCTGCCCTCCGTGTCTGACCTCAAACGATCGGCGTATGAAATCATCCCGGTTCCGCTTCTTGCTTCTAGGTGCGTCCGCGGTGCTTTCGCTTTTGTTGTTAGCGGATGTCTCAAGAAAGAATCTGTATTCGGCAGACCCAACAAGCGGACGCATCTACGGCTGTTACTCAGATCTGGAAATACTGCTCGGCCTCAAGAGCCCGTCGGGTTGGATTCCGCCCGCAGAAGCGGCCGTCGGAATATTGCTACTTCTCGGCATCCTTGTAGCCGGTGGTGTTTCCGTAGTGCGCCAGTTGCGGGAAAGAAGAGAAGAGCCGATCCAGTCAGCCACAGACCAACGCCCTTGATCTCACCTGAATTGATGATTACGCCTACGCTCAACATGGCCCAGTTATTCAATAGAGACGGCTCGCCCGCTCGGCGGGCGTGGCTGATCTGAGTCGATCGGCGGAAAATTATGACTAAACACGAAGCTGCCTGGCTTGCCCTAAGAGTGTCTGGATTGGTGTTGGCCTTATCTGCGATCCAGCACCTGGCCGCCGTCGTTTACTTCGCGTGGCTATTCTTCGCTGGCGTTTTCCAGAACGTGCAGGAAAGCGTCACCGAGCGGTTGTCCCTCCAAGCTTCGTTACCCCAGTTCATCTACGGAGCGGTCGTCCTAGCTGCCGCATACTATCTCCTTTTTCGCGGCGAGGCCTTGCACCGTCTCATCATGAAAGAAGGAAAGAAGTGAAGAGCCGATCCAGTCGTCAGAGACAACGCGCGGGAAGTGACCGTAATTCGTATGGCCCAGCTCCGCTCAGCCTCTCCCGTTCTTCAAAAAGGCTCACTGCACGCTCGCCCGCGCGTGTCTCATCGGTAACGATTGGGCAAAATAAATCCATCTGTGATATTTCACCATGAAGTAATGCGCGCAGTGGCATCTAGCTTGCGCGTGCCCTACGAAGATTGGATGCAGGATTGGCCGATTGAAGTCGCTGATAAAGACAGATTAGCTGAATTCGTGCTTCGGTGCGGAAAATCGGAAAAATCAGAACATCGGCTACTTACGATGGAGCTAATTCTTGCGTCTCTGGATCGTGCCTTTGCCGAGGGAAGCACCTCAGACCAAATACTCGCATCCGTAGAGAGCTTGATTCGAGAAGACTCTGTTTTTTTTGAGCCGGTGACCGGATACTGGAAGTGCGAGGAGTCAGAGTCAGATATTTTCTCGATTACCCCATGGCTGCGGTCGGTCTTAAAATGAAAACCACGGAGCCCAACCAGTCACTACAGACAACGATCAGGAGAGAGCAAAGGGGTCATGGCTTGACTCTTGACAAGAGAGAGCGGTCGCGGCGTGGTGGGGCATGGCTCGAAAGCTGCGTTTGGAGTATGCGGGGGCGTGTTACCATGTGATCAACCGGGGGAACTACCGGCGGGATCTGTTCGCGGGGCCGGGGGCGGCGGAGTCGTTCGAGGGCTGCCTGTTCGAGGCGGCGGAGCGTTTCGGGTGGCGGTTGCACGCCTATGTGGTGATGCGGAATCACTTTCACCTGGCGGTGGAGACGCCGGAGCCGAACTTGAGCGAGGGCATGCGGTGGCTGCAGGCGACGTGGGCGGCGCGGTTCAACCGCTTCCGGGGCGAGACCGGCCGGCCGTTCCAAGGGCGCTACAAGGCGCTGCATGTGGAGCCGGGACATGCGCTGGCGCAGGTGGCGCATTACATCCACCTGAACCCGGTGCGCGCCAAGGCGGTGAGCATCGCGCGGCTGCGGGAGCATCGCTGGAGCAGCCTGTATCATTTCATCCAACGCACGCGTCCGGCGTGTCTGGAGGCCGGCGTGGTGCTGGCCGAAAGCGGTCGCCTGCCCGATACGGCGGCGGGGTGGAGGCGCTATGAAGCTTACCTCGGACTGCTGGCGGAGGAGGACTTGAAGCGACGGAGCGAGCGCTTTGGACGGCTGAGTCGCGGCTGGATGGTCGGCTCGACGGAATTCCGGGCGAAACTCAAAAAGGAACTGCAAGGCGCTGGCTTGGCGGGCACGCGCTTCGGGTTGCTCGGCGCGGATCGCACGGCGCTCCGGGAGGCCCGGGCGGAGCTGTGGGAGGAATCTTTGCAGGCGGCCGCCAAGGCGCTGGGCATCTCGCTGAAAGCGCTGCCGGAGCAAGCGTCGGCGCCGGCGAAGGTGGCCTTGGCCTGCCTGCTGAAGCAGACGACATCGGTGAGCAACGGCTGGCTGGCGGAGCGGCTGGGGATGGGCCAACCAGCGAGCGTGAGCCAGTATGTGCGGCGCTTCCGGCTGGCCGGAGGCATGGAGGAGCGCGGCTACCGGGTGGCCTTGTCAAGAGTCAAGCCATGACCCCTTTTTTGAGGGTTCAGAACCGCAACGCGTCCGGCAGCCGGGCGGCGGCGGAGAGCATTTCTTCCCAAGTGAGGGGTGCGTGGCGCGAGATCGCGCCCGTGCGGTAGAGCAGGACGAGATAGACGTTCCACGCGGCGGCGCCGACGGCGACGGTCGCGAGCGCCGTCCGCCACGGGCCGCGCGCGCGGTGGAAGAGCCACGCGGCGCCGGCCATCAAGGGCAGGAGCGCGGCGTCGAAGCCGCGGTTGCCGAACGCCGACGCGAACCACCAGCACCACCAGGCGGCGTTGACGTAGAGCGTGAGGGCCACGGCGCCGCTCCATGCGATCGCTGCACCGCGGCGCGTCCACGCCCAGGCGAACAAGCCCGCCAGCGCGACGAGCAGGAACGGATGCCAGTAGAACAGCCCGTGCCACGGGGAGAAGAGCGAGTTGGCCAGCTCCGGCCGGCTCCAGTGGAAGCCTTCGCCTTCCGCGCCGTAGCTGAAGACGAGCCAGCGGCCATAGACCACGCGCCACGCCCAGAGTTGGAGCAACACGAACGGCGCCGCGCCCGCCGCCACGAGGGCGAGGCGCGTGACGGTGCGCCGATTGCGGCCGGCCGCCCATAGGACGACGACGCCGAAGACCGCGAGTTGAAACCGCGTGATCGCCGCCAGCCCGAGCGCCGCGCCCGCGAGCAGCCACCAGCGGGCGCGCAGCGGCTCACCGGGCGCGGCGTCCGCGGGCGTCGCCGTGGCGCGTTCCAGTGCGAAAGCCAGCACCGCGACGAGGAAGAACGCCGCGCCGTGGCTCATGCTCAGGTTGACCGTCTGGTAATAGAGCAACGGGCTCGCCGCCCACACGGCCGCCACGCCGGCGAGCGCTGCGCTCCGGTCGCCGAGCCAGCGCCCGATCGTCCGGGTCGCGAGCACCAGCGCCAGCACGGCGAGCAGCGCGTGGCCGGTTTGCACGGCGATTTGGTAGGGCGCGCTGAAACCGTCGCGCTCAAGCGTGAGCAGCCCGGTCGCGCGGCCCAGCGCCACGAAGGCATCCGCCCCGAGGTAGAACGGCAGCGTGAGCACCGCCCAGCCGAGACCATACTTGTTCGGGATGCGCCCGGCCTCCGTCGGCGGCAGCGCCAGCGCGGCGGCGCGGTGGTCCGGCGTGAGGGTGTTGCTCGCGGCGAGGTCGTTGCGGAAATCCCAATCGCCATCGGCCAGCGCCGAGCGCAGCCACAGGTAGTTGAAGGTGTTGTCGTAGCCGCGCAGCGCGCTGCGGAACGGGATCTCCGCCAACTGCGAGACGAACAGCGCCAGCCCGACGGCGGCGGCGAGTCCGAGGAGGAGATGCATCGTCCGGCTCATGCGGCGGTGGCGAACCGGGCCGCGGACGGCGCGGCAGGGCGGGCGCGCAACGGCGACCGGCGAAGAGGCGCAGGCCGCGCAAGTCCAGCGGGAGCGTTTTCCATGGCGCGTGTTCAGCTTGGGTGCGCCGCGGAAGGCGGCAAGGTTTTGCATGCGGCCCGACGTGCGTGCCGGGGCGTCGCGGCCGCAGCGCGCGTGGCGGCGCAGCGAGGCAGCGTGCGGTCGACGACCGGCAGGGCGGGAGCCGCGCCGGCCCTGAGGGACAAACGGCCCTGCCGTGCGGGCTACTGCGGGCTTTTCAACGGAAGGGTCGCGGCTATGGTGGCGCGCATGAAGCGACTTCTCCCGTTCACCGCCCTGTTGTGCATCGTCTCGCTGCTGTCGTTGCCGCTCTGGGCGGCGCCCGCGCAGAAGGGCAAGGACGGCGAGGTGCCGAGCGCCGGTCTCGAGCTGGCCAAGACGGCCACGCAGATCACCGGCATCGCGATCTCACCGCTGCTCGGCGTGAGCGCGGTGGGTCTTTATCAGTGGATGCAGGCCGACTCACCTGAGCAGAAGGCCGGGCTCCCGTGGTTCGCCAACCCGATGGTGTGGCTGGCGGGCTTCGCGCTCGTGGGCGCGGCGGCGGCGAAGGATGCGTTCGGCGCCACGATGCCGCCGGGCTGGAAGAAGCCGCTCGATGTGCTCGACACGGTGGAGAACAAGATGACCGGCCTCGTCGCGACGGGCGCGGTGGTGCCGTTGCTCGTCTCCGCGGCGTCGAAGGCCATGGCGGCCGGCGGCGACGCGAGCGCCTCGCTCACCTTCGTCAACTCGGGGCTCGCGATGCTCCAGCTCGGCGCGATCGACCTTTCCTGGCTCTGGACGATCCTCCTGCTGCCGCTCGCGATCGCGGTGCACGCGGTGGTGTGGGTCGCCTCGCACGCGATCAACGCCCTCATCCTGCTCAGCCCGTGGGGCGCGGTCGACGCGGTGCTGAAGAGCGCGCGCACCGGCTTGATGGCGCTGCTGGGCGGCATCGCCTACATCGACCCGGTGGTGGGCGTGACGCTGTCGGCGATCGTCGTCCTGTTCGCCTACCTGATCTCCGGCTGGGCGTTCCGCCTGACGGTGTGGGCGACGGTGTTCTGCTGGGATTTCTTCACCATGCGCCGCGGGCGTTTCAAGCTGCTCGCCGACGGCAACAAGCTGTTCCTCGGCCGCCAGCTCGAGGGTGTGCCGGTGCGCACCTACGGCCGGCTGCATCAGGCGGCGGACGGGGCGCTGACCTTCAAGTTCCGCCCTTGGCTCGTGCTCAAGGAGCGCGAGATCGCGCTCCCGCGCGAGGGTCTGGTGGTCGGGCGCGGCGTGTTCTATTCCGAGGTGCTCGGGCACAACGCGAAGACGGACAAGAACGAGACGCTGCTGCTCCTGCCGCCGCGCTATGTGGGGCATGAGGAGCTGTTCGCGCGCACGTATCATATCAGCGGCACCTGCGAGATCGGGCTGCGCAAGGCGTGGGCTTGGCTCAAGGAGACGCTCGGCTTCGGCAGGAAGAAGGCCGAGACGGGCCCGGCGCTGGCGACGTGAGCGCGGCGGTGCGCATCCTGCACCACATCCGCCTCGGCGCCTTCCCGGTCGCGTATGGCCTGAGCGGCGTGCTGGTGGGCGGCACGTTGAACCGCGTGATGATCGCGGAGATGGCGCTGCCTGCCACGCTGGTGGCGGCGTTGTTCGTCATCCCGCTGCTCGTCTCGCCGCTGCGGGTGTGGTTCGGGTATCGCTCGGATGCGTTCCCGCTCTTCGGCCGCCGGCGCGAGCCGTATCTGTTGCTCGGGGCGCTGCTGATCGGCGCGGGCGTGGCGGCGATCGCGGCCGTGGCGGTGCGCACGCACGAGCGCGTGGGGTTGTTCGCGGCGGGCGCGGCGGCGGCGTTCCTGCTCTACGGCGTCGGGCGCAACCTCGGCCACACGGCCTACCAGGCGCTGTTGGCGGAGAAGTTCGACGGCGCCACGCGGGCGCGCGCGATCACGTTGTATGAGGTCGTCACGCTGCTCGGCTCGGTGATGGGCGCGGGTTTTCTCGGCCGCGCGCTCGAGCATTACGACCCGGAGAAACTCGTGGGCGTGGCGCTGGCCGTCGCGGTGGCGATCGTGGTGCTGGCGCTCGTGGCCGTGCCGGGGCAGGAGACGCCGACGGGAGGCGCGGCGCGGGCGGAGCAGGCGCGCTCGAGGCCGTTCGGCGAGGTGTTGCGCGACTACGTGCTGGCCGATCCGCAGGTGCGGCGGCTGTTCGCGGTGGTGATCTGCACCTTCGTCGGCACGCTGGCGCAGGACGTGTTGCTCGAGCCTTACGGCGCGCTCGTGCTGGACATGAGCGTGGGCGAGACGACGCGGCTGACGATGTTCTGGGGGCTGGGCGTGCTGGCGGCGATGCTGCTGTCGGGCGTGCTGCTGTTGAAATGGCTGGGTGCTCTGCGGCTGATGCGCGCGGGGCTGGTGGTCAGCTTCGTGGTTTTCGGCGCGGTGGCGGGCGTGGGGTTGGCGGGCGAGCCGGGGATGTTCCGCTGGCTGGTGCTCGTGATGGGCTTCGGCACCGGGCTGGCGGGGGCGGGCATGCTCGGGAGCGTGGTGGAATTCACGACGCCGGTGCGCGCGGGGATGCTGATGGGCGTGTGGGGCATGGCCAACATGCTCGGGCACGCCGCCGGCAGCCTGATGGGCGGCATCGTGGTGGACACGATGCGCCTGGCGACGGGCAGCGCGCTGACGGCCTACACGGCGCTCTTCGCCTTCGAGGTGGCGATGCTCGTGCTGGCGCTCGCGCTGACGTTCCGCCTCAGCCCGGCGCGCGCGCGCGCGAGCGGGGAAGTCACTCCGCGCTGACGGCGGCGGAGGCCATGCCGCCGACGGGCGCGCACATCTCCACGGGCTCGTGCAGCTCGTTCTTCACGTGGGCGCGCATGGCGTCGCGGTAGTTGTTCACCGACTCGAAGAACGCCGACATCATCAGCATGAGCCAATACATGCCGCGCTCGTTGAGGCGGAAGCCGCGGGCGTCCTCGCGGGCCGCGCCGAGCGCGCGCATCGTGAGCAACTCGCCCCAGAGCTTGCGGAAGAACTGTTTCCCGTGGTGCCGCTCGGCCGAGACGCGGTCGAGGTAGAGGCCGAACATGCGCACGAGGAGCGTGTAGCGGAGACGGTCGGTCTCGCTCAGGCGGTGGCAGGTGGCGATGCCGGTGAGGCCCTGTGCGATACGCTGCTCGTAGCCGGCGAGGGAGAAGGTCGTGGAGTAGAGCGTGCCGTCGAGGTAGCTGAACGCGCCGCTGCCCACGCCGACGTAGTTGTCGGCCGCGACGATGTATTCGTCGAGCCCGTGGCCGCGCTTGGTGAAACACCACGCGGAGGAGGCGGGGAATTCCGTGCCGAGCCGCTGCACGATGGTCTGGTAGAACTGCCGCAGGCGGCGCTGGTCGGGCAGCCCCATGCCGCCGGACATGCGGCGCTCGACCGTGGGCGAGGTCATGAGCGGGTAGAACGAGACCTGGTTGGCGCCGAGGCTCTTGAAGACCGCGATGTCGCGCTCGAGCGAGGCGAGCGTCTGGTGCGGCTGGTTGAAGATGAGGTCGACGTTCAGCGTCGGGAACATGCCCGCGATGGCGCGGATGCGCTCGATCGTCTCGGCACCGCTGCCGTATTTGTCGTAGCGCTCCATCTCGCGCAGCAGCTGGTCGTCGAAGCTTTGCACGCCCACGGACAGGCGGGTGACGCCGACGGCGCGCAGCGGCTCGAGCACCTCGGGGCGCAGGTCCTTCGGGTTGGTCTCGACGGAGATCTCCGTGATGCCGAACAGGTCCTTGATGAGCTGGATCGTCGTGACGAGTTCGGTGGGCTCGACGGTCGGCGTGCCGCCGCCGAAGTAGACGCCGGTGAACTTGTAGCCGGCGGCGTGGTAGAGGCGGATCTCCTCGCGCAGCGCGGCGAAGTAGCGCACGGCCTGCGAGTGGCGGTGCTGGACGCGGTGGAAGGAACAGAACGGGCACAGCACCTCGCAGAACGGGATGTGCACGTAGAGGTAACCGGCCTCGCCGTTCTTCGGCGTGGGCGGCACCTGGCCCGGAGCCTCGTCCATCCGGAGAAATTTGCGGGTGCGGAAGCGGAAGAGCTTCAGCAGGTAGGAATCGATGATGGGAAGGTCGAACACGGCGTGGCGGCGGGCTCCTGCTATTAAACCCGACTGCCCGCGCCGGTGAGCGGACTTTATTGCTGAAGCGTGCGCATTTCTTGACCGCCCGGGGTCAAACGGGCGCCGGGGCGGGCGGGACGGATTTTTCCTGCAACGCCTGCAACACGATCTGCGCCACGGCGGCGGGGCCGAGGTGATCGGTGTTGATGACGAGGTCGTAGAGGTGCGGGTCGTCGGCATCCTGCGCGAAGTTGGTGCGGACGAAACGCCGGCGGGCCTCGTCCTGCCGGTCGATGTGCGTCGCAGCGTCGGCGGGCGGGCAGCCGAGCAGCCGCGCGATGCGGGCGACGCGGTTGGCGCGCGAGGCCACGAGCCGCACGTGCAGGCCGCCGGCCAGGGTGCGCGTCACGAGATGAGCGGCGCGGCCGACGAGGATCACCTGGCCGACGTGTGCGAGTTGCAGGATGGCTTCGCAGACCTGTTGCTCCAGTTGCCAGAGCGAAGGGTGCAGGCCGACGAGCTCGCCGATGGTGGCGCGGATCTCGGAGATGCGGTCCTCCGGCAGGTAGGCCGCGAGGCTGGCGGGCAACTGATGCTGGGTCAGCGCGTGCGTGAGCAGATCGCGATCGAGCAACACCCAGGCGGGCCCGCCGGCGAAGGCGCGGTCGAGCCGCGGCAACAGCTCGAGACCCAGCGTGGTGGCGCCGGCGCCGGTCTCGCGCGACAACGTGATGAACGGATGGATGTCGCGCTGGGGCGGAAGCTTCGCCGCCGGCGCGGGTGTGCGCAGCCGCGCGTGCAACACGGACAGGCCGTGGTCGAGGTGAGTGCGTTGGGTCATGGGAGCCTCCTGGGTGAGCGGAAAGAACGGAGATCCGGCGTCGGACCGGGCCGTGGACAACGGGGCGCCGCCTGTCCGGCAGTTTAGCGCCGGCCGGCCCCGGCGCGAGGCTGCGTTGACGGAAAAACGCGCCGCTGCTGCGCGCGATTACGAATCGTTATCGGCCGCGCTGCGTGCGCGCCCGCGCGCCGGCTCAGTTGCGCTGCCGCGGTCCGGATGCGATGGGCCCGGGAGCCTCGACGCCCCAGAGCGTGGGCTTGGCCTGCGGCTTCGGATCGGCCTCGGGTGCGAGGTGCTTGAACACGTCGGCGAAACGCAGCGAGCACTGCAGGCGCCGCTGCGTGGAATCGATCTTGGGGTTGAACTGGATGACGGCCTCCGAGAACGGCGGGGAGTTTTTCATCTGCAACGCCATGCGCCGCGTCTCGGCGATGGGGCGGGCGGTGTCCTTGATGAAGCGGTCGAGCCGGAGCAGGTCGGCGTAGGTCACCGGACCCCAGAGCTCGCGCCATTTCTCCGCGGAGACGAGCGGGGCGACGAGGTTGACGAAATGCTTCTCCTCGCCGCGCTGTTCCCAGAAGCCGAGCACGAGCAGGAAGGGGTGATCGATCTCGAACTGGCGGACCGCGTCACCGAGATCGACGGCCGTGCCGTATTTGACCGCCTTTGGGTTCACCGGCACGCCGCCGTGGTCGACGTTGGCGCTGGCCGGGATGTCCCACTTCTGCGTGTAGTTCGAGGGCTTGTAGCCGTTGAAAAAACGGTCGCGCACCCACTCCTCGAACACGAGGCCGTGGCGTTGGACTTCCTGCGCGCCGAGGGTCGCCGCCACTGCAAGGCACAGCAGCAGGCCGAACTGGCGCAGGCAGCGGTGAAGGCGCGGCGCTGGCATGAGGCGTTTTTAGGTGAACGCGGGCGCCGTGCGCAAGCCGGCGCTGCGGCCGCGGCCGGCGCGCGGGGCGCTTCACGCTTTTTTCTCAACCAGGGCGCAGAGCGATTCGAGCTGCTTCGTCCAATACGCCTTCATCTTCTCGGCGTCGGCGGCGCTCGCGAGCTTGCCGTGTTGCGGCATGACCTGGCACTTCAGCGGACCCTTGGGCCAGAAATTCACGGAGACGGTCGTCTCGTCGGGCCAGAGGATGCGGATGGATTTGTGCGGCGTGGCCTTGCGCACCGAGAGCGGCGTGCGCGGCAGCCAGCGCTCGCGGATCGCGGCGTCCTTCCATGCCTCGAACACGACCGCCACCGGTGCGGCGATCGTCTTGCTCACGCTGATCTCGAAGCCGTCCTCTTTCTGGTGCTTCACGCGCCGGCCCGCAGCCTGCTCGTAGCCCACCGTCACCATCTGACACCACCAATCCGCCACCTGGTGTTTCTGGTGCAGCCACAGCACGATCTCGGCGTGAGGCCAGGATTTCGCACCGGCCTTCTCCAGCAGCGTGCACCACTCGCTCCACGTGCGCCCGGTGGCCTGCTTGACCGCCGCACTCGTGATGCCGGCGAGTTTTTCGGGCGTGCGTTTCATCGGGGGCTGGGGCGGGCGGAGAGCCGGTCGCCTTGTCGCGCGAGGTGCGGACAACGCTCGGCCAGTTCGTTGATGAACGATTCGCGGTCGTCTGGCGAGACGAGGATGACGGCCTCCGGCGTCTCCAGCCGCACGCGCCGGAGGGACCAAGCCGGAGCCGCGAGGGGATTCCACGTCGGGCGGACGTCGTGCAGCCGGGCGTAGGGCACGTCCCAAGTCAGCCAGCCCGAGCGCACATGCACCGCTTCCGCCGTGAGCGTGTAGCGCAACGGGAAACCCGTCACGCAGACCACGGTCGTCATCACCGTGCCCCACACCGCCAGCAGCGTCACGCCCGCCCACTGCCCCTGCCACAGCAGCCACACGAGGGCGAACAACGGGGCGGCTGCCGCCACCAAGACCACGCCGACGAGCCAGCCATCGATCCGGGAGCGAAAAACACGGTCCGCCTGCATGGTTGGAAAGCCTGCCATGGCCGCGGCGATTGTCACTCCCGGGCTCATCTTTTTGTTTTCGGGGCTGGAGAAAGTTGTTAGCCGTCCCTCATGAGCGAAGACAACGCCCCGAAGCTGCGCCTCAAGCCCCGTCTCGCTGCCGACGCGGCCGCCGCTCCGGCCACGCCGCCCCCCGCTCCCGCCGCGGCTCTGACTCCCGCTCCGGATGCGAGCACCGCCGCTGCGCCCGTCGATCCGCTCCCAGTCCGCTCCAAGCCCCGGCTCTCCGCCGCGCCCGCCGCGGAGTCTCCTGTGCCGCCGCCCGCCGCGCCTGCACCAGAGCCTGCACCCGAGGCGTCGTCGTCGCCCGCCAGCGCGCCGGCGGGCGAAGCGCCGGCCCCGGTCTTTCCGCCCTCGCCTCCGCTGGCACCCGCTTTTCCGCCCCCGCCGCCGTCTGCCGCTGCCGCGTTCCCTCCGCCGCCTCCCGCCCCGGCGCCGGTTGTTGCGCCCAGCCCGGCGCCGGGCCCGACATCGCCTGAAGCGCCCCGGCCCAAAATCGCCTTGAAGCCGCGCGATTCCGGCGCGGCTCCGCTGGTAACCTCCGCGCCGGCCCCGGCTCCGGTCGTGCCGCCGGTGGCGGCGTTCCCGCCGCCCGTGCCTGTCACGGCGCCCGCGCCCGCGGCACCGCCCGCGCCTTCTGCGGAACCACCGGTGTTCCCACCTCCGGCTCCGCCCCCGGTGGCAGCCCCGTTTCCCCCGCCGCCCAAGGCCTCGACTCTCCCGCCGCCGCCTCCGGTGGCCGCTCCTTTCCCGCGGCCTCCGACCGCGCCACCTTTCCCGGCACCGCTCGCGTCGAGCCCCCTCCAGCCCGCGGTGCCTCCGGTGGTGGCGGAGGCCAAACCTAAGGCCTCGCCGAAGCGGCTCGTCCTGCTGGGTGGCGTTGCCGTCATCGTGCTCGGTGCGCTGGGCTGGTTCGGCTTCCAGTATCTGACAGCTCCGGACACTGCACCCGCTCCCGAACCGAGCGTCCGCCCGTCGGTCGCCCAACCGGCCCAGCCGACCGCCGCTCCCTCCAGTGCGCCTGCGACAACCGTTTCCGCCTCCGGGCCTCTGGCTCAGGCGCGCGATGCGGTCGCCGCTGTCGAACAAGGGCGCACCGCCGCGACCAACGAAGTCCTGTCCACCCCCACGTCGCCCGTCACGCCGTCGCCCGCCGAGACCGCCACGACGGCTCCAGTCGAGCCTGCGGCCGGCGCGTCTGCGGCGGTGTCGTCAGCACCCGTTCCCGTGGAGCCCGAGCAAACGGCGCCGCCGCCGAGCCCGGCTTTCCGCGCGTGGGTCGACGGGTTGCGCATCAGTGGCGTGCGCGCCGGCGCGAATCCCCGGGTGTTCATCGAGCGCACGGCGTATTCCCCGGGCGACCTCGTCAATCCGCAGCTCGGCATCACCTTCGAGGGCTACAACGCCGAGACGCGCAAACTCAGCTTCAAGGACCGCACCGGCGCGATCGTCGAACGCCGGCACTGATCGCAGGAGCGAGCGTCGGTTGCGCGCGCCAATCCGGTCTCAGGCCGTCAGCGCAGCCTTGATGCTGCGCAACAGTTCCGGGTCCGTCGCGATGCCGAGCACGCCATTCACGACGAACTGCACGCCGATCGCCATGATGAGGAAGCCCATGATCTTCGTCATCGCGTTCACGCCGACCGGCCCCACGAAGCGCACGATGCGACCGGAGACGCGGAGCGTCACGTAAGTGAACAGCGCCACCACCACGATGCCGGCGATGATCGCCACGTAGTCGACCCAGTCCTGGGCGAGCGAGGTGAAGCCCAGCGTCACCGCGATTGAGCCGGGGCCGCTGAGCATAGGCATGGCGAGCGGGGAGAAGGAGATGTCCTGCTTCTGCCGCGCCGCCTCGTGTTCCTCGTTGTCGCTCGCGGTGTTGCGATGTGCCGTCAGCATGCTCATGCCGATCCCCGCCAGCATGATGCCGCCCGCGATCCGCAGTCCCGGGATGGAGATGCCGAAGAACGCCATGATGAACGAGCCGCCGATCAGGAAACTCACGAGGATCGCCACCATGTAGAGGCAGCCCTTGCGCGCCTGTTCGCGACGCCGGGCCTCGCTGTGGCCCTCCGTGATGGCGAGGAACGTGGGCGCGGCGGCCAGCGGATTGATGATCGGCAGCAGGCCGATCACCGTGCCGAGAAAAATGGCCCAGAGGTGGACGAGATTGGACATGGGAAACGCAGGACGGGAACAGTCAGGGATTGGCGGCTCGGTGCTGTCGGCGCAATGCCGCTTTGCCGGTGGCGGCGACCGAATCGCGCGGGCAGGGGCCGCGCCGCGGACTACCAGGTGTCGACCGGTCCCTTGGGCACCGGGATGAATTCGCGCCGCACGCTGGCCGGGTCGTCCGCGTCGTCGCGCATGAACGACGCCACGAGCGGATCGGGGCGGAAGCGCGGCAGCAACTCGCCGCGTTCGTCGCAGAACGGCGCGCGCCATTTCTCGAAACGGGCGACGATGTCGTCGAACTCCGCGCGCGTGCGCAGGCTGACGACCGCCTTCTTGAATTCCTTCGCTGGGCCAAAACGCTTCGCATACCACGCCGCCGGCTTGCGGAAGAGCCGGCAGCCGAGTTCCTCGCCGAAAACCTCGCACGCGAGGTCGAGATGACGGCGCATCACCGCGATGCGTTCGGCGAACCCAGCCTCGGCGGGCAGCACGCCGGTGCGCAGGTAGGCGCACGTGTCGCGGAAAATCCACGGATTGTAGAACGCGCCGCGTCCGATGCTCACGCCGGCGCAGCCGGTTTCTTCGAGCATGCGCTTAGCCGCGGCGGGCGTGGTCACGTCGCCGTTGCCGATCACGGGGATGGTCTTCACCGCCTGCACGACGGCGCGGATGCCGGCGAGGTTGATCGTGCCGCTGAAACCTTGGGCGCGGGTGCGGCCGTGGACGAAGATCGCGGCCACGCCCACGTCCTCGAGTGCGCGGGCGAGGTCGGGCGCGGTGAGGTTGTCCTCGTCCCAACCGAGGCGCATCTTGGCGGTGATGGGGATTTTCACCGCGTCAATCATGCCGCGGACGAGCGCCTGGGTTTTTTTGAGCTCGGTCATCATCGCCGAGCCGCCGCCGATGCCGACGACTTTGCGGACAGGGCAGCCCATGTTGATGTCGACCGAGGCGATGCCCATCGACTCGACCAGCGCGGCGGCGTCGCGCATCTCCTCCGGCACGGCGCCGAAGAGCTGGACGGAGAGAATTTTCTCGGCGGCGCAGGTTTGGGCAAGCTGGAGGGCCTTGTGGTTGCGTTCGAGGAGCGAGCGGGCGTTGATCAGGTCCGTCGTAGCCCAGTCGAGTCCGCCGATCTCGCGCACGACGAGCCGGAAGGGCAGGTTGGTGTAACCTGCCAGCGGCGAGAGAAAGAGATTCGATTCGAACTGGAGCGACCCGATGCGCACGCCCGGATGGTTGCTCGCGACGGCCGCATCGCAAATCAGAACGTGTCGCACGATTCAACCGCGAGCCCGCGTCCCTGGTAACCTAATAGGTTACCAATTTAGTTCAAACCGACACGTCGCGCCCGGCTCGTTTTTCGGCCAACCAGTGCAGCAGGCGAAGAGTGAGCTCTGCGTCAGGGAGCCGGCTGCCGCCCGTCAGGAAATCGTTCAGGCGCTGCTTCGGAACGCCGAGGTAGCGGGCCAGCCGGACCTTGGCGCCGCGGGGCTTGAGTTCGGCCTGCAGTTGGGCAGCCAGCAGGTTCCAGAGCGGGGTCCCTTCGCCCGGACGCACGGTGTGATAGGACTGCCAGCGTCGCTGGCGGGTCTTGGCGCGCGCTTCGTCGACCAATTTCTCCCCCAACTCGAACAAGGCTCCTCCGATCTCGAGCCACATCTTTAATCGTGGGTGTGTCCTCATTGGTAACCTAATAGGTTACCAATATCGTCTACGCACGGCTGAATCTGGAGAAGGAAGGAAGCAAAAAGTAACCTAATAGGTTACCATGAGGCGGGGGCGGAACGGTGAAGGGGCGGGAACGACTGGAGGATCGGCAGCGGGAAGCGGGCCGTGAGGAGGGCGGGGGCGCAGGCGCGGAGGGGCGGCGCGCAGGGATGTGGGGCGAGGGTGGAGAGAGGGAAGGCCGACGCCGACGGGCCGTCGGCCTGGACGGGGACTCAGCGGGCGGCGAGGGCGCGCTTCAGGCGGGCGAGGGCTTCGGTGAGCGTGGCGCGGGTGCAGCCGAAGTTGAGGCGCACATGGGTGTCCTTGGCCGCGCCGAACGGCGCGCCGTCGGAAAAGCCGAGGCCGTGTTGCTCGAAGAAAGCGTGCGCGTTGGCGAGCTGGAGGCCTTCGATGTTCAGCCACGCGAGATAGGTGGCCTCGACGTGGGTCATCGCGATGCCGGGCAATTCGCCGCGCGCGATCGTCTGCTCGAGGAGATCGCGGTTGCCGCGGAGGTAGGCGAGAAGTTGCTGGCGCCACGGTTCGCCGTGGCGCATCGCGGCCTCGCCGGCGACGAGGCCGAGGACGTTGACGTCGGGCACGATGCCTTGCGCGGCGCGACTGAAGGCGGCGCGGAGCCTGGGGTCCGGCACGATGGCGAACGAGCAGCCGAGCCCGGGAATGTTGTAGGTCTTGCTCGGCGCCATGAGCGTGATGCTGCGGGCGGCGGTGGCGGGCGAGAGCGTGGCGGCGGGGACGTGTGCGACGTCGTCGAGCACGAGGTCGCAGTGGATCTCGTCCGACACGAGCAGGAGGTTGTGCCGCTCGCAGAACGCGACGACCTGTTCCAGTTCCGCGCGCGAGAAGGCGCGGCCGACCGGGTTGTGCGGGCTGCAGAGGAAAAACTGCCTCGTGCGCGGCGTGACGGCGCGTGCGAGCGCCGCGAAGTCGAGTTCCCAGCGTCCGTTGCGCAGCACCATGGGCACGGGGACGGCCTTGCGGTGCTGGTTGGTGGGCGCGCTCATGAAGGGCGGGTAGACCGGCGTGGCGCAGAGGATCTCGTCGCCCGGTTCGCCCAGGGCGGCGGCGACGTTGAGACCGGTGACGAGGCCCGGGAGCCAGACGATCCAGGCCGGGTCGACCTGCCAGCCGTAACGCCGCGCGCAGTAGTCGACCGTCGCCGCGATGAGCGAGGGCAGGGGCTTGGCGTAACCGATCACGCCGTGCTCGATGCGCGCGCGCAGCGCCTCGATGACGGCGGGCGGCGCGGCGAAATCCATGTCGGCCACCCACAGCGGCAACACGTCGCGGCCGGTGTATTTCTGCCATTTCTGGCTGTCGCTGTGCAGGCGGTCGATCGGGCGGTCGAAATCGAAGTTCATCGCGGAAACAGTATTCGTGGCGGGCCCGCGGAGGCCTGGCCACGGAAAAGTCATCCGAGGCGCGTCGTAATTGCGCGGTGAGTCTGTCCCACGGGTGGACAGTTTTTCCCGCTCGCACGGACCGCTCGAAAGCAACTGCCGCAAAACCGGCCACTTGCGCACGGCGTGGGCGCGGCACGTCGGATGCAAGGACTCTGGCACAACACAACCCAAGGAGAACCCAACCATGTATCGCATCACCCATTATTCCTATCCTCGTTCCGCCTCGCTCTTTCGCGGTGCGCGCAGCCCGTGGGCCGGCTTGGAGTCGGAAATCGATCGTCTCTTCGCGGCCACTTATGCTGAGGCCGCGACGCCGGCGGCGCCGCGCTTCCCAGTCGATCTCTACGAAGACAAGGACAACGTCTACGTCCGCGCCGAGCTGCCAGGCATCGCCCGCGAGGCCATCAACATCGAGATGGTCGAGGATTACCTGACGCTCAGCGCCACGCGCAAGCAGGGCGATGAGTCCTTCAGCCTCCAGCGTTCCATCGCGGTGCCGGAGAGTGTCGACGCCGAGAAGGTCAGCGCCTCCCTCGAGCACGGCGTGCTCACCGTCACGCTGCCGAAGCGCGAGCAGGCCAAGCCGCGCAAGATCGCCATCAGCGTCAACTGAACCCTCATCCACCAGGAGATTCCCACCATGACTCATCTCTTCAACCAGATCGTTCCGCGCCTCACCCGTTCGCTCTCGCGTCAACCGGAGCAGCCCGAGGCCACCACCACGCGCGAGCCGGAGTTCACGCTCAAGCCCGTTTACGAGTTGCAGGAAACCACCGAGGCCTGGGGCCTCACCGTGCAGCTGCCCGGCGTGGCCAAAGACGGCCTCGAATTCACCGTCGAGGACAGCGTGATCCGCATCCAGGGCCGCCGCGCCTGGCGCGCGCCCGAGGGCTGGACCGCGCTCTACCGCGAGTCCGCCGATGCCGGTTACCTGCTTGAGCTCGAGCACGACCACTCCGTGAACGCGGACAAGATCCACGCCGAGCTCAAGGACGGCGTGCTGCAGGTCTCGCTGCCGAAGGCCGAGGCTGTGAAGCCGCGCAAGATCACCATCGCGTGACCGCGCGTGCCGCGCGGCGGCAGCCATCGCCCTCCGCGGGCCGTGGCGCCGCCGTCGCGGTGCCCTCCGGTCGCGATTTTTTTCAGGGGTAACGTCCGGTGCGTGTGCGCGCCGGGCCTGCCGCCGGAGTCCGCTTAGCGGGCCCGGCGGCTTTGCTTTCAGTGCGGCGGATTCGCGCTCGCCCGGACGGGGTGCGCGCGTTTGCCTCGCCGCCATGGATGCAGTGGTGACCCTTGCGATCGTCGGCGGCGTGGCCGCTTTCATCGGTTTCATCATCTGGGCCGCGAAGACCGCCCAGAAACAGACGCGCGCCAATGTGGCGGCGCTCGCCGCGCGGCAGGGTCTGCAGCTGCTCCAGGAGAAAAAGGCCTTCGGTGTGATCGAGCCGCGCGCCGAGGGCAGCCAGGGCGGCCGCCGCGTGCGCTTCTGGGCCTTCGCCACCGGCAGCGGCAAATCGCGCCAGATGTGGATCGCGGCCGGCGTCGAGCCGCGGCGCAGCGGTGGATTCACCTTCCGGCTGGAGGCTCAGGGGTTCAGCACGAAGGTGGCCGAATTTTTCGGGGCCAAGGAGATCACGGTCGGCGACGCGCCGTTCGACGCGGCGTGGTTCGTGCGCAGCAACGCGCCGGAGCTCCTGGCCGCGGCGCTCGTGCCCGAGATCCGCGCGAAGCTCATGGCGATGCACGCGGCGGGCGTGCGCCAGCCCGTGAAGCTGGAGCAGGGCTGGGTGACCTACGCCGAGACGGGCCTCTTCACGGACGCGAAGAAAATCGCCCGCCTCGAGGCGATGCTGCCGGTGTTGCACGACCTCGCCGATGTGGCCGAGGTCTGTGCGGGCGGGGACGGCCGCTAGCGCGGCGCGCTCAGATCTTGGGCTGCTCCGACTCCGGCTTGCGCTGGGCCGGGATCAGCACCGAGGCGAGGATCGAGGCGGCGAGCACCGTGCCGATGATGCCGAGCGAGATGTGGATCTCGATCTTCACCCAGCTGGAAGCGATCATCTTGCAGCCGACGAAGACGAGGATGACCGCGAGGCCGATGTTCAGGTAGCGGAACAACTGCATCACGCCCGACACCGCGAAGTAGAGCGAGCGCAGGCCGAGGATCGCAAAGATGTTCGACGTGAAAACGATGAACTCGTTGCGCGTGATCGCGATCACCGCGGGGATCGAGTCGAGCGCGAACATCACGTCCGTCGTCTCCACGATCAGCAGCACGAGGAACATCGGCGTGGCGTGCAGCTTGCCGTGCTGGCGCACGAAGAAGTCGCCGCCGTGGAACTGCGAAGTCACCGGGAGAAACTTGCGGGCGAGGCGCACGGCCGGGTTTTTCTCCGGTTCGAAGCCGTCTTCCTTCTTCGGCAGCGCGAGCTTGATGCCGGTGTAGACGAGGAACGCGCCGAAGACGTAGATGATCCAGTGGAAGGTGTTGATCAGCGAGATGCCCGCGAAGATGAAGGCCGCCCGCATCAGCACCGCGCCGACGATGCCCCAGAACAGCACGCGGTGCTGGTAACGCGGCTCGACGCGGAAGTATTGGAAGATGACGATGAAGACGAAGACGTTGTCGACGCTCAGGCACAGCTCGACGATGTAGCCGGTGAAGAACTCCAGCGCCGGCTTGCTCGTCTCGGTGTTCGGCATCTGCAGCGCGATGAGGAGGTTGAACGCCATCGCCAGGCCGAACCACACCGCACACCACGCCAGCGCCTCCTTGAGCGTGACGACGTGGGACTTCCGGTTGAACACGCCCAGGTCGAGCGCGAGCATCGTGGCGATGAAGACGAGAAAACCGGCCCAAGCCCACCAGGGCATGGTGCTGAACATGGCGAACGCGGGTGACATGGAAAGCGCGCAGTCTGCGCGGACGGTCGGAGCCGCCGCAAGCGGGGAAATCGGACGCCCCGTTGCCCGGGGCTAAACCTTTGACAAGGCCGGCCCCCGGCCTTTTGCAGGACTCCACCATGAATTTCCGCCGAGTCCTTCTTGCGACCGTCTTCGCGCTGCTCGCCGCCCTGGGCGGTCGGGCCCAGGAAAGCGCCGCTGCGGCCGATCCCGCCACGGCCCAGCAAGCCGTCAACACCGCCGCGGCCGCCGCCGTGGCCAGCGGCCACGCCGATCCGCGCACCCCCGACTTCGTCGAGCACCTGGTCGACATCATCCTCTCGGTCTTCGACGTGCGCAGCAGCGGCAACACCGCGACGCACTACATCATCGCGGTGCTGATCACGCTGATCGCCTATGTGCTGCGGCGCATCGTGACGACCTGGATCTTCGCGTTCTTCAAGCGGCTGGCTTCGCGCACCGAAACCACGCTCGACGACAAGCTGTTCCCCGCGCTCGAAGGACCGGTGAAGGCGCTCATCGTCGTGATCGGTGCGGTGCTTGCGCTCAAGGTGCTGAAATTCTCCGAGGCCGCCGACGAGACGCTCGGCTACGTCTACACGGTGATGTTCTCGCTGGTGATCTTCTGGGGCTTCATCCGCGCCTTCAACACCGTGCTCGATCACCTGCACGAGGTGGCGCGCGACAAGCAGCTCGGCATCACGCCCTTCATGCCGTGGATCAAGAAAACGCTCTTCGCGATCGTCTTCGTCTTCGGCGTGCTGATGATCGCCCAGAGCCTCGGGGCCAACGTGAAGGCCGCGCTCGGCGCCCTCGGCATCGGCGGCCTCGCCTTCGCCCTCGCGGCGCAGGACACCATCGCGAACCTCTTCGGCTCGGTCGTCGTGGCGGTCGACCAGCCGTTCAAGATCGGCGAAACCATCCGCATCGCCGGTAGCGTCGGCACGGTCGAGGACATCGGCCTCCGTTCCACCAAGCTGCGCCTGATCGACAAGTCGCTCATGGTCATCCCGAACAAGACCGTCGCCGGCGAAGCCATCGTGAACCTCGCCCGTTTCAACGGCCGCCGCGTCGAGCAGGTGATCGGCCTGACCTACGACACGCCGGCGGACCAGATGGATGCGGTCGTCGCCGAGATCCGGCGCATCATCGAGAGCAAGCCCGAGGTCAACACGCCGGACACGCACGTCTATTTCCGCGACTACAGCGCCTCCTCGCTCGATATCTGGGTCGTCTACGTGTTCAAGGACGCCGACTTCGTTCGCCACATGCAGGTGCGCCAGCAGATCAACCTCGAGATCATGCGCGCCGTCGAGGGCCGCGGCCTGTCCTTCGCCTTCCCGACGCAGACCCTGCACGTCGCGTCGACGCCGGAGAAGAAGTGAGGCGGACCGCCGCCTGGCGCACCACCCGCCGGGGCCGCGCGCCCCGGCTTTTTTGCGCCTACGCGACGTGCTTGCGGAAGCGCCGGATCGCGAAGCCCATCACGGCGACACCGAGTGCGAGGAGTGCGGCGAGTTGCGTCCAGAGCACCTCGATCCCCACGCCCTTGAGGAACACGCCGCGGATGACGACGAGCATGTAGCGCAGCGGGTCGAGCAGGCTCAGCCACTGGATGACGGCCGGCATGTTCGCGATCGGGAAGATGAAACCCGAGAAAAGCATCGCCGGAAAAAAGAAGAAGAACGTCGTCATCATCGCCTGCTGCTGCGTCTGGCTCACCGTCGAGATGAACAGCCCGATGCCGAGCGTGCTGAGGAGGAAAAGCGCCACGCCCGCCAGCAACAGCGGGAAGCTCCCACGGAACGGGATATCGAACCAGAACAACGCGACTGCCGAGACCATGGCGGTGTTGACGAAGCCGATCACCGCGAACGGCGCGCATTTGCCGAGGATGAATTCGATCGGACGGATCGGCGTGACCATGATCTGCTCGATGGTGCCGGCCTCCTTTTCGCGCACGATGGCCATGCTCGTCAGCATCAGGCCGATGAGCATGACGAGCATCGCGATGATGCCCGGCACGTAGAAGTTGCGGCTTTCGAGGTCGGCGTTGAACCACGCGCGCGGCTGGAGATCGACGCGTCCGGTGGTGGGCGCACGGCCGGCCGCCCGCTCGGCGCGGTCCGCCAGCAACGCGGTGTTGGCGGCGGTCGCGATCTGCGTCGCGTAGTTCACCACGAAGCGCGCGGTGTTCGAGTCGGAGCCGTCGACGATCAGCTGCACCTGCGCCGTGCGGCCGCCATGCAGCGTGCGCTCGTAGCCGGAGTTGATTTGCAAGATCGCCGAGGCCTGTGAGGCGTCGATCGCCGCGCTCGCCACCGCGTCATCCTGGGTCTGGAGGACGGCGTCGAAGTAGGCCGAGCCGGTGAAGCGCGCGACCAGCGCCCGGCTGGCCGGTGTGCCGTCGCGGTCGACGATCGCGAGCTTCACATGCTGCACGTCGAGCGACACGGCGTAGCCGAAGATCATCGTCTGGATCAGCGGCAGGCCGAAGATGACGATGCGCATGCGCGGGTCGCGGAAGATGGAGCGGAACTCCTTGCGCAGGATCGTGAGGATGCGTTCCCACATGGTCAGCCGAGGGTTTTGCGGGTGAAGCGGACCGACAGGCCGATGACGACGACCGCAAAGACCGCGAGGAAGAGCGCGTCCGGCCAGAGCGTCCCGAGCCCGACGCCGCGGAGGAAGATGCCCTTGACCAGCGCGACGAAGTAGCGCGCCGGCACGACGACGTAGGTCAGGCCCTGCACGGGCAGCGGCATGTTGGCGATCGCGAAGGCGAAGCCCGAGAGCAGGAACGCCGGCAGGAAGGTGGAGATCATCGCGAACTGGCTGGCGAGCAGCTGCTGCCGTGCGACCGTGCTGATCAAGATGCCCTGGGCGAGCGTGCCGACGACGAAGAGCATGCCGACGCCGAAGAGCAACGGCACGCTGCCGCGCAACGGCACCTGGAAGAAGAACACCGCCATCGCGACGGCGACGATCATGTTGACCAGGCCGATGCCGGCGTAGGGGAGGAGCTTCCCGAGGATGAGCTCGGCGGGTTTCACCGGCGTGGAGATGAGCTGCTCCATCGTGCCGCGTTCCCACTCGCGCGCGATGGTGAGCGACGTGAGGAGCGCGGCGATCAGCCCCATGATCACCGCCATGATGCCGGGCACGATGAAGTTGCGGCTCTCGAGATCGGGGTTGAACCACACGCGAGGCCGCAGCTCGAGGGCGGCCGCAGGGGCGGAGCCGGTGGCGCGTCGCACCTGCTCGAGCGAGAGCTGCTGGTTGAAGCCCGCGACGATCGCCTGCGTGTAGCCGAGCACGAGGCCGGCGGTGTTCGAATCCGAGCCGTCGACGATCGCCTGCACGCCGGCCGGGCGGCCCGCGGCGAGCTTGGCCGCAAAATCGGGTGGCACGATCAGTGCGAGCATGGCCTCGCGCGTATCGATGGCGCGCTCCACGTCCCGGTAGCCCGCGACTGAGCCGCGGTGGTCGAAGTAGCGCGTGGCGGAGAAACGTGCGACCAGTTCGCGGCTCTCTACGCTGTGGCTTTGGTCCCAAACGACGAACGGCACGCGATCCACGTCGAGCGTCAGCGCGTAGCCGAACATCACGAGCATGAACATCGGAATGCCGATCGCGAGGAGCAGGCTGCGCGGATCGCGCCGGATATGGAGCGATTCCTTGCGGGCCACGGCCCAGAGGCGGCGAAGGTTCACCGGCGCACCTCCTTTTGCACCCCGGCGGCGGCATCGCGTGCCTCGATCAGTGAGACGAACACGTCCTCCAAGGTCGGCACGATGCGTTCCAAGCGGGCCAGCCGATGGCCCGCTGCGGCCAGCGCGCCGCGGATCGCGGCCTCGGCGGCGATCGGATCGGCGGCGACGGCATGCAGGCCGCGGCCGAAGAGCGCGACTTCCTTCACCGCCGGCAGGCGCTCGACGAGCAGCATGGCGTCGTTGGGCCGGTCGCAATCGATCTCGAGCACGGCCTCGGGCATGTGTTCGGTCTTCAGCTCGCGCGGCGTGCCGAGCGCGACGAGTTCGCCGCGGTAAACGATGCCGAGCCGGTCGCAGTATTCGGATTCCTCCATGTAGTGCGTCGTGACGAAGACGGTGACGCCCTGCTCGGAGAGCGAGTAGATGAGGTCCCAGAACGCGCGGCGGCTGTTCGGGTCGACACCGGAGGTCGGCTCGTCGAGGAAGAGGATCGGGGGTTCGTGCAACACGGCGCAGCCGAGCGCGAGCCGTTGTTTCCAGCCGCCCGAGAGCTCCGCGGTGCGGGAGCGGCGGTGGTCGCGCAGGCCGGCCATCGTCAGCACCCAGTCCTTGCGCGCGGCCTTCTTGTCGCGCGGAAGGCGGTAGATGCCGCTGTAGAAATCGATGTTCTCCTCGACCGTGAGCTCGTCGTAGAGGGAGAACTTCTGGCTCATGTAGCCGATGCGCGTCTTGATCTTCTCGGTTTCGCGCACGATGTCGAAGCCCGCGACCCGGCCCGAGCCGGCGGTGGGATCGAGGAGGCCGCAGAGCATGCGGATCGTCGTGGATTTGCCCGCGCCGTTGGGGCCGAGCAGCCCGAAAATCTCACCGCGCCGGACGGAAAAACTGATGCCCGCCACCGCCTTGAACGCGCCGAAATGCTTCTCGAGGTCGCGGACCTCGACGATGTTTTCGGACTGGATTTCAGGCGCGCTGGGCATGGGCGGCGGAGGCGATCAGTCGCTGGTGGACTCGGTGGCGACGAGGAGCGTGAGCAACAGGAGCACGATGATCGCGGCGATCATGAGGCGGCGTTTTGCTGGGCGAGGACGGCGACGAAGACGTCCTCGAGCGAGGGCTCGATCATGCGGAAGGAATGTAGCTCGATGGCGGCGGCGGCCAGAATCCGGCGCACGGTCGCTTCGAGTTCCGCCGTTTCGCGGGCGGCGAGGTGCACGCGGTCGCCGAACAGTCCGACGGAGATACCGGGCAGGCCTTCGCGCAGCAGGGCGGCGGTGCGCCGCGGAGCGGGCGTGCGCACCTCGAAGAGCGCGCCGGGCATGAGGGCTTTGACCTCGTCGGGCGTGCCGACGCCGAGGAGGTGGCCGCGGTGGAGCAGGGCGAGCCGGTTGCAGCGCTCGGCCTCGTCGAGGTAGGCGGTGGAGACAAAGATCGTCACACCGTCGCGGACGAGTTGATAGAGGATGCGCCAGAAATCGCGGCGCGAGACGGGGTCGACGCCGTTGGTCGGCTCGTCGAGGAACAGCACGCGCGGGGTGTGGATCAAGGCGCAGGCGAGCCCGAGTTTTTGTTTCATGCCGCCGGAGAGATTGCCGGCGAGGCGGTCGCGGAAGGGCGTGAGGTTGCTGAACGCCAGCAGGCGCGCGGTGCGCTCGGCGCGGTCACGCGGCGGCACGCTGTAGATGTCGGCGTAGAAGGCGATGTTCTCCGCGACGGTGAGGTCCGGGTAGAGCCCGAAGCGCTGGCTCATGTAGCCGATGCGTTCCTTGAGGCACTCGCTTTCGCGCACGACATCGCAGCCGGCGACCTGCGCCGTGCCGGCCGTCGGCGCGAGAATGCCCGTGAGCATGCGCATGGTCGTCGTCTTGCCCGCGCCGTCGGGGCCGACGAGGCCGAAGATCTCGCCCTCCGCGACGGCGAGGTCGAGGCCGTCGACGGCGACGAGATCGCCGAAGGTGCGGCGCAGGCCGAGTGCGGTGAGGACGGGGGCGGGCATGGCGTGCGCGCGTCAGTCGGCCGCCGGGATGACGACGTCGGCCGGCATGCCGGGCTTGAGTTCGTCCTGCGGGTTGGCGACGTCGATCTTGAGCCGGAAGACGAGTTTCACGCGCTCCTTCGGCGTCTGCACGGTCTTGGGGGTGAACTCGGCCTCGGAGGCGATGAAGGCGATCGTGCCC
>JAMPXH010000129.1 GCA_023701285.1 Candidatus Didemnitutus sp.
CGGGCGCGACCTTGATGCGGCCGGGCACGTGGTGCGCGGCGAGTTCCTCGATGTATTTTTCATGGCTCGCCTTCACCTCGGGCGTGGCCCCCTTGTCGTGGAGGAAAAGGTCGTAGCGGATGCCGCTCGCGACGTAGGCGTGTTTCACGCCGTCGGTCTTGCGGACGGCCTCGTAGATTTCGAGGAGCGGCGAGTGGTCGGTGTCGAGGTTGCGGCAGACGTCGGGCCAGATGCACGACGGGCGCACGCACTCGTCGCAGATCCACTGCTCCTTGCCCTTCATCTTATACATGTTCGCGCTCGGGCCGCCGAGGTCGCTGATCGTGCCGCGGAAATCCGGCATCTGCTTCACCGCCTCGACCTCGCGGAGGATCGACGCCTTCGAGCGCGAGGCGACGAACTTCCCCTGGTGCGCCGAGATCGTGCAGAAGCTGCAGCCGCCGAAGCACCCGCGATGCATGTTGATCGAGTGCTTGATCATCTCGTAGGCGGGGATCGGCCCGCGCTTGCGATACTTCGGGTGCGGCAGGCGCGTGTAAGGCAGGTCGAACGACGAATCGATCTGCGCCTCGCTCATCGTCGGGTAAGGCGGATTGACGACGAGCAGGCGGTCGCCCGTGCGCTGGAGCAGGCGGCGGGCCTTCACGCGGTTGGACTCGGTCTCGATGTTCTTGAAATTCTGCGCGTAGAGCGCGCGGTCGCGCAGGCACTCCTCGTGCGCGTGGAGCTCGAAGTCGTCCCAGTTCTTGTTCTTCGGCGCCGGCTCGCCCGCCGGCAGCAGGGCCGCGGTCTGCGCGATGTTGGTCAGCGAGGAGAACGGCACGCCGCGCTTGAGCAGGCGGAGGATCTCCATCAGCGGCAGTTCGCCCATGCCATAGACGAGCAGGTCGGCGCCACTGTCGGCGAGGATGCCGGGCTTGAGCTGGTCGGACCAATAATCGAAATGCGTGACGCGGCGCAGGCTGGCTTCGATGCCGCCGAGCAGGACGGGCACGTCGGGGTAGAGCTTTTTCAACACCTGCGCATAGACCACCGAAGCGTAATCCGGCCGAAATCCGTGCGCGCCGCCCGGCGTGTAGGCGTCTTCGCTGCGCAGCTTCTTGGCCGCGGTGTAGCGGTTGACCATCGAGTCCATGCAACCCGCCGTGACGCCGAAGAAATAACGCGGCGCGCCGAGCTTCTTGAAATCGCGCAGGTCGTCGCGCCAGTTCGGTTGCGCGAGGATCGCGACGCGGAAGCCTTCACGCTCGATCAGCCGCCCGATCACGGCGGTGCCGAAGGCCGGATGATCCACGTAGGCGTCGCCGGACACGATGATCACATCCACGTAATCCCAACCGCGCGCGGTCATCTCGTCGCGCGTCGTGGGCAGCCAGCGGGCCGGGTCCCAGGTCGGGTCTTTCTCGTGGGTCGTGGACATCTGGGCGCGAAAATCGGCCAGCCTGCCCCCAAGTGCAAGCATGGCCGCGCCGCCCTTCAACCCGGACGCGGGTTCATCGGCCAACCAGTCAATCGCACCGCCCCGCTCCGGGTCACGGCCCGAGGGTTCGCGCGACCTTGCGACGGCCTCCTCGCGCTCAGGCGGACTCATGCAGTTGGACGCGATTCCCGACTGATGAGCTCCTGGCAATGGGGTGGTCGCCGCTGTCCCAGCGGCGACAGGCGTCGGTCGGGACACCGACGCCCACCTCCTGTATGATCCCGGCTCAGGCGGCCGGGCAAACGGCGAGGCGCCCCCCGACCGGGTGAGGCGCGCCATCGGCGTCCGTAGCGGAATGACCGGCCAGCTTTGCCAAGGCCCGCTGCAGCGCCGCTACTTGCGGGGCGAAATCCAATCCATCCCCTCCGCCCGGCCCATGAAACTCACCGCTCAGCTCCGTGCCGCCCTCCGCGCCCGCGCCGACTCGGAACAGCCACCGGCAGACAGGTTCCCGCTCGTCGCCGGCCCACAGATCGATGACGCCCGTGCGCGCATCGGCGGCGAGTTCGAGGTAGAGATCGCCCAGATTCGTGAAACCCAGCCAGCGCCCGCGCGCCAGCATGAGGCTCTCGCAGAATTCGGGCGCCCAGCGCGGCACCTGCTCGATGTCGGCGAGATGATGAAACACCGCCGCCGGCGACGCGGCGACCGTGAGCGTGAAAGGATGGAGGGACATGGGCGGGAAGAGGCGGCGACACCGGAACCAGCCGGCGCTGAAGGGTTGATTGAACACTGACCAACGACTGTGGACAGCGGCTGGCGCGCGCCTCGTTTCACGCAAGTGCGACCCTGGTCGCGGCCTGCGAGGACGAAAAATCCACGATTGCGGAGACGCGTAAGGTCCGGCGCGGCCGGTGGTGCGGTGGAGCTTACGGCGCCGCCTTGCGGTGGTGGATGACGAGCGAGTTGCCGTCCGGATCGGAAACGATGGCCATGCGGCACACGCCGCTGTCCATCGGCTCGATCGGGAACTTCACACCCGCCTGGCGCAGCGCCGCGACGGCCGCATCGAAATCGGCGACCTCGAGCGCCGCCACGGCGCCGTCGGCGGAGGGTTTCCACTGGTCGGTGGACATGTTGCTGATGGCGAGCGTGGCCGGGCCGATGTCGTATTCGATCCAGTGCCTGCCCTCGTGCTCGAAGACGGTGGACGACTTCAAGCCGAGCGTCTGCTCGTAGAAGCCGCGGGCGCGGGCGATGTCGGTGACGGGATAGCCGGTGAAGGCGATGGCGGTGATGGTGATCATGGCGGGGGGATTTTGGGCGGGCAGGGACGGCGCGCGCTCAACGCACGGCCGCCGGGTTGAAATGCGGATTCTGGATCAGGCCGAGCAGGTTGCCGAAGGGATCGCACACCGTGGCGACGACGATGCCGCCCCCGACCTCGTGCGGCGCCTCGTGGTCGACCGCACCGAGCGTGAGCAGGCGCGCGTGCGCCGCCGCGGCGTCGTCGACGCCCCAGTAGCCCACCGTGCCGGCGGGAGGTGTCGCGACCGGCGCATCGGGCACGAGACCGAGTTCGAACCCGCCGATGTTGAAGCCGACATAGAACGGCTGATCGAAATACGGCGCCACGCCGAACGCGCGGGCATACCACTCCTTCGCGCGCGGCAAATCGGGAGCAGGATAAAGGAGCGTGCGCAGTCCTTTGGGCAGGGCGGAGGTATCGGACATGCGCGCAGAGTAACACGCGGCGCTGACAGCCCTATGTCAGGAGCGCGCGCCCGGGCGCATGATCGCGCCGCGGGTTGAGACGCCTGCCGGAGCGGCGAGCGCGGAGCGAGCCGACGATCCCCCACTCGCTGGCGCTCGCGGCTACTTGACCGGCATTACTCCACACGCTGGCGCTCGCGGCTACTTCGCCGACGATCCTCGCAAAACGAACCGAAACGGGCATCCAGCAACCGCCTTGCCTCAAGGTAGCGGCGGTCCTCCCGCCGACGTGACGCGGCGAAAGGTAGGGCGAATTCTCCGAATGAGCCGCGGCCCGCAGGGACGCCTCGCGTATTGACGCCCGCCGTAGCGGCGAGCGCGGAGCGAAGATCGAGGTAGCGGCGAGCGCGGAGCGAGCCGACGCGATAAGGCGTGCGTTTTCATAAGGTCCATGACGGCGGCTTCTCACACTTTTGCGCGGCGGAATTCGTTTTTACAGTGCGGCGGCCCGGGCGGATAAATGCCGGCGACTGGGTCAACCCAGCCGAGGACGGAACGACGCGCGCCGAGCGTGCCGCATCTCCATCCCCAACGCAGGCCCTCCTCACATGCACATCCCGACGAGCCCGGTTTCCGGTGCCCGGCGATGCTTTGCCCACCGCCTCGCTTTCCTTCGCCGCGCGGGAGTCTTCTCCCGTCGCCTCGCTTCAACGCGCGCCTTGTGGCGCACCACGCTGCTGGCCTTCGGCCTCGCGGCGCTCGCGTTTCCCGCCACCGCGGGCGCGAACCCGGCGGACGCCTCCGCACCGACCCGCGTCACACCGGCTGCCGGCCCCGGCAACACGCGCGCACTCACCGCGCCGCTCGCCTTCGTGCAGGCGCCGCCCAGCCGGGCCGTGATCGCGGGCCACGCGGCGCAATTCACCGTCACCGCCACCGGCGCAGGTCCGCTCACCTACCGTTGGCAACGCCTGGCGAACGACCGCCCGCTCTGGGACGCGTTGCAGGCCTCCGGCTACCTCGGCGACCTCCGGGCCCTGAACTACATCAACGCCTGGGTCACCCTCGCCGACGACAGCGCCTACGCCGGCACGGCCACGGCGACCTTGACGGTAAAATCCCCGACATCCGCGCAGGACGGCGACCACTTCCGCTGCATCATCCACGACGGCCTCAACCCCGACGTCGTGAGCGATCCGGTCGCGCTCTCCGTGCTGCCCGCCACGGCGCCAGCCGCCGCAGTGGCGCCGCTGATCCAGACTACGTGGAACAACTACCAGTGGCCGCTCAACGCCTACTACCCGCTCGATCCCGCCGGCGGCGCGCCCGAGCTTGGCCATCGCCTCGGCAACGCCTGCGGCCCGGCCTCCATCACGCGCATCCTGCGTTACTGGGAATTCCCCCGCCGCGGCTCCGGCAGCGTGACGCTCACCGCCGGCAACGGCGCGGTCTGGTCGGCGGACTTCGGCGCCACGCTCTACGACTACGACCGCATGCCGTGGTCGCTCCCGTCGTCGACGCCAGAGGAAATTTACGGTCCGACCGCCGTCCTCAGCTACCACGCCGCCACCGCCATGGAGGATCCCTACGGCACGGGCATGACGGTGCTCTGGCTCGGCCGCATGTTCACAAAATACTTCGGCTACTCGCCGCGCGCCTACGAGGCGTGGCGCTGGCAATACTCACGCGACGAGTGGATCGCCCTGCTGAAACGCGAACTCGACCAAGGCCGGCCGCTCCTCGTCATGGCCCGCACCGTCGCCAGCCCCGCGCCGTGGCAACCGGGCAACTACGACGGCCACTGGTTCGTCATCGACGGCTACGACGCCTCCGATCGTTTCCACTACGCCTACGGCTACGGCATCGCCTACCCCGCGTATTGCGACGTCGACGACATCGGCAACTACAACTCCTACCACCGCATCCTCATCGGGCTGGAGCCGGATCGCGGCGGCAAATCCCTCGCCCTCGTCGCGCCCGCCGATGGCGCGATGCTCCGCGCCGGCGACACCTGCCGCATCGCGTGGCTCGCCGGCGGCATCGACACCGTGCACCTCGAGTTCTCCGCCGACGGTGGCGCTACCTGGCAGACGATCGCGGCCGCCGCGCCAGCCGCCGCCGGTTATCACGATTGGACCGTGCCGGCCACGCTTTCGACGGATTGCCGGCTGCGCATCACCGACACCGCAAACGTGAACGTCTATCACCGTCCGCCGCAGCCGTTCTCGATCTACGCGCGCAAGGAACTGCAACTCGCCTCGACCGCCGGCTGGTTGCTCCAACCCGGCGCCACCGTGTCCGTCGACTGGACCAGCGCTGGCATCGCGCAGGTGCGGCTCGATTACTCCGCCGACGGTGGCAGCACCTGGCAGACCGCGGCCGACTCACTCGCCGCTTCGGCCGGGCACACCCGCTGGACCGTGCCCGCCGGCACCACCACGCGCGCCGTGCTCCGCCTGACTGAAACCGGCCCGGGCGGGATCGCCGCGCACAGCGGCTACTTCGTCGTCACCGACAGCGACGCGCCCACGGTCACGCGAGCGGCCAGCGGCGACACCGTGTTGCTGATGCATTACGACGGCGATCTCGCCAACGCGGGTCTCACCGGCGCCGCCACCGCCTACGGCAGCCTCTCCTACTCCGCCGGCGCCCTCGCCACCGGCCGCGCGCTGCGCGTCGACAACGCCACCGGCGGCACCTGCGCCGTAGTCGACGCCCACCCCGCCTTCGCGCTCTCCGACAACTGGACCGTCGAGACGTGGGTCAAGGTCAACGCCGTCGGCGGCCCCACCACCGCCTACCCGTGGATGCTCTTTATCGGCGGCGTGAACCAGCCGCTCCACTTCGAGTTGAACGCCACCGCCCGCACCTTCGGCGCGTGGATCTACGCCGCCGACGGCACCAACAGCAGTTTCTGGGGCGTCGGCAGCTTCGAACTCGGCCAATGGTATCACCTCGCCCTCGTCGGCGACGCCACGCACGGCAAGCTCCGCTTCCTCATTCACTGCGCCGACGGCTCGCTCCTCGCCCAGCGCGAGAGTTCCGTCTCCCTCGCCGCGCTCACGCTCGCCGACTCCGGCGCCAACCTGCAGATCGGCGGCGTCGCCGGCGGCAGCAACGTGCAATTCGACGGCTGGTTCGACGAGCTGCACTTCGTCCGCCGCGCGCTCGCGCTCGAGCAAACGCCACCGACTCCGACCGCCGCCACCGCGCCGGTCATCGCCCAGGCCCCGCCGAGTCTCACGGTCGTCGACGGCCAGAGCGTCGCGTTCACCGTCGCGGTCGCAGGCGCCGGACCGTTCACCTATCAATGGTATCGCAACGGCGTCGCGCTCGCCGACGCGACCCAATCCGCCTGCGTGCTCCCCGTCGCCACCGCCGCGCAGGCCGGCGCCTACACGGTCGCGGTCACCAACGCCGCCGGCACCGTCACCGCTGGACCCGCCACGCTCACCGTGCTCGACACCTTCGCCAGCTGGCGCACCCGGCACTTCAGCAGCACGGAGATCGCCGATCCCGCCATCGCCGGCCCGGCCGCCGATCCCGATCACGACGGCTTGGGCAACCTGCTCGAATACGCGCTCGGCTGCGCGCCCTGCGTGCCCACGCCCGACGCCGCGGCGCTCCCCGTCGTGCAACAGGTCGCCGGCGAGTGGATCTTCACCTTCCATCGTCCGGCCGCCGCGCCCGATCTGACCTACACCGTGCAGCAGTCGGAGAACTTGCAGACTTGGAGCGACACCGGCCTCACGCCCGAGCGCATCGCCACCGGCGAGATCGAGACCTGGCGCGTGCATTGTGCGGTGAGCACATCCGCGCCGCGGTTCTTCCGGCTCCAAGTCACCCGCGCGCCGTGACCACCCCAAAATCGGTCGTGATGCCCAGCGACGATTTTCTATCGGTATTACGCAGCGGCTCTGCGGAGAGGTAGCGGCGGTCGTCCCGACCGCCACACGTGCGAGATGGCTGTCGGGGACGACGGCCGCTACCTTTTATCAAGTCCCACCCATCAGCCTGGCGGTAGGGCGAATTCTCCGAATGAGCCGCGGCCCGCAGGGACGCCTCGCGTTGCGACGCCTGCCGTAGCCACGAGCACAGAGCGAGCCGACGAGCCCCCACTCGCTGGCGCTCGCGGCCGCTTCGCCGACGATCCTCGCAAAACGAACTGAAACGGACATCCGGCAACCGCCTTGAGCAGGGTAGCGGCGGTTGTCCCGACCGCCACACGCGCAGGATGACCGTCAGGGACGACGGCCGCACCCGTTCAAGCTTCCGCGCGGCCGGTCGCTGCGACTTCGTGCGCGCACTCAATCCGCGGCGTGGCGCTGGGCGATCTTCGCGGCTTCCTCGCGCACGAGCCGGCGCAGCTCCGGCGGCGAGACCGCCTCCGCGCAGGTGCCGAACGACAGGAGCCAGCGCGCCATCCATTCGTAGGAGACGGTGAAAAGCGAGAACTCCGCCCCGCCGTCGCGCCGCGCCTCCTCGACCAGCGTGGCGTAGCTCTCGCGCCGCGCGCGCTCCTGCACGCCGCGCGCGAACCACACGCGCGCCGGCATCGCGTCGCCCTGCGCGCCGTATTCCTCGAGGTGTTTCGCGAGATTGAAATCCGGCCGCGCGTCGAACCGTTCCGCGCGCAGCTCCAGGCGCTTGATGCGGTCGATGCGGAAATGCCGCAGGTCGTCGCGCAACCGGCACCAGGCGACGAGATACCAGTTGCCGCTGTAGAACACGACGCCGAGCGGCTCGACGTCGCGCTGCGTGTCGGCGTCGCGCGCGCTGCCGCGGTAGGTCAGGCGCAGCACGCGGCGCTGCACCACGCCCTGCTGCACCGGCAGCAGCATCGGCTGGCCGGCGGGGTCCTGGTTCGGGCCGAAGCCGCGCCCCATCACCACCGTGCCGCGCACGAGCCGGTCGACATGCTCCTGGTGCTCGCGCGGGAGCACGGCGCGCAGCTTGTCGAGCGCGGTCGTCATCGGCGCGTGCAGCGAGGGATCGGTGAACTGCTTCACGAGTTCGCCGCCGACGAAGAGCGACGACGCCTCCTCCGCGGTGAACATGACCGGCGGCAGGTGATAGCCCTTCATCAGCGTGTAGCCGACGCCAGCCTCGCCCGCGATCGGCACGCCCGCCTCGCTCAAGGCCGCGATGTCGCGATACACCGTGCGCTCCGTGATCTCGAAATGCGCGGCCAGGTCGGAGGCGCGCACGACGCGCCGGCCCTGCAGGTAAAGCACCATGGCGACGAGGCGATCGGTCCGGTTCATAACCGCGCGACGCTGCCGCGCGGCGGCGCGGGCCGCGAGAAATTTCCCGAGCCGCGGACTTGCCAAGCCGGTTTTCCGTTCCGCAAGCTCACGCGTCCCGCGCATGAACGGCATCGAATTCATCATCATCCTCCTGCTCCTGTTCATGGCCGTGCCGGACGCCTGCCGGCTCCTGCGCCGGCCGGCGCTGATCTATCCGGCCTTCGTCATCTTCGGCCTGCTGCTCGGGCCTTGGGTGCAGCCGGGCGTGGCGACGATGATCCAGCAGGCCGGCCAGATCGGGTTCCTGCTGCTGCTCTTCGAGGTGGGCCTGGAGATCGACCTGCCCGCGCCGCGCGAGCTGGCGCGGCCGGCTGCGCACGCGCTGCGCTGGATCATCCTCCAATACCCCGTGGTGCTCGCGCTCGCGCGCTTCACCGGGT
The DNA here is from genome assembly GCA_023701285.1 of Candidatus Didemnitutus sp. Taxonomy (GTDB): domain Bacteria; phylum Verrucomicrobiota; class Verrucomicrobiia; order Opitutales; family Opitutaceae; genus Didemnitutus. The sequence goes on from JAMPXH010000129.1 coordinate 8,820, forward strand.
TGCCCTGGCTGGAGAGCTTCGTCGCCGCCGCCGCCATCACGGGCTGCTCCGTGGGCATGGGCCACGCCGCGTGGAAAAATTACCCCGGCCTCGGCGCCGAGCCGAAGGTCTTCATCCTGCGCAGCATGGTGCTGCTGGAAGTCTGCGCCATCGTGCTGCTCTCGGTCGAGACCACCGGGCTCGGCCTCGGCGCGACGTGGTGGCTCGTGCTGTTGAAGCTGCTCGGGATCGGCCTGGCGGTCTTCCTGTGCAGCCGCATCGCCGTGCCCTTCACCCGCCTGCTGCAGGAGGCGCTCGAGCGCACGACGCACTGGCGCATCCACTTCGTCACGCTGCTCGTGCTCGCCGTCTGCGCGGTGGGCGAGCGCCTCGGGCTCTCCGGCGCGAAGACGGCCTTCTTCCTCGGACTGTTCATGAGCCGCGTGCAGCACGACGGCAAACACCTCGAGGAATACCTCGCGCCCATCAGCCAGCGGTTCCTCATCCCGATCTTCTTCGTCGCGCTCGGCTCGGCGATCCCGATCGCGTTCCTCTGGTCGCGCATCGGCCTGCTCGCGCTCGTCGCCGCGGCGCTGCTGCTGGCCTACCGTGAAATGCTGCACCGCCGCTGGCTGCCCAACGGCGGCGACGCCCGCGCCTACCTGCTCTATTGCCCCAACCTCACCATGGTCGCGCTCGCCGGCAGTGCCCTGCTGCACGCGGGCCTCGCACCGGATTTC
>JAMPXH010000130.1 GCA_023701285.1 Candidatus Didemnitutus sp.
AAGATGAGCAGGCTGGTGAAGGCGAGCACGCCCCCGATGCCGACGAGGCCGAGCCAGAGGTGCGTCGCGGCGCTGTAGATGCCCTGCGCATCGATGTCCCACGAGCGACGGGAAACACCCATCGAGCCCGCGAACGACATGCCGAACGACAGCATCGTGATGCCCGCGGCAAAGAGCCACGGCTGCACGCGGGCGAAGCCGCGTCCGATGAAGTCGCGTTGGAAGAACAGCGGGATCACGTAGTAAGCGAGACCCATGAAGGCCAGCGACGTGCCGCCGACGACGGTGGCGTGGAAGTGTCCGGGGATGCGCAGCGTGTTGTGCGCGATGATGTTGATCTGCTGCGTGCCGAGCGTGACGCCCGTGATGCCGCCGATGAAACCGAAGATCAGAACGGACAGCGCCGCCGCGGAGAACGCGGGGTTCTTCCACGGCAGTGCCGTGACCCAGCCGAACAGCCCGCGCGTGTAGCCCTTCTCGCGCATCGCGAGTTCGATGCCTGCCGGCACGGTGAAGCCGTGGACCATCGAGGCGAGCACCGCGAGATACATGGCATAGGAGGTGTTCCAGATCTTCCAGGTGGAACCCACGCCCGGATCGACGAGGAGGTGGTGCGCCGAGGCGATGTTGATGAAGATGATGTAGAGTGCGAACGCGGTGCGGCAGACCGCCTCGTTGATCGGGCGCGCGCCGGTCGCCAGGTTGCCGATGAGATACCAGATCGCGACCATGGCGCAGACGTTGACCTGCTGCGATTGGTGGCCGAGGCCCCACCAGATGAGGCGATACCAGGCCGGATCGGGCTGCGGCAGCCAGTTCATCGAGTAGGCGAAGGTCGGGATCATCACGAGCGCGCCATGCAACAGCGTGACGACCGCGATGATCGCCGCCGCGGTGGCGCCGAACGTCACGAGCGGCATCGAGCCCGTGTAGGCCTTGTCGCGCTTCGCGACGTAGAGCGTGGCGAAGAAGTTGTAGACGGCGATGAGCGTGCCGACGGCGACGAGGATGATGCCGAGGTAGAAGCCCGGGTGCGCGACGAGCGGCAGATACGACGTCATCAGCACGTCGGCTTTGCCGGCGAGGATGACGACGTTCACCATCAGAGCGCCGACGAGCATCATGGCAAAGGACACCCAAGCGACCTTGCGCGAGTAGAGTTTGGCGTTGAGCGGCGTGGTGCAGGCGAAGTAGAGCACGGCGACCTCGAAGAACAGGATCCAGTGGATCAGCATGTTCATGCCGTGGAGCGTGAGGATGCGGTAGAACCAGTCGACGGGCAGCAGGTGCACGGTCTGCCAGCGCGTGAGCGCGAGCAGCAGCGCGGCGATGCCGCCGACGAGCAGGAACACGACGGCGGCGACGGCGTTGAGCTTGATGAAGCGCTGGGCGCCGAGGCAGACGTTGAGCCCCGTGGTGGAGCAGACGCGCTTCGGGGCGCCGGTGGCGTCGAGCGAGTGCGAGTCGTCGGCCGAGGAAGGGAAGGTGGCAGTGGCGGTGGTCATGGCGTTGGGCGGTGGCCGGTTATTCGACGAAGATCTTCCCGGTCATGGCGTGATGGCCGATGCCGCAGAATTCGTTGCACACGATGGTGAACTCGCCCTTCGAGGTGGGCGTGATGGTGATGACGTGGTCGTAGCCGGGGAGGACATGGAAGTTCATGTTCAGCGGCTGGAGCGAGAAGCCGTGCTGCAAATCGAGCGCGGACATGTGCAGGCGATAGGTCTCGCCGACGCGCAGGCGCAGCGCCGGATACCACTGCCACATGCGCGCGACGAGGTAGGCGTCGCCGCCGGGGGCAGGCTCGACGATCGGCAACTCCTTCATGAAGGGATTGTCGACCGGATTAGTGAAGGTGCCGACGCGGTTGGCGGCGATGAACTGCTCCGTGCGGGCGAGGAAGTCCGCGGGTGCGACGGTGTAGGCTTCGCCGCGGCTGTTCTGCTTACCGCGGAAATGCCAGTAAGGCATCATCAGCGACATCACGAAGCACCACAGCACGGCGATGCCGAGCCACAGCTTCTCGTGGCCGGCGGGCGCGTGGAACCAAGGGGAGGTGAGGGGACGCAGGCTCATGGGGCGGGGCGTTCAGGGCAGCAGGGCGGGTTTGGTCATCAGCAGCTCGATCCAGCCCCACGCGGTGTAGGAGAGGAACGGCACGATGACGCCGAGCGCGAGCAGCAGCCAGGGGTTGTCCAAGACTTTCTGCCACGGATGGATTTTTTGATCGTTGTTCATGATTGGGTGGTGGTGTTCAGGGAGAGGGACGAGGTGCGCCACGCGGCGGCGCAGCGCAGCATGGCGGCGAGGAACAGGAGCCCGCCGACGACGGCGAGCGCGCCGCCGAAGCCCATGACGCCGAGGCCGAGGTATTCGCCGGCCGTGCGCACGTGTTGCTCCACGCCGTATTGCTTGCGCCCGAGGCCGTGCAGACCGGCAATGGCGAAGCCGAGCGCGAACACCGCCTGGCCCGCGCCGAAGATCAGAAGCTGATGACGCGCTCCGGCGATGGCGCGTGCCGCTACTTCGCGGGGCGAGACGGCGCGGCAGAAATCGTAGGCGGCCGTCATCAACGCGAGCGTCACGGCCCCGATGGCGGCGTGATAATGTCCGGGCACGAGAGTGTTCGAACCGCGGATCATCGCGCCGAGAATCAGGCCGAGCGCGGCGAGCGTCGCGCTCCCGGCGAAACCGGCGAGCCGGTAGGAATCTTCGCCGGCGGCCACGGCCCGGCGGTGCAGGCGCCAATGACGCAGCCCCAGACCGAGCACGATCAGGATGACCGGGAAAAGCGTCCAACGCATGAGATCGGTGGAGAGCTCGACATAGGCGCCGTTCGACGTGCCGAGCGCCGCAACGAAGGGCAGCATGCCGTGCGGCAGGATCAGTGCCCCGAGCAGACCGGCGCTGGCGCTGGGCGTGAGCACGGAGCGGCCCGACCAGCGTTGCAACAGCAGCAACCACAGCGCGAGCATCAGTGCGACGTTCGCCGCCTGCAGGGCGTGTCCGCCGCCCCACATCACGAGTTCGTAGAATCCGATCGCGGGCAAACCGGACAACGTGGTGCGCCAGGCGACTGCGAAGGTGGCCAGCGCGATGAGATTCCCCGCCGCCGCGGCCCGGAGCGCGACGAGCACATCCGCGGGCAGGCCCGTGTCGGCGTCGGGGCGGGCAGTGAGGGTGAGCGTGAAGAAAAGCCCCGTGCCGACGAGCCACGCGGCCAGACCCGTGAGGAACACCGGGTGGTCGATCACGGGCACGTAGTTGGCGAGGATCGGCTCGGCGCCCGGCATCAGCGCGCCGGCGAGCAGGCCGACCAGCCCCGCGCCGGCGAGCGCGAAGGACAGGCCCACGAGCCGGCGGGGCAGCACACGGCCCAGAGCCAGGCCGAGAAATGCCGCCGCGCCGGCTTGGAACCAAACCACCAACGCAAGATCGACGTGCACGACGAGCGCACGTTTGAAAAACAGCGGATCGGTGAAGACAGCCCCGAGAAACGGGAGGCGCCCGACCACGAGCGTGAGCGAGAGCAGGCCGGCGAGCACGAGGCTGCCGATGGCGAAGCCGAACCACACGCGTCCCACCGCGATGCCTGCGGCCGAGCGGAGCACAGGTCGCGCGGCAGGCATGTTGGTGCTGCTGAGGACAGGCGAACGAGTCGCCGAAGGGGTGAACGGGTGCGCCAAGACGGGAGGCATGGCGCAGTTTTAGCGGAACGCGCCGCCGCGCGCCTTGACGGTCGTCAAGTTTTGCGCGCGGAAGCTGCCTCGTGCGTTTGCCGCCGTGCTGCGGGTGGAGCGGCGCGCGGAGAATCCCGACCCGGCGGGCGACCTGGTGGCGCCAAACGCAACGGGGCCGATCCGAGATCGGCCCCGCAAAAATGAACGCTGACGCAGTCCGCTTTAGTGTGCGTATTCGATCTGCAGCCAGAACTTGCGGACATCCGGGAACGCCGTGCTTGCGCGGCGGAAGTCAGCGAACTTGACCGTCGCGGTCACGCGCTGGCCGAACTTGCGCGCGAGTTGCACGTCGAATTCGTCGCCGTAGTCGGCTCCGCCGCGATCGGCTTCGAAGCGGTGATAAAAGGCGAGGAGCGAGACCGCCTGCGGCAGCGCGGCGGTCGCCTTCACGTAGGTGTCGCGCAGTCCGGCCGCGGGCGTGGCGAGGAAGAGGTCGGCCCAGCCGTTGAAGGCGTGGAGCGTGGCGAGCGGGGTCTTGAAGCCGACGTTGTTGTCGGAGCCGAGCCGCTCGATGCCGAGCGACAGACCGAAATTCTTCCACGCGGGGCCGGCTTCGAGGGCGAGGTAGTGCGTGGAGTAGTTTTGCGGATTATTGCCGTAATCGCTCTGCGTGGCGAACTCGGCGCGGTAGGCGAGTTTCAGGTCGGCGGAGAGCGGGTGCGCGCCGGCGAGGCTCACGCCGTAGGTGGCGGAGGAGTTGGTCGCGGCGTGGTCGAAATCGAGCAGGTAGGCGTAGGCGCTCGCGGTGCCGGGCGGAAGGCCGGCGTAGCTCGCGTGCACGACGTGCGAATCGGATTCCCATTTGCCCTGCGCGTGGCGGTGCGAGAAGACGCGGTTGATCTGGTCGAGGTAGGCGTAGGTGAGCGTGGTCTGAGCGAGCGATTTGTCGGTGAGAACGACGCCGTCGAAGGTCTGCTGGTTCTGGCGCCAGCCGACATCGCCGATGAAGCGGGCATTGTCCAACACGAGGCGCTGGCGGCCGAGCGTGCCGCGGGTCTGCGCGTGGGCAAAGGCGAGCCAGAGCTGGTTGATCTCGGTCGAGGCCGGATCGGCGACGACGGCGCGACCGGCGCCGCCGGGATTCAGGCCGGCCTGGCTGTAAGCGGAGCCGTCGACGGGCAGGACATTCTCAGCTTCGAGCATCGCTTGCCAGCCGTGGAGGCTCGCGGTGGTGAATCCGACGCGCGTGCGGAGCGTGAGCGCGTTGGCGTCGCGCAGCGCGGTCTGGTCCACGTGCTCGTAGCGCAGGCGCGCGTGGAGCGAGAGTTTGCCCTGCTGCACCGCGTCGGCGAGCGAGGCAGGTTCCGCGGCGGCGACCGACCCGGATACGGCGAGGGAGAGAAGGAAAGCGAGAGATCTGCGCATGGGAGCGTGAAAAATGGAGACGCCGCGCCGGAGACGCGATTCAGTGTTTCTCCGCGCTCAAGACGAGGGCGGCGGCGGCATCGACCAGGCCGCCTTGCAGGCCGGCGCGTTGATGCACGATTTCGCCTTCGGCATTCAGGATCGTGATGAGATTGGAGTGGGCGAACTGGCCGTCGGCTTCCTGTTTGTATTTCACCCCGAGGAGCGCGGCGAGTTCGGCCACGGCATCGTCGTCGCCGTGCAGGAGCGTCCACTGCGCACCGAGGAGACGTTCGTCGCGGTATTTCTTCAAGGCGGCGGGCGTGTCGCGCACGGTGTCGAAGCTCACGAGCACGATCGCGACCTCGTCGCGCAGCGGCGCGGGCAGCGCGGCCTGGATGCGGGTGATGTCGGCGACGAGCAGCGGGCAGGCGAAATTGCAGGAGGCGAAAAACATCGCGAGGATCACGGGACGTCCGCGGAGTTGCGCGAGGGTGAAGCGGGTGTCGCCGTCGGTGGTGTAGGCGGCGTCGAGCTGGTAAAGCGATTCGCGGGTGAAGTCCGTCGGCGGGAGCTCGCGACCGTTGCCGGCCGTGGTGGCGTCAGCGGGTTTGTCGGCGGGGCAGCAGGCGGCCGGTGCGGGTGGGGGCTCGGGCTGCTTGCAGCAGGAGCCGGCGTAGGCAGGCGCGGCGAAGGTGAGCGCGAGGCAGGTGAGGAGAAATGTGGTTTTCATGGCAGGTGCGAAGGGATGCCGGTGATGGTTGAAAATCAGGGCGCGAGGTCCTGCGCGCAGCGGAAGCCGAGCGAGGAGGTGGTGTTGGGCGCCTTGAGCGAGGAGCGGAGTGCGAGGCGCATGTAGGCGGCGTAGTCGGTGGTGTCGGTGGAACCGGCGGCGCCGGCACCGCAGAAGAGGTCGCGGTCGAGGCCGTTGTCGGCGCGGGATTCGCCGGTGACCATGGCGGTGTTGAAGTCGGAGACCCATTCCCAGACGAGGCCGTGGAGGCCGCGCACGCCGAAGAAGTTGGCCTTGGCGGTGGCGACGCCCGGCTGCACTTCGGGCGTGGGGCGGGCGAGCCAGCGGTAAAGATCGCCGTTGAGCGCGGTGTCGTTCTTGCCGTCGGGCGTGGTGTAGCCGGCGGAGGCGGCGCGCTCCCACTCGGCGGTGGTGGGCAGGCGCTTGCCGACCCATCGGGCGTAGGCGCGCGCGGCGAACCAGGAGACGCGCACGACGGGGGCGTCGGCCGGGGCCGCGGGCCCGAGGTCGGTGTCGCCGGCCCAGTGCGAGAGATAGTGCTCGTCGGCGAAGAGGCGAGTGACGCGCGAGCGCTGCCACTTGGGATGAGCGACGACGAAGGCGAGGAATTGCGCGTTCGTCACCGGCAGCACGTCGAGTGCGAACGCGGCGACGGGCACGGTGACGGGATCCTTGGTCGAGCGGAGCAGCGGCTTGTGCTGGCCGGCGGGGATGACGACCGACGCCGGGGCGGGGGCGAGTTCCGTAGTCGGGCTCGCGTTTGCCGCGGCGGCGAGGGCCGGGACTGCGCCGATCGCGGCCAAGGCGAGCAGCGTGAGCGCGGTCAGCGCGCGGGGCGGGGAAGTGCCGCCGTGTCCGTCGCCTCCAGTCCCACCCGAGCGCGGGCACGAGGCCCGGGCTGGTTTGGCGTGGCGAAGTTGGAGGATTCGGACGGACACGGCGGGAAGAGGCGGGCGAAGGGGGACGCTCAGTGACGTTCGTTGCGGACGGCCTTCACTTGATCGGCGGTGAAGGCGTCGCCCTGATTGCCCCAGGAGTTGAACACGTAGGTGAGCACGTCGGCGACCTGCTGGTCGGTGAGCGCGGCTTCCTGCGGCGGCATGGCGCTGTTGTAGGTGGCGCCGTTGACGGTGACCGGACCGGTCAGGCCCTTGAGCACGACGCGTGTGGCGCGGTCGCGGTCGGCGAGCATGTAGTCGGACTGGGCGAGCGGCGGGAAGACGGCGGGCAGGCCCTTGCCATCGGGCAGGTGGCAGGCGAAGCAGAGGCCCATGTAGACCTGCTTGCCGCGCTCCATCTGGGCTTCCTTGGTGAGGCCGGTGAGCGTGGGGTTGGACTTCAGCTCGGCGGCGATCCTGGCCTTGATCTCGGCCTCGCGGCGTGAGGAGGCGGAGCCTTCCTCGGATTGCGAGCCGAGGTAGACGGCGTCGATTTCCTTGCCGGAGTAGATGACGCGATCCTCGGCGCCATTGACCTTGAGCATGCCGAGGGCGCCCTTGTTGAAGGCGCGGCTGAGCGAGTGGTCGACGAGCACGTAGGTGCCGGGAACGTCGGTCTTGAACTCGACCATGGTCGCACCGCCGGAGGGCACGTGGGTGGTCTGCACGTGTTCCTGCACGCGGAGGCCGCCCTCGTAGTAAACCTTGTCGAAGATCTCGCCGATGACGTGGAAGGACGACGTGAGGTTGGGACCGCCGACGCCGAAGTAGATGCGGACATTCTCGCCGACGTTGGCCGCGAGGGCCTTGTCGCCCACGAGCGAGCCGACGGCGCCGTTGAAGAGGACGTAGGTCGGGTGCTCGTCGATCGACTTGGCCATGTCGAAGGTCTGCAGGCCGGGTTCGCCATAGCGCCCGGAAGTGTAGAAATCGCCCTGCATGACGTAGAATTCGCGGTCGACCGGCGGCAGACCCTCCGACGGTTCGACGAGGATGAGGCCATACATGCCGTTGCCGATGTGCATGGGCACGGGGGCGGTGGCGCAGTGATAGACGTAGATGCCGGGATTCAGCGCGCGGAAGGTGAACTTCGAGCTGTGGCCCGGGGCCGTGAAGGTGGAGGCCGCGCCGCCGCCGGGGCCGGTGACGGCGTGGAGATCGATGTTGTGCGGGAGCTTCGAGGACGGGTGGTTGTTGAGGTGAAACTCCACGACGTCGCCGGCGCGCACACGGATGAACGAGCCCGGCACGGTGCCGCCGTAGGTCCAGAAGGTGTATTCGGAGCCGTCGGCAATCTGCATGTTGACCTCGCGGACCTCGAGGTTGACGACGACGCGCGCGGGGTGCCGGCGCTTGATGGCCGGCGGGACGTTCGGCGGGGAGGTGAGGATCGCCTGCTCGACGGGCAGCGAGAGCACTTCGGGCGGGTAGATCACCGGGCCCTTGGCCTCGGTGGGGCCTTCGCTGGCGAGGGCGGCGGTCGCCAAAGCGAGGCCGAGCGCGATGCAGGGGGAGAGAAGGGACGTGGCTTTTTTCATGGCGGGTTGAGCGTGGGTTTCAACGTAGCGCATCCTACACCCGCGCGCCTTGATGCGCATCAAGCAATCCGGCGGGAATTCCCGCGGTGAAACCCGCTGCAGCTCAACGCCACGCGCGCACCTGCGCGGCCGTGAAGACCGGGCCGGTGTTGCCCCACGCATTGAACACGTAGGTGAGCACGTCCGCGACCTGCTGGTCGCTCAGCATTCCGCCGAGCGCGGGCATGGCGGCGTTGTAACCGACGCCGTTGACGGTGATCGGTCCGCTCAATCCGTGCAGCACGGCGCGGCCGGCGCGGGCCGGGTCGGCGAGCAGGAAATCGGAACGGGCCAGCGGCGGCAGCGCGCCCATCATGCCCTGCCCATCGGGCAGGTGGCACGCTTGGCAAAGCATCGCGTAGATCTGCTGACCGCGAGCGAGCTGGGCGTGGTCGGACTCAGCCGCTGGCGTGGCGATCGCGCCGCCGCTGCCAGCCGCGGGGCGGGAGCCGTAATGAGGAATCTCATTCTCCGGTGGCGTGGGACGGCGAAAGGCCAGACCCGCGGCGATGAGCGCAGGAATCAGCAGGAAAGGCAGGAGGCGCGGCAGCATGACGGAGGCGGTTCAAACCGTCAGACCATAGGCGAGCGCAGTGCCGCCGAGGTAAACGACGCCCAGCCCGGCCTCGATCATGCCGACTTGCTTCGCCGTCAGGCCGGGACGCAGCGGCGTGACGAACAGCGCCGTGCGCCCCAGGAGCAACGCGGGCAGCGCCACGGCGGCGAGCGGCAACAGCTGCTGGCGCGCCAGCCACGCGCACGCGACCAGCGCGACGGCGGCCGCGGCGAGCGGGAGCAGCGGGTTCACCGTTTGACGCTTTTGCAACCGCAGGTAGGTGCGCACCGTGAGGACAGTCGGCATGCTGCGCGCGAGCGAGAGGACGGCCAGCGCCAGCGCGGCGGCGGGAGCCCAGCCGGCGAGCGTCGCGAAGACGGCGGGCAGCACGGCGAAGGCGGCGCTGCCCGCCAACTCGGCCTCGGCTTCGCGCATGTCGTTGCGCAGGTCGAACCACAGGAAGGCGGCCCCGCAGGGCGCGGCGAGCAGCAGCGGCCAGAGCGGTCCCAGCTCACCGGCGGAGGAAACGGAAAAAGCGAGCGCGCTCACCGCCGTGACGGAGAAAATCATCGCCCACATGGCGGCCGGCACGCGTC
>JAMPXH010000131.1 GCA_023701285.1 Candidatus Didemnitutus sp.
ACCATGAGCGCGGCGTCGACGGCGGTGAGGACGCGGTAGGTGTCCTCGGAGAAGTCCTTGTGGCCGGGGGTGTCGAGCAGGTTGACCGCGCAGCCGGCGAAATCGAATTGGAGGACAGTGGAGGAGATCGAGATGCCGCGTTGTTTTTCGAGTTCCATCCAGTCGGAGGCGGTGGCGCGCTGGTTCTTGCGGGCGGTGACGGTGCCGGCGAGATGGATGGCGTTGCCGTAGAGGAGGAATTTCTCGGTCAACGTCGTCTTGCCCGCATCGGGGTGCGAGATGATCGCGAAGGTGCGGCGGCGGGCGGTTTCCTGGACGGCGTTGGACATGAAAGGGGCTCAAGGAAGAGCTTCCCGGGCGCGAGGGGAAGCCAATTTTGGGCGCTGTCGGGCCGCTCGGAGTCCGGGGGCGCAGGCCAGTCCCAAAGGTGCGGTTGGCGGGCCTCGCCGCGGAGGCGGCGCCGCGGCGGCGCGGCCCAAACGAGGCACGCGTGTTTACGGGCCGGGGCTGCCGGCAGCGGACGCCGGAGCGGCAAAGGTGAGTTGGACGCGGAGATTCTGATGCGCGAGATAGCGCAGAAGTCCGTGGATGAAGCAAATGACCGCCAAGGTCTCGAGCGATTCTTCCACGAGCACGGTGAAGACGAGCCACACCGGGTCGACTTTGCGCACGGTCATGACTCCCTCGGCGACCTCCAAGCCGACCGCCGCAAAGACGTAGAGCGCGCCGCAGAAGAAAAACCGCACGGCATACCAGCGCGGGAGTCGCCGGATGAAACGGATGCCCACCGGCACGGCGAAGGCGAAGATCAGCAACGCCAGCGGCACCCAGAGCTGACGGAAGCCGGGGAACTTGAACTTGCCGAGCAGGTGCTGGGCCGCGGTGCTGAGGATGGTTTCGTGCAATTGCGCCGCCTCATCCAGGCTCAGGAAGAGGAATCCGCCGCACAGCACCCACCAATACCACCGCAGCCCGTCCGTGCACCCGCGCGCGATCAGCCCGAGACACAGGGCGGCGGTGAGAAGGCAGCCCGACGAGAAATAGGTCGGCAGATTGGCCTCGCTGCCGAGCAGGAAAAGGTTGGTCAGCCCCGACAGCGGGTGAAAATAACCGTAGCTCCACTGCACGTAGACGATGGCCACGTTGGCCGACAGCAAGGCGAGCAGGACCGTGGTCAGCACGCGCGCCACGCGGTCGGCATGGACATGAATGGGCAGGACGGGAGAGGACGGAGCGCTGCTCGAGTTAGGCACGGGCGGGGAAGGCTGCAATGCACCGGGGCGGGGAAGGGCAGGCAACCCAATTCCCATCGGGAAATGATCGGCGTGGCGGGCGATGGAGCGGGCGTGGTGCGTCTGTTCCGGTCCCGCGGCGGGGCGGCGCTTACAAACGCTCGACTCAAGCACGACGCGGGCCGGGCCGAAATCCAAGGCATGGAAACCAGGAAACAGACGCTCTGGCACACCTTCGTCGGGTTGCTCGCGGCGGCGTGGCGGTCGCTGCATCCGTCGTCCGACGAGCGCGGCGGCTCATTTTGTGCTTCTGCGCCGGCGCAAACCCCGAATGATGCGGGGCTGTGCTACTTTCACTTAAACTGAAACCCAACGCCAAGGGGCGCGTGCTGGACGGACACCCGTGGGTGTTCGCCAACGAAGTTGAGGCGCTGCTGCCGTCGGAACACGACGGCGAGGTCGTCGAGTGTCGCGATCGCGTGGGACGTCTGCTCGGCACCGGCCTCTACAATTCGAAATCGCAGATCGTGTGGCGGCGGCTGGCGCGCGAGCGCGTGACCCTCGACGAAGCTTATCTGCGCGCGGCGTTGGCGGCGGCCATTGCCCGGCGCAACGGCTTGGGGGCGTTCAAGCGGCTCGTGTGGTCGGAGTCCGACGGGCTGCCCGGCGTCGTGGCCGATCAATTCGCCGACACGATCGTGCTGCAGATCCAGACGCTCGCGATGGACAAGCGCGCGGCGCTGCTGGGCGACCTGTTGACGGAGCTGACCGGCGCGGCCGAGATCATTTTCCGCAACGACTCGAACCTGCGCCGACTTGAAGGTCTTCCGATGGAGACCCACACGCGCAGCGGGCGGCCGTGGGCGCCGCGCTGGGCGACGATCGACGGCTTCGACTACTGGCTCGACCTGCAAAACGGACAGAAGACCGGTTTCTACCTCGACCAGCGGCTCCAGCATTCAGCAGTGGCGAAATACGCCGCGGGCAAGCGCGTGCTCGATGCGTTTTGCAACCAGGGATCCTTCGCGCTGCACGCGGCCCGGGCCGGCGCCGTGCAGGTGCTCGGACTCGACAGCGCGAACGACGCGGTCTCGCAGGCGCAGAAGAACGCCGCGCGCAACGGCGTCACGGCGGAATTTTTGTCGGCGAACGTGTTCGACTGGTTCACCGCCCAGCGCGACGCGGCCCCTGCGTGGGACGTGATCGTGCTCGACCCGCCGCCGTTCGCGAAATCGAAGAGTGCGCTCGAGAATGCGCTTCGCGGTTACAAGGAACTCAACCTGCGCGCCATGAAGGCGCTCACGCCCGGCGGCGTGCTCGCGACCTACACCTGCTCGCATCACATGCAGGACGCGGAATTGCGTCAGGTGCTGGCGCAGGCGGCCAACGACGCCAAACGCCGGGTGCACGTGCTCGAGTGGTGCCACCAACCGCCGGACCATCCCGTCCTCGCGACGATGCCCGAGAGCGAATACCTCCGCGGCTACATCCTGCGCGTGGAATAAGCTGAATCGCGACTCCCGCGCCGATCGGCGGCGCGGGCCCTCTGGCGCGCTTGCGCCGGTGTGTCGGCCGGCTTCATTGTCCACTCATGCCTTGGGCCCAAGTTCATTGGCGGAGCGACGTGCTCGACAAGCACACGGAGGCGCAGGTGTTGCTGCCGCGCGTCGGCAAGCCGCCGTTCCCCGTGCTCTACCTGCTGCACGGCATCGGCAGCGACTCGACGATCTGGCTGCGGCACTCGCGGATCGAGTGGTATGTGCGCGACCTGCCGTTGATGGTTGTGATGCCGGACGGCTACCGCGGTTTCTACACCAACAACGAGCAAGGGCCGGCCTACGCGAAGCATCTCGGGAGCGAATTGGTGCGCTTCATCGACCGGAATTTCCAGACGCGGGCTGAGCGGGCGGGACGGGCCATTGGCGGGTTGTCGATGGGCGGCTACGGCGCGCTGCGCCTGGGGCTGGGTTTCCCCGAGCGGTTTTGCTCGGTGAACAGCCATTCGGGATCGCTGGCGCGCTCGAACGCCGACTTCAGCCACGAGGCCGAGGAGGCCGGGCGGCATCGGGACAAACCGAAGGAGTTCCTCGTCGAGTTGCGCCGGGTCTTCGGCGCGCGTCCGCAGGGCACGGACCACGACATCCTCCGGCTCGCCCAGCGCGCGCAGGCGGAGGGCAACCTGCCGCACCTGCTGCTCGACTGCGGGACGGAGGATTTCCTGATCGAGGACAACCGCGCCTTCCACGCGCAGCTCGAGGAGGCGGGCATCCCGCACGCCTATCACGAGCACAAGGGCGGGCACGATTGGGATTACTGGGACCGCCAGGTGCAGGACGCGCTGAAGTTCCACTGCGCGCACCTTGGCGTGGAGCGTTCGCCCCTCGGCGGGCGTTGAACGCTGCGCCGCGGGGCGCGGGCAGAAAAAGGCCGGACTTCGGATGAAGTCCGGCCGGCAAGTTGGGTCGTGGGTGCGGCCCGATCGCGCCGGGTCTAGCGGACCTGATCGAGCTCGCGACGGTAGACGCGCTGGGCCTCGATTTCCTGCTCGAGCAGCTGGCGCTGCTCCGCGGTCAGCGGGGTGCGCAGCGTCTCAAGCATCGACAGCTCCTTCTCCAAGGAGGCCACGCGGGCGGCGGCGAGCGCCGCCAGGTGACTGGCGGAATTGCCGCCGAACACCATCGCGGCCTTGGCGAGCTTGTCGGAGTTGATGGTCTCGTTGACGGGGTTCTTCGCGAGCGTCTTCTTCTCGCGGACGATCTGCTTCTCGACGCGCTTGATGCGGTTGTCGATCTCGCGGAGGCGTCCGCCGGTGACCTGGAATTCCGGCATCACCACGACCGGTCCGACGGTCGGCGGTGCGGGCGGAGTTTCCTTCTTTGCCGGGGCGGCGGCGGGTGCAGGTGTCGGAGCCGGCGCGGCGGCCGGAGCGGGCTCCTTGGCCGGTTCCTTGGTCGATTCCGCCGCCGAGGCGAAGGGCGCGGTCGCGAGCAAGGTCGCGACCGCGGCGAGAACGAATGAGCGCGTGGAGAACATCCGGAGCGGGGCTCAGAGCTTGCCGCCGTAGATCGCGGAGGCGCCGAGCTCTTCCTCGATGCGGAGGAGCTGGTTGTATTTCGCGACGCGGTCAGTGCGGCAGAGGGAGCCGGTCTTGATCTGGCCGGCGTTGGTCGCGACGGCGATGTCGGCGATCGTGACGTCTTCGGTCTCGCCCGAGCGGTGCGAAATGACGGCGGTGTAGTTGGCTTCCTTGGCCATCTCGACGGCGTCGAAGGTCTCGGTGAGGGAGCCGATCTGGTTCACCTTGACGAGGATCGAGTTGGCGGTGCCGGTATCGATGCCCTTCTTGAGGAAGGCGGTGTTGGTGACGAACAGGTCGTCGCCGACGAGCTGCACGCGGTCGCCGATGGCGTCGGTCAGCTTCTTCCAGGTGGTCCAGTCGCCTTCGGCGCAGCCGTCTTCGATGGAAATGATCGGATACTTCGAGGTGAGCTTCTTGTAGAACTCGACCATTTCGTCGCCGGTGAGGATCTGGCCGGAGGACTTCTTGAAGACGTAGCTCTTCTTTTCCTTCACGTAGAATTCCGAGGCGGCGACGTCGAGGGCGAGGTTGATGTCCTTGCCGAGCTTGTAGCCGGCGTTCTTCACGGCGAGGGCGATGGCGTCGAGCGCGGCCTCGGTGGATTCGAGCTTCGGGGCGAAGCCGCCTTCGTCGCCGACGGCGGTGGCGAGGCCCTTGTCCTTGAGGACCTTCTTGAGCGAGTGGAACACTTCGCAGCCCATGCGCAGCGCCTCGGAGAAGGACTTCGCGCCGGTGGGCATGATCATGAATTCCTGGAAATCGATCGGGGCGTCGGAGTGCGCGCCGCCGTTCATGATGTTCATCATCGGAACGGGGAGGACCTTCGCGTTCGGGCCGCCGAGGTATTTGTAGAGCGGCTGGCCGAGGGCGTTGGCGGCGGCCTTGGCGGTGGCCATGGAGACGCCGAGGATGGCGTTGGCGCCGAGCTTCGACTTGGTCGAGGTGCCGTCGAGCTTGATCATGGCGCGGTCGATGCCGACCTGATCGAGCGCGTCCGCGCCGAGGAGGGCGGGGGCGATCTTGGCCTTCACGTTGGCGACGGCCTTGAGCGTGCCTTTGCCGCCGTAGCGCTTCTTGTCGCCGTCACGAAGCTCAATGGCTTCGTGTTCGCCGGTCGAGGCGCCCGAGGGCACGGCAGCGCGGCCGAGATGGCCGGAGGCGAGGCGAACGTCGACCTCGACAGTGGGATTGCCGCGGGAATCGATGATCTCGCGGGCGGTGATGGCGGTGATGGTGGTATTCATCAGAGAGGGTGGCAGTGAGCGGTGAACAGTGAGCGGCCGTCGAAGGACGGAGTCGCCAGCCAGCGCAACGGAAGTTGGCGCGGTCGGCAACGCTGCCGTTTGTGTCAAGTGTGCGGCGGGCGCGCGAGGCCGATGCGATAAAGGAAACGCTGGAAGGCGTTTGGTTCCTTCGGGCGGAACTCTTCGGGCAGTTGGTCGGCGTGGCCGTGGCGGATGGCGGCGCCGATGGGCGTGCCGCCGTTGTAGTTGCGAATCAGCAGGGTCGTGCGGTTGAAAAACTCGCGGGGGATCTGGTTCAGGTGCCCTTCGACTGCGGCGGCGTGCAGCGGGGTGTCGCCGAAATCGTTGCGCGAGAGCAACAGGTCGATGCTGAGGCGATCGCGGGGGATCTGGTTGAGGTAACCGGACTCGGCGGCGGCATGGATGACAGTGTAGCCGGTCTTGCTGGCGAGGAGCAGGTTCTCGGCGGTGAGCACTTCCGACGGGATCTGGTCGAGATGGCCCGCGATCGCGGCGGCGTGGAGCACCGTGTCGTGGTTGGCCGTCTTGCTGAGGAGATTGGCGGCGGTGAGGTAGTCGGCCGGGATCTGGTCGAGGTGGCCGTTGAAGACCGCGACGTGGAGAACGGTTTCGCCGCTGATGTTGGGCATCGTCAGCGTGTCGGCGTTGAGATAGGCAGCAGGGAACCGGTCGAGCGTGCCCGCCTCGGCGGCCTCGTGGAGGAGAGTGTTGCCGTGGTCGGTCTTGAGGAGGACGGCTTCGAGATCGAGGATGCCGGCGGGCAGCTGGTCGAGCGTGCCGGCGGCGGCGGCGAGATGGAGCGGGGTGTAGCCGCTGTTGGAGCGCACGCCGAGCGTCTCGCGGGTGAGGAAGCGGGCGGGCAGCTGCGCCAGGCGACCGCTGCGGGCGGCGAGGTGGATCGGGGTGTAACCGGCGTCGTTCTTGAGCAGCAGGGAATCGGGCGTGAGCAGCGTGGCGGGCAGCTGGTCGAGCGAACCGTATTTCGCGGCGAGGTGCAGCGGCGTGTTGCCGGAGGCGTTCCGCTGCGTGACGTTCTCGAGGGTGAGGTGCTCGGCTGGAACCAGCGGAAAAGTCCCTTCACGGGCTGCGGCGAAGAAATCGAGATTAGCCATGAGCAATACCCGCCAGAGAACAGGCGAGGCGCGAGTCAGGCAAACCAATTCCCGGTGGCGGACCGGCGTCTTTGGGTTTGCCAAGCTGTTGGGCGCAAACAAGGTTCGTGAGCGATGACCGCTCCGGCCAGTGCGCCTTCCCCTGTTCCTGCCAAGCTTGGTTCCGTGCTGCTCGTGGACGACGAGAAGCCGCTGCTCTCGCTCTATGCGGAGGCGCTCTCGCCGCATTTCGACGTCGATACCGCGAGCTCCGCGCGGGAGGCGGGTTTCCTGCTGCACAAAAAGCCCTACAAGGTGCTCGTGTGCGATCATCTGATGCCCGGCGGCAACGGGCTCGGTTTCCTCGTGCATGTGCGCGAGGAATATCCGGACACGCAGCGCATCCTTGTCACCGGCTACATGAAGCCCGAGATGCTGCTGCGCAGCGTGAACGAGGCCGCGCTCTACCGCTATCTGCTCAAGCCCGTCTCGTTGCCCGAGCTGGTGAAGACGGTGCAGGAAGCCGCGAAACTCTACGATCAGTCGACGCGCTGAGCATGCCCGAAGAGACCCGCCGCCGGCCCGTCGTGTTGCTGCTCGAGGACGAGCCGCAACTGACCAAGGCGATGTGCCTCAACTTCGAGCGGGAGTTCGAGATCGAGACGGCCGCCACGGCCGACGAGGCGTTGATGCTGCTCGCGAGCCGGCAATTCGATGCGTTGCTGTGCGACCACATGTTGCCCGGCCGCATGCAGGGACTGGAATTTCTCGTCACGGCGATGAAACAGCAGCCGGCGGCGAAGCGCATCCTGATGACGGGCTACATGAATCCCGACCTGCTCAGCCGCGGCGTGCCGCTGGCGGAGCTGAGCGCCTTGCTCCTGAAGCCCGCCACGGTGCAGCAGATCCGCAAGGCGCTGCACGATGCGCTGGGTCTGAGCGCGTGAGCGACACGGGGCGGGGTGCCCTCGCGTGCGATCCTGCGCCGGGCCGGGTTTTTTGCCGCGCTGCGCCATCGCGGTAACCGTGGCACGGCGCCTGCGTCATGGAGGCGGAGTCATCATCTTCCCGAGGTTCCCGTTGGCTACAGGACCGGTCGGAGGAGGATGACTCCGTGCTTTGGGGAGCGGTCGAATGCAGCCGCGCAAGCAGCTACGGGCGGGGCGCCGACGTCAGGCGATCGGGCGCGCGTGGTGGGAGTGTTGCCGCTTGTCGCGCGCGAGCCCGAGGCGAAATCAGTCGTAGCGCCGCCGCAGGTTGCTCGGCAGCAGGCCGAGTTCCTCGCGATACTTGGCCACGGTGCGGCGGGCGATCTTGAGTCCCTTGCCGTCGAGCACGCCGACGATGTCCTGATCGCTCAACGGCGCGCCGGGATCCTCGCCAGCCACGATGTCGGCGATCATCTCCTTCACGCTGGTGTTGGCCACGGCTTGGCCGGCCTCCGATTGGTAGCCGGAGGTGAAGAAGAACTTCATGTCGAAGATGCCGTGCGGCGTGCGCATGTATTTGTTGGCGACGGCGCGGCTCACCGTGGTCTCGTGCACGCCGATGATGTCGGCGATCTGGGTCATCGTGAGCGGCTTCAGCTTAGAGACTCCTTCCTCGAAGAACTCGGCCTGGTGACGCAGGATCTCCCGCGTGATGCGCTCGATGGTGCGCTGGCGCTGCTCGATGGCGTTGATGATGAACTTGCCGGAACGGAGCTTCTCGCGGAGGTAGTCGCGCTCGGTCTTGTTCAGCGTGCCCTTCGCGATCAGATCCTTGTAGGTGTTGGAGAGGCGGAGGCGCGGGATGTAATCCTGGTTGAGCGTGATCTTCCACTCGGTGCCTTCCTTCTCAACGGTGACATCGGGCAGGACGACGCGGTTTGAGTCGTCGCCGAAGCGGCGGCCCGGCGCGGGGTCGAGCGTGCCGATCTCCTCGATGGCTTCCTGGATGACTTCAGGGCCGAGGCCGGTGCGGCGCGCAAGGTCGGGGATGCGGCGGCGGACGAGCAGCTCGAAGTGGTCGCGGATGATGCGCGCGGCGACGGATTTCTCCCGGCCCTTGTGCGCGAGCTGGAGCAACAGACAGTCGCCGAGGTCGATCGCACCGATGCCGGGCGGATCGAAGGTGCGGAGCAGTTTGGAGGCTTGCTGGACGACATCGAGCGGCAGGCCCGACATCATCGCGATGTCGGAGAGTGTCGCAGTAAGGAAGCCACGGTCGTCGAGGCTGCCGACGAGGTAGCGCATGGCGGCACGCACCTCGGGCGTGGCCTCGGTGAGCTCGGCCTGCTGCATGAGGTGCTCGGAAAGGGAAGTCTCGGTGGTGAGGGAATCGAGGAAGTGCTGGCGGCGCTCGTCCTCCTCGGGCGTGGTCTGCCGGACGCCGCCCGTGTCGCTGAGGTGGTCGCGCCAGTCGTCGTTGAGTTTGCCGAGGATCTCGAGGTCCTTGTCCTTGGAGAAATCCATCGCCTCCTGCGTGCCGGATTCGGGCGAGGCGTCGCCGTCGCCTTCGGTGTTGGCCTCGCGGCGGTCGAGGCTGATGCCCTCCATGGGCAGTTCCTCGAGCGTGGGATTGGCCTGGAGTTCTTCCTGGATGGCGGCGCGCAGGTCCATGGCCGCGACCTGTAGGATCTTGAGCGACTGCCGCATCTGCGGCGCGAGCACGAGTTGCTGCGTCTGCCGCTGCTGGAAGCCTTGATGGAAACCCGGACCACTCATGCGCGCGATGGATCAGCCGAGGCGTTCAAGGGGCGGAGGGGTGGGGAGCGTGGGGC
>JAMPXH010000132.1 GCA_023701285.1 Candidatus Didemnitutus sp.
GTCCCAGCGGCGACAGGCGTCGGTAGGGACACCGACGCCCACCTCCTGCACGATCCCGGCTCAGTCCTTGGCGGCGCGGACGTCGAGGGCGTCGCGCAACCCGTCGCCGAGGAAGTTGAGCGAGAAAAGCGTCAGCGAGAAGACCGTGCCGGGAAATACCAGCAGCCACCAGTATTCCTCCATCTTCTCGGCACCGTCCTTGATCAGCGTGCCCCAGGAACTCATCGGCGGTTGCACGCCGAGCCCGAGGAAGCTGAGGAAAGCCTCGAGCAGCATCACGGCGGGGATCGTCAGCGTCGTGTAAACGATGATCGGGCCGAGGATGTTGGGGATGAGATGCCGGAAAAGGATGCGGCGGTTGCCGTAGCCGAGCGCGCGGGCGGCCTCGATGAACTCGAGTTTCTTCAACGCCATGATCTGCCCGCGCACGATGCGCGCCATCGTCAGCCACTCGACGGCGCCGATGGCGAGGAAGAGCAGGATGATGTTCCGGCCGAAGATCACCATCAGCAGGATGACAAAGATCGTGAACGGCAGCGCATAGAGGATGTCGACCACGCGCATCATCACGGCGTCGATCTTGCCGCCGAGGTAGCCGGCGACGGCGCCGTAGAGCACGCCGATCGTCAGGGCCACGAGCGTGGCGCTGAGGCCGACGCCGAGCGAGATCCGGCCGCCGTAGAGCATGCGCACGAAGAGATCGCGTCCCAGCGTGTCGGTGCCGAACCAGTGCGCGGCCGAGGGACCGACGGCGCCGAGCTCGAGATCCTGATCCTGGTAAGACGTGCCGCTGAACCACGGACCGAGCACGCAGAGCAGGCCCAGCGCCAGCAGCGTCACCCCGCCGAAGACGGCGAGCCGGTTCTTCCGCAGCCGGTGCCAGGCATCCGCGCCCGGCGAATGGCCGGCCTCGGGCGCGGTCGGGAGCGGGGCCGGCGCGGGAACGGGCGAAGCGGTGGCGGGTGCGCTCATTCGAATTTCAACTTCGGGTTGAGCCACACCTGCACGATGTCGGCGACGAGGTTGAGCGCGACGATGAGCGCCGCGTAGAGAATGACGGTGCCGAGCACGAGGGTGTAGTCGCGGCTGAAGGCGCTGTTCACGAACTCGCGCCCGAGCCCGGGGATCTGGAAGATCGTCTCGATCACGAACGAGCCCGTGAGGATGCCCGCGATGGCCGGGCCGAGGAACGACACGACAGGCAGCAATCCGCCGCGCAGCGCATGGCGGAGGATGATGCGCGTCTCGGAGGCGCCCTTGGCGCGCGCGGTGCGGATGAAGTCCTGACCCAGCACCTCGAGCATGCCGCCGCGGGTGAGGCGCATCAGGTAGGCGGCGTAGACGAAACCGAGCGTGAGCGCGGGCAGCACGCGGTCGCCGGGCTCATACCAGTTGGAGACGTTGAACCACTGGAGATGGATGCCGAACACGAGCGCGAGGAGCGGGCCGAGCACGAAGGTCGGCACACAGATGCCGAGCATGCCCACGGAGCTGCACAGGTAATCGAGCCAGGTGTTGCGCCTCACCGCGGCGATCACGCCGAGCGGGAGACCGAGCGCGAGAGCCACGAGGAGGGCCCAGGCGCCGAGCTCGAGCGAGACGGGCAACTTCTCACCGATGATCTCGGTGACGGTGCGGCTGCTGTATTTCAACGACGGCCCGAAGTCGCCGCGCGCGAGGTTGCCGAGGTAGTTGACGTATTGCCGCCACAGCGGCTGATCGAGGCCGTAGTGCGCCTCGAGGTTGCGCAGGATCTCGGGGGCGATGGCCTTCTCGCCGGTGAACGGGCCGCCCGGCGCGAAACGCACCATGAAGAACGTCACCGTGATGATGCAGAGCATCACGGGGATCGTTTGCAGGAAGCGGCGGAACGCGAAGCGGAGCATCCGGCCGAAGGATTCCGAATCCAGAATTCAGAATCCAGAAGGAAAAGGCCGTGGGCAGGGGACAAAAATGCCCCGCGGCGCAAGGCACGCGAGGCATAAGGTTGAAGCGCAAGGCGCCGCTCAGCGTCCCGCGGCCTGCAGCATCGCCTCCCGCCGGGCCTTGAATTCGTTGCCTTCGCGCCATTCGGGCCAGCGGGCGTCGTGGGCGAGGCGCAGGCCGAGTTGGAGCAGGAATTCCGTGTCCTGCGCGGCGCCTTCGAAGGTCCAGTCGGGCTGCACCTCGTCGGTGACCTTGTGATAGCGGTTGGCGATGTAGTCGTTGACCATCTTCTCGGCAAAGTCCTCGGGCAGGCCGATGAACTTGCGCCCCGAGCGGCCGTAGAAGGCGGGCACGCCGACCTTGGCGAACTCGAAGTGGTCGCTGCGGTAATAGCTGCCGAATTCCGGGCGCGGGTCGGCGGCGATCTCGCGGCCCTGGGTGGCGGCGATTTCGGCGGCGACGTCCTCGATGGTGTTGGCGCCGCGGCCGACGATGACGATGTCGCTCGTGCGGCCGAACTGGTTGGCTCCATCCATGTTGATGTTCGCGACGGTGCGCTCGAGCGGGTAGAGCGGGTGCTGCGCGTAGTAGCGGGCGCCGAGCAGGCCCTTCTCCTCGGCCGTGACGGAGAGGAAGACGATGCTGCGCTGCGGACGCTGCGCGGGCGGGAGTGCCATGAAACCCTGCGCGATCTCGAGCAGCACGGCGCAACCGGCGGCGTTGTCGGCGGCGCCGTTGAAGATTTGGTCACCCGGGAGCTTCGGGTCGCGGCCGAGGTGGTCCCAGTGCGCGGTGTAGATGACGTATTCGTCCTTCCGCTCGAGGTCGGAGCCGGGGAGGAGCGCGACGACGTTGCGCGAGGCGACGTTGCGGAGCTCGTTCTCGACAACGAAGGACGCCTTCGTGCCGAGCGGGATGGGGCGGAAGTCGCGCGTGGCGGCGGCCTGCTTGGCGAGGGCGAAGTCTTTCCCACAGGAGCTGAAGAGGCGGCGCGTGGCGTCGAGCGTGAGCCAGCCTTGGAGGGCGACATTGCCGGCGTTCTTGTCGAAGGAACTGATCTCGAAATTCTCCCGCGCCCAGGAACCGACGACGACGGCGAAGGGGTAGGCGGCGGGACCGGTCTCGTGCACGATGAGGCAGGCGGCGGCACCCTTGGCCGCGGCGATCTCGTATTTGTAGGTCCAGCGTCCGTAATACGTCATCGCGCGTCCGCCAAAGACGGCGGGGTCGAGCCGGCCCGTGGCGGGATCCAGCACGGGCGGATCGTTGATGAGCATGACGACGGTTTTGCCGCGCACGTCGATGCCCTTGTAGTCGTCCCAGCCGAACTCGGGGGCGACGATGCCGTAGCCGACGAAGACGACCTCGCTGTCCTTGGCCTCGATACGCGGCTCGATGCGCGTGGAGGTGGCGACGAAGTCGTTGATGTTTTCCAGCGCGAGGGTCACGCCGTCACGTTCGAACGCGAGCGTCGGCTGCGAGGTGATGCCGACGAGCGGCGTGTTCTGCAGGAAGCCGCCTTCGGGGTTGCCGGGTTGCAGGCCGAGGCGCTGGAACTCGCCGACGAGGTAGGCGATGGTCTTGTCCTCACCCGGCGTGCCGGGCGCGCGGCCCTCGAATTCGTCCGAAGCGAGGATCTTCGTGCGCTCGAGGATGCGGGCGGCGGAGGCGCCGGAGGTGTCGGCGGGCGCGGCGCTGCCGCAGGCGGAGGCGGCACCGAGGAGCAGGGCGAACGGGAGGAGGCGGGCGGAGGTCATGGGGTGGGGTGTGAAAGCGGGAAGGGTGCGGGCGGAAACTGGGCGTGCGACGGGACGCCGGTCGGAGACTGGCGCTACTTCAGCGAGGCGGCGCGCACCGCCTCGAACTCCGTGCCGGGCTTCCACACCGGCATGGCGTCGGCGTTGGCGATGCGCAGGCCGAGCGCGAGCAGGAAGCGCGCGTCGTGCGCGGCGCCCTCCATCGTCCAGTCCGGTTTCACCTCGTCGCTGACCTTGTGGTAGTCGTGCACGAGGTAGTCGAGGCGCAGCTTCTCGCCGGTGCCGGGCGGCTGGCCGATGATCTCGACGCCGGCGCGGGCGAAGAAGGACGGCACGCCGACCTTGGCGAACTCGATGTGGTCGCTGCGATAATAGTAACCCTTCTCCGGCTCGGCGTCCGGGCGCAGCACGCGGTCCTGCTCGCGGGCGATCTCCTGCGCGTAGTCGTCGATCGTGGACGGGTTGCGGCCGACGATCTCGAGGTCGCGCGTCGCGCCGTAGGCCGGACCGGGGCCGAGCGGCTCGAGGTTGAGGTTGGCGGCGGTGCGGGCGAGCGGATGCAGCGGATGCTCGGCGTAGTAGCGCGAGCCGAGGATGCCCTTCTCCTCGTAGGTCGGCGCGAAGAAGAGCAGCGAGCGCCGCGGGCGTTCGGCGGCGGGCAGGGCGGCGGCGACCTCGGCGAGGTCGAGCATCATGGCCACGGCGAGGGCGTTGTCGGCGGCACCGTTGAGGATCTGGTCGCCCTCGCGCGATGGGTCGCGGCCGTAGGCATCCCAATGGGCGGAATAGACGACGAACTCGTCGCGCAACACCGGGTCGGCGCCGGGCAGCAGCGCGATGACGTTGTGCGAGACGACGGGGCGCACCACGTTCGCGACGGCGAAGTGGGCGCGCGCGGGCGCGAGCGCCACGGGGCGGAAATCGCGGCGCGCGGCGGCGGCTTTCAGTGCGGCGAAATCGTGTCCGGCCGCGGCGCAGAGCCGGCGCGCGGTGTCGACGGTGATCCAGCCTTCGACCGCCACGCGTTCCACGGTGCCGGCGGGCGCGCTCACGTCGAAGGTCTCGCGGCCCGAGCCGGCGGCGATGACAGCGAAGGGATAACCGGCGGGACCAGTCTCGTGCACGATGAGCACGGCGGAGGCGCCGCGCGCGGAGGCGCTCTCGAACTTGTAGGTCCAGCGTCCGTAGTAGGTCATGGCCGCGCCGCCGAACACGGCCTCGTCGAGGCGGCCCGTGGCGGCGTCGACGATCGGCGGGTCGTTGATGAGCATGACGACGGTCTTGCCGCGCACGTCGACGTCCTTGAAATCGTCCCATCCGAACTCGGGGGCGGTGACGCCATAGCCGACGAAGACGATCTCGCTGTCCGGCAGCGCGACGTGCGCCTCGCGGCGCCGCGAGAGGGCGATGAAATCGAGGCCGACCTGCGGCGTGAGCCGCTCCGCTCCGATGGTGAAGGCGAGCGACGCCTGCGACGTGATGCCGACGGAGGGCACGGCCTGGACGTAGGTGCCGTCGGGATTGCCGGGGAGGAACCCGAGCTTGCGGAACTCGGCGGTCAGGTAGGCGATGGTCTTGTCCTCGCCCGGCGTGCCCGGTGCGCGGCCTTCGAATTCGTCCGACGCGAGGATCTTCGTCCGCTCGAGGATGCGGGCGGCCGAGGGCGCGGCGGGGGATTCGGCCGCGAACGCGGCGGTGGCGGAGAGCAGGGCGGGCAGCAGCGCGAGACGCAGGTTCATTCGAGGGAGACGTCGAGGTAGAAACGGTTCCACAGTGCGTCCGTTTGCCAGCCGTGCACGCGCGGCGCGATGAGGAAGTTCTGGGCGTTGAAGTAGAGCGGCACGAGTGCGGCGTCCTCGAGGAGGATCGCCTCGGCCTGATGGTAGAGCGTCGTGCGCCGGTCGCGGTCGAAGGTGCGCCCGGCCTCGCGCACGAGCGCGTCGAAGGCGGAGTTTTGCCAGCGGCCGTAGTTGCCTGCGTCGTCGATGAACTCCTCGAAGAGCGCCGCGACATCGTCGTAGCCGGGGATGGCGGGGGTGAAGGCGACGTCGAAGTCCGCGCTGCGGAGGGCGGCCATGTGGACCTTGCCCTCGCGTTGCACGATGGCGGTCTCGATGCCGAGCTCGCGCCGCCACATCTGCTGCACGGCCTCCAGCACGGGTGTGTTCACCCAGGTCGTGAGTTCGAGGCGTGGGAAATCCTTGCCGCCCGGAAAACCTGCCTCGGCGAGGAGGGCGCGCGCCGTGGCGGCGTCGGGCTGGAGGCGGGCTTCGCCTTGGTAGCCGCCTAGCCCGGGCGGGATGAAGCTGAGCGCGACCTGATGACCGCCGCGCAGCACGTTCTCGACGAGGCTCGTGCGGTCGAGGGCGAGGGCCAGCGCGCGGCGCACGCGGGCGTCGTCGAGCGGGGGGCGCGTCGTGTTGAGCGCGAAGTAGCGCGTCTCGTGCAGCAGCTGCCGCTGGCGGATCGGCGGCTCGTAGTTGTCGAGCTTCGTGAATGGCACCGCCATCGTCACGTCGACGAGGCCGGCACGGAACGCGCGCTCCTCGGTGTCGCCGTGGTCGTAGATCTGGAAGCGGATGCCCGCCACGCGCACGCGGGCGGCGGCGTGGTAATGCGGGTTGGGCGTGACCAACAGGTGCTGGTTGGCGCGCCACTCGCGCAGGATGAAGGGGCCGTTGCCGACGAAATGGCCCGGGCGGGCCCAGAGGGCGTCGCGCGCGGTCAGGCCGCCGAAGCGTTCCAGCGTGCGCGGATGGATGGGGAGCCACGGGCCGCTCGCCGCCAGCGCGGGCAGGTGCGGCGTGGGTTGCTCGAGGTCGATGACCAGCGTCCGCGGATCGGGCGCGCTGAGGCCGACCGAGGAGAAGTCGCTCAGCTTGCCGCGGTAGAAATCGGCGGCGTGGCGGATGACGAAAAATGATCTGGCCTCGGGTGCGCCGAGGGTCGGGGTGAGCGCGCGGCGGAAGGTGGCGATGAAATCCTGCGCGGTGACGGGCTCGCCGTTGGACCAGCGCGCCGTGGCACGGAGCTTGAAGGTGTAGCGGCGCCCGCCGTCGGTGACGGACCAGGTCTCGGCCACGCCCGGCAGGGGTTGTCCGCCGGCGGGATTGGGCACGAGCAGGCCTTCGCTCAGGGCGCGGAGCACGAAATACTCGTCGGGCAGGGTGGCGAGTTGCGGGTCGAGCGTGGCGGGCTCGTTGCGCTGGCTGAGACGGAGGAGTCGCGCGTCGGGACCGTCGGTGTCCTTGCCGCAGCCGGACAGCAGCGCGAGCAAGCCGGCGCAGACGAGGGCGACGGCGCCGCGCGCGGTCCGGAGGGTCGCCGGGGCGGAGACGTGCGCGGGATGTGGGTGGCGGTGTGGCACCGGGGTCAGTCGGTCGCCGCGGTCGCGTCGAGCCAGACGTGCTTGTAGGGATGCCGGTCGAGCGGTGTGGGGTGCCAGCCGCGCACTGCGGGATGCACGAGCCGCACCGTGGTGTAGAAATAGACGGGGATGATCGGCAGATCCTCGAGCAGGACTTCCTCCGCCTGCCGGAGCACCGCCAGCCGCGCGGCGGGGTCGCGCGTGAGCCGGGCTTGGCGCAGCAGCGAGTCGTAGCGCGCGTTTTTCCAGCCGGTGTGGTTGTTGCTCGAGTCCGAGGTGAACACGTCGAGGAAGCTCGTCGGGTCGAGAAAATCGGCGGCCCAGTCGGAGCGGAGGATCTGGTAGTCGAGGGTGAGACGCTGGGCGAGGAGCGCGCTGCCTTCCATGTTCACGAGCCGGATGTCGAGGCCGAGCTCGCGGCGCCACATGTCCTGCACGGCTTCGGCGATGATGCGATGGTTGCCGGAGTTGTTGAACAGCAGTTCGAGCGGCGGGAGGCCCTGTCCGCCGGGATAGCCGGCTTCGGCGAGGAGCGCGCGTGCGGCGGCGAAATCCGTCGGCACGCCGGCGGGCGGGATGTAGCCGGCGAGACCGGGCGGCACGAAGGTGTGCGCGGGTTGCTGGCCGCCGCGAAGCACCTTGCCGACGATCAGGTCGCGGTCGATCGCGAGAGCGAGCGCGCGGCGGACCTTGGGTTCGCCGAGGATCGGGCGGGTGACGTTGAGGCGGTAGAAATAGGTGTCGAGGAACGGGCTGATCTGCAGCTCGGCCGGCCGCTCGCGGCGCCAGGTGTCGACCTTGGCGAACGGCAGCGCTTCGGTGAGGTGCAACTGGCCGCCGCGGTAGGCGCGTTCCTCGGAGTCGACGTCGCCGGCGGGGTGGAAGTGGATGGCGTTGAGGCGCACCGTGGCGGCGTCCCAGTAGGTCGGGGATTTTTCGGCGACGATGAGCTTGCCGCGTTGCCACGAGCGCAGGACGAAGGGGCCGTTGCCGACGAAGTTCTCCGGGCGCGTCCAGCGCGAGCCGCGGCGGTCGACCGGGCCGGCTTTTTCCAAGGCAGGCAGATAAACGGGAAACCACACGGGGTGGGTGAGCATCGCGAGGAAATGCGGCACCGGATGCTCGAGCGTGAGGCGCAGCGTGCGCGCGTCCACCGCGGTGGCGCCGACGGTGGAGAAATCGGGGTTGGCCCCGCGCTGGTAGGCCTCGGCGTTGAGCAGCACGTGCAGCATCGTGGCGTAATCCGCGCCGAGCGACGGCGTGAGCACGCGCCGGATGGAGTTGACGAAATCCTGCGCGGTGACGGGTTCGCCGTTGGACCAACGGGCGGCGGCGCGGAGGTGGAAGGTGTAGGTGAGACCGTCGGCGGAGACGTCCCAACGCTCCGCCACGCCGGGCACGGGCGCGAGTGTTTCAGGGTGTTCGGCGACGAGACCTTCGAAGAGGGCGGAGACGACGTTGATGTCGGGCAGCGCGGAGATGAGGTGCGGATCGAGATCGAAGGGATCGGCGCTGAGGCCGCGGTGCAGCACTTGTTCGCGGAGGCCGCGCGTGGCGGCGGATTCGCGCTTGAGGCAGGCGGGCAGGAGCGCGAGCAGGCCCAGACCGAGCACAAGGGCGAGCCAGCGCAGCGCGCGGCCGGCGGGACGGGAAGCGGACGGACGGGACATCGGAAGGGTCAGAGGCGCGCGATCAGGGCGACGGCGTGCGCGGCGATGGCGAGGCCGCGTCCGATGTCGTCGGCGCCTTCATTGGTGGTGGCCTTCACGCCGATGGCGGTGACGGGCAATCCGGTCGACGCGGCCAGCGCGGCCTTCATCTCGGCGAGGCGCGGGGCGATCTTGGGCCGCTCGGCGATGAGCGAGGCATCGATATTGACCGGTTGCCAGCCGCGCTCGCGCAGGGCGGCGACGACGTGGCGGAGGAGCACCTGCGAGTCGACGTCCTTCCACGCGGGGTCGGTGTTGGGGAAGAAGTGTCCGATGTCCGGCAGTGCGGCGGCGCCGAGCAGGGCGTCGCAGATGGCGTGCGTGAGGCAGTCGGCGTCGGAATGGCCGTCGAGGCCGAAGTCGCACGCGAAGCGCACGCCGCCGAGAACGAGCGGGCGGCCCGGGGCCGTGCGGTGGATGTCGTAGCCGTGACCGATGCGGAAGCTCATGGCGGATTAAGGTCCCGACACGAAACACACGAAAGCCGCGAAAGGAAAGCGCGGGTTCCGACGCATCGTGTCAGCCATGGGCGCCGTTTTGCGAAC
>JAMPXH010000024.1 GCA_023701285.1 Candidatus Didemnitutus sp.
CCCACATCGCGGCCTTCTCGACCGCCTGCGTGAGCGGCAGACCCGTGATCTTGTGCCAGACCCAGCCCAGACCGGCCAGCCACCACGCATAACCGGAGTTCCAATGCACCTCGCGCCCGTGCGGCGCGTTGTCGATCGACGTGCGGCGCAACTGCGGCCCTTCGCCCGCCACGAGGTTCTCCGCGTGCCGGATCCACATGTGCCCGTCGACCGTGAATTCCGGCCGGATCAATTGATGCGGCAGCGAGATCCTCAGCTCATCGCGCGCCAAGCTCGCCGCCCGGCGGGCCTGATCCGCCACGATCCACGCATGGAGCAACACGCCGACCGCCACCAGGAGCAACACGAGCGCGAGCGACCGGACGCGGGGTTTGAGCATCCTCCAGCTCCATCGCGCCCCGCCGTCCGTTTCGAGCAAATTAATGCCGGCAACCGGAGATGCGTAGTTCTACGCAAAAGTCCGAGTAGAGCCATCCATAGCAACCCGCCAGTCGCCGCCGCTATACTGCGAGCACCCCGTTGCGTCCAAATCGGCCCCGTCGTGCCGAACATATCCGCAGAGGCCCAAACTCGCACCCGTTGCCCATGAATCGGTCCCCCTCCGTCGTCCGTCGCGCCATACTCGCCAGCGCCTTCATCCTCGGCATCCCCACCCTCGCCCTCGGCCAGCAGTTGACCTGGGTCGGCGGCACCAACGGCACCAATACGGCGATTCGCCTCGCCACCAACTGGAATCCCACATCTCCAGGGCCGACGGATGACACCGACCTCGTAATCGCCGCCACCGTCAACACGACAATCCCCACGCTGCTCGTGAACGCGGTCGCATCCCCGGCCATGTCCGCGCGTTCGTTCACCTTCGATAACAGTGCCGCGAAATTCAATTCGTCCAACGGTCTGCGCATTGTTGCGACCACCAGCAGCACATCAAGCACGCAGGGCTACATCTTCTTCAATACCGCGACCACAATCATCACCGCACTGAACAATGCCAACGCGTCCTTCCGTGGCGCCAGTCTTTCGGCCGAAAGCAGCGCCGTGCCACTTCCCTCGCTGACCCTTGACCTCAACTTCTCGGGACTCGGCACGGTCGATGTGCGGGACACTTCCATCGTCTTGATAGCCGATGGCTCTCAGAACGTTCCCGGCGCCACCGTCGTCGGCACGGGCGGTTTCCGCAAGATCGGCCCCGGCACCCTCCGCCTCAACGGCAACCACACCTATTCCGGTGGCTTTGTCCTCGATGAAGGCACCGTCATTGTCACCACCAACGGAACGAATACGACGACCGAGGTCCTCTCGGGCGCCTTCGGCACCGGCACGCTGCGCCTCAACAACGGCACCATCACCTCGAACAGCACCGCGTCCCGCCAGATCCTCAACTCAGTCGTCTTTGGCGGCGGCACGATCACGCTGGGGGCCAACCCGACGTCCGGAAACATCAACTTTCCCAACACTGTCCCGGGCACCATCACGGTGCTCGACAACACCACCGTCAACGTCGTCAGCGCGAGCTTCTGGAATCAAACGATCATCAGCGACGCGCTCATCACGAAAACCGGCACCGGCAATCTTGGCATCGGCACCGTCGCCGCAGACAGCACCTACGCAGGCGGCTTCGAATTGATCGAGGGCAACGTCGTCCTCAACAGCTCCGGCAGCAACGGCACGGAAGAGCCCAAATCCTCCGGCTTCGGCACCGGCACGCTCACCTTGAGCGGCGGCACCATCGTCAGCTCGAACGTGACCGCGGGCGGCGGCAACCGCACGCTCTATAACCCCATTGCGCTCAATGGCACGGTTGCGCTCAGCGAAGCGGCCGCCGGGAGCGGCATCACCGTCTCCGCGGCTTGGGGGGACAGCGCGACCACCCTGATCTCCAACTCCACGATCGCGACGCCCGGCGGAAACATCACGTGGGCGCAGAACATTTCCGGCGGTTTCAGCCTGACGAAAACCGGTTCCGCCCAGCTCACGCTCAGCGGCGTTAATTCCTACACGGGCGGCACCATCATCAGTGAAGGAACTATCCGCGGCGATGCCGAGGCCATCCAAGGCAACGTCGTCAACGATGCCGCGCTGGTCTTTGACGAAGAGACCGGCGGCACTTACGCCGGCGTCATCTCCGGCAGCGGCACCGTCACCAAGCAAGGCACCGCCGCGCTCACACTCTCCGGCACGCACACTTACACCGGCCTCACCTCGCTCACGGAAGGCGGCCTCGTCATCGATGGCAGCATCCCCGGCGCGCTCGACACCGCCGCGGCCACCACCCTCGCCGGCACCGGCACCATTGGCGGCAATGCCACCATCGCCGGCACGCACACTCCCGGCAACTCCGCCGGCACCCAGACCTTCGGCGCCAACCTGACCTACGCGGCCGGCTCCAGCATCGCTTGGGAACTCGCCGCCAACGCCACCACCGGCGCCAACGCCGATCAGGTGATCGTCGCCGGCACGCTCGATTTCGCCGGACCCGTCACCCTCACACCGGCCTTCGCCGGCGACGGCTCCACCGTCGACTGGACAAACTCCTTCTGGCTCGAGGAGCATTCTTGGGTGGTCTTCGACGCCGCGACCGTCTCCAACGCCCAGAATCTCCAGCTCAGCCCGGCGACGTGGCCCGATTCCAAGGGTGCCAGCTTCGACAGCGCGCTCGCCGGCGCGTCCTTCAGCCTCTCCCAGTCCGGCGGCGACGTGCTGCTCCACTTCACGCCCGCGCCTGTGATCGCCGATCCCTACACCACGTGGCGCACGCAGTATTTCACGACGGAGGAACTCAATCTCCCCGCCGTGAGCGGCTCCCTCGCCGACCCCGACGCCGACGGCCTCGCCAATCTCCTCGAGTATGCGCTCGGCCTCGATCCGCGCGCCGCCAGCCCCGCAGTGGTGCCCGCGACGTCCACCGACGGCGGCTACTGGGTCTTCCTCTACACTCGGCCCGCGAACCGCAGCGACGTGAACTACACGGTCGAGGTCTCCACCAACCTCCAGCAGTGGACTCCCATCGCCGGCATCGATCACGAACAAGTCGCCTTGGTCGGCGAGACCGCCACGTGGCGCGCGCGCTACTCCCAAACCGGTGCCCCGAACGCGTTCTTCCGCCTGCGCGTCGCGCCCGTGACGGTGCAGTAAAACCACTTTCCCGAGGGGGCCGGACCGGGATACGGTTCGGATGTTTTCCGCTGTCCATCGCGAATCGACGAAGGTCCGGCCCCTCTGGAAATACTTTCTCTCCCACCACAGGGGACGAGAAGCAGGTGCAGAACGGATCGCCCCGCACGGCAGCGATGCGTAGAACTACGCCACGAAATGGCGAAGGCCATCCCTAGGACTCCATGTGCAGTCCGGGTATAGTCTGCGCGCGCCGATACCCCTTCGGTCACCTTTTCCCCTATGAACCGCACCTGCGCCTCCCGCCGCGGGCTGTCCGTTTGGACTGCCGCTTTTGCCGCCGCCGCTCTCGCCCTTCTTCCTTCCGTCACCGCCCAGACGCTCAACTGGGTCGGCCCCGGCGGCAGCGGCAACTGGACCACCAGCACCAATTGGACTGACTCCACGCCCCTCAACACCGGCACCACATGGGATCTCGTGCTACAGACCACGAGCGACTCTGCGCCCATGACCAGCATGCTCCCTGGCGGCAATTACACCATCCGCTCGCTCGCCATGGACAACACCGCCCAGGTCTTGAACAACACCGCGAACGTCCTTCGCTTCGTCGCCACCACGGTCAGCAACAGCACGGCTATTCGCACGATCACCTTCGGCACGGCGGAGGTGTCGATCATCACGCTTACGAACGGCATGAACCTGAACGTCAACGCCTCGACGCTGGGCACCAACCCCGGCACGCCCACGATGACGCTCAACCTCGGCTACACCGGCAACGGCACCATCAACATCGACGGCACCTCGCAACTCATCGTCTCCGGCGCCGGCGCCAGCATCGCCGGCACGGGAGGCCTGATCAAGACCGGCGAAGGCAGCATCCGCCTCTCCGCCAACCAAACCTACAGCGGCGGATTCACGCTGAATGCGGGCACCGTCGAGGCCACCGGCAACAGCACTTCCGTCGGCGTCCAAGGCGTCTTCGGCACCGGTGTGCTCACCCTGAATGGCGGCACCATTATTTCCACCACCACCGGCAACCGCAACTTCACCAACCCGGTGCAGTTGAACAACGGCACCCTCACGCTCGGCTCCGCCACGACGGGCAGCATCATCATCTCCGATGCCGGCTCCCAGACCACCACCCTGTCGGGCAACACCACCTTGCAGATCGCCGTCGGCGCCAACGCCAATTGGGCGCAGCCGATCCACAGCCTCGGCTCCCTGACCAAGACCGGCGGCGGCACGCTCGGCCTCAACGGCACCAGCAGCACCAGCACCTATGAGGGCGGATTCGAACTGCTGGAAGGCAACGTGCGCGTCACGAGCTCGGGCAACAGCAGCGGCACCCTCTCCTCCTCGTTCGGCACCGGCACCCTCACCCTCTCCGGCGGCTCCCTCGCCAGCAGCAACAACAACGCCTCCAACAGCGGCAACCGCACCCTGTATAACCCGATCGCCCTGAACGGCACGATCAGCCTCGGTGAACTCACCGCCAACAGCGCCATGACCGTTTCCACCGCTTGGGGCTCGGAAACGACCCTGTTGAAAAACAGCACCATCGTCACCCTCGCCAACTCGACCGCCACCACCTTCAACTGGAACCAGAACATCACCGGCGGCTTCAGTCTGACGAAGGAAGGCGCCGCCACCCTGACCCTCAACGGCCTCAACTCCTACACCGGCGGCACCACCGTCTCCGCCGGCACCCTCCGCGGCACCACCGACGGCCTCCAAGGCGCCATCACCAACAACGCCGCCCTTGTCTTCAGCCAGGAAACGGACGGCACCTACGCCGGCGCGATCTCCGGCAGCGGCACCCTCGCCAAGACCGGCGCCGGCACCGTCACCCTCTCCGGCACCAACACCCACACCGGCCTCACCTCCCTCACCGAAGGCGGCCTCGCCATCAACGGCAGTCTCGCCGGCGCCCTCGACACCGCCGCCGGCACCGTCCTCTCCGGCGTGGGCACCATCCACGGCAACACCGCCATCTCCGGCGCGCATCAACCCGGCAACTCCCCCGGCACCCAGACCTTCGCGGGCGACCTGACCTACCACACCGGCGCCACCGTCGGCTGGGAACTCGCCACCAACTCCACCACCGCCGGTAACTTCGATCAGGTGATCGTCGGCGGCACCCTCGACTTCGCCGGCGCCACTCTCCTCAGCCTCGATTTCGCCGGCACCGCCGTTGACTGGAGTCACTCCTTCTGGCTCGAGGACCACAGTTGGAAGCTTTACGACGCCGCCGCACTCGCCAACTCGGAGAACCTTTCGCTGACCATCGCCGACTGGCTCGACGCCCAAGGCGACCTCTTCTCCGCCATCCTCGCCGGCTCCACCTTCGGCCTCAGCGTCAACGGCAACGACATCTACCTGAACTACACCGCCGCGATCCCCGAGCCCGCCACCACCGCTGCCCTGCTCGGCGCTGCCGCCCTCGCCCTCGCCGCCTGGCGCCGCCGCTCGCTCTCCCGTCGCGACTGACCCCGCAGAATCACCTCCACTCATCGGCGGACCGTGGCACGGTCCGCCTTTTTTGTGCCCGCGCCACCATGCCCGCGCGAAAACGCGTTCAAAACTCAGCAGCGTCCTGTGTGCGGACAGTAGGATGAAGCCCGACATCCTCCCTGCGTAGAACTACGCCATCGCAAACGTAGGCCTGTCACTAGGGGGAAATCCCGGGGGCCCCTATAATAAGCACACGGCAATCAACCTGTCGCGCCAAGCGTCCTCCCGCTCGGCCTCCCCTCTACCCCTCATGAATATCTCCCGCTTCCGCGCTCTGCGCGGACTCTCGCTTGGTATTGTCGCAGCACTCGCCGGCAGTCTCTCCGCGCAGACGCTCAATTGGACTTCAGGCTCGGGTAATGTGCTCACGAACTCAGCCAACTGGGGCGGCACTGCGCCCAATTCCACCCACACATTGACGTTCAACAACGTCACCAGCGGCAACGCCAATGTCACCCTCGCCGGCGGCTCGCTCTCGATCAACAGCATGGCGTTCAACAATACTGCCATGCGCGTCTCTGCCGCCCTCGGCACGAACCTCGGCAATGGCGTCATCACTTTCAATAACGCGATCACGCTCATCACCGCCTCGAACAGCGCGAACGTGAATTTCACCTCGGTGAACACGACGAGCACCAACGTCACCGTGCCGACATTGACGATCAACCTGAACTACACCGGCGCCGGCACCATCAACGTCGATGCCACATCTCTGGTAAATATCTCCGGCAACACCAACAACAGTTTCGCCACCCTGACCGGCACCGGCGGGCTGATCAAAACCGGCGCCGGTATGCTGCGGCTCGGCAACAACCACACCTACAGCGGTGGGTTCGAGTTGCAGAGCGGCTCCGTGGAAGTGACCGCCAATACCACCGGATCCAGCAGCGCCTTCGGCACCGGCACCCTCACTCTATCCGGCGGCACACTCTCCTCCAACAGCACGGCCAACCGCACCATCGAAAATAGCACCCGTTTCAACGGCACCGTCACCCTCGGCAGCGCCACCAACACCGGCCTCCTGATCGTCCAAGCCGGCACCGCCACCCTCCTCTCCGACTCGCACCTCGTCACCGCCAGCAACGTCAATCTGAACCAGTCTCTCTCCGGCGCGTTCAAGCTCACCAAATCAGGCACCGGCAACCTCGCCCTCAATTCGAGCATGGTCTCGAGCACTTACTCCGGCGGCTTCGAACTCGTCTCCGGCAACGTGCTCACCTCCAACTCCACGGTCGCCAGCGGCGGCATCCTCACCAACGGCGCCTTCGGCACTGGCACGCTGACCCTCTCCGGCGGCACCATCCTCAGCACCGGCACGAACCGCACGATCCACAACAGCATCACGCTGAACGGCACCGTCGCGATGTATACCAACAACTCGACCCCGGTGACCCACTTCATCTCCGCCCTCGGTGGCGGCACCACCACGGTCGCCGCGGACTCGAACCTCAACGTCGGCGGCGACAACGCCGGCGTCACCCTCTCCTGGCAGCAGGTCATCTCCGGCTCCGGCAATCTCACCAAGACGGGCGCCGGCACCCTCAGCATCACCGATTCGAACCCCAACTTCACCGGCAACCTCTCCATCCTCGGCGGCACCGTCTCCGTCGACGCCCCCGGCAACCTCGGCGCCAACACCCTCAGCCGCACCACCATCATCGACAACGCCACCCTTCGCTTCACCGGCACCACCGCATCCGGCAACAACCGCACCTACTCCCTCGGCGCCAACGGCGCCACCTTCGACGTCACCTCCAGCGGCGTCTCCATCAACGGCGCCATCATGGACTACGCGGACCAGTCCGGCTCCCTCACC
Source organism: Candidatus Didemnitutus sp. (assembly GCA_023701285.1). Lineage (GTDB taxonomy): Bacteria > Verrucomicrobiota > Verrucomicrobiia > Opitutales > Opitutaceae > Didemnitutus. The sequence goes on from JAMPXH010000024.1 coordinate 7,442, forward strand.
AAGACCGGCTCCGGCACCCTCACCCTCAACGCCACCAACAGCTACACCGGCGGCACCACCGTCTCCGCCGGCACCTTGCAAGCCACCTCCGCCACCCTGCCCGGCAATGTGGTGAACAACGCCAGCCTCATCTTCGCCCAAGACAGCGATGGCACCTTTGCCGGCGACATCACCGGCACGGGCACGGTGACCAAATCGGGCACCGGCGTGCTCGCGCTCACCGGCACCCACGACTACTCCGGATTGACCACCGTTTCAGGAGGCGGACTCAAAGTCGAAGGCTCGCTCGCGGGTGCACTGTCGATCGAAAGCGGTGGCACACTCTCTGGTTCGGGCACCATCACAGGCGCCACCTCCATCGCCGGCACCCATAGCCCCGGCAGTTCCCCCGGCATCCAGTCCTTCGGCGACAACCTCACCTACCAGGCCGATGCCACCGTCAACTGGGAGCTCTCCGCCAACACCGCCACCCAGGGCGACCCCACCGCCGTCTACGACCAGATCAACGTCACCGGCACGCTCGATTTCGCCGGAGCCACCTCGCTCGCCCTCTCCTTCAACGGCGCCGGCTCCGGCGTGAATTGGAACGACGCCTTCTGGGACGCCAACCGCAGCTGGAAGATCTACGACACCGCCAGTGTCTCCAATTTCGGCAACCTCAGCCTCGTCACCAGCAATTGGGCCGACGGCTCCGGCAACCTCTTCGACACGGTCCTCGCCGGCGCCGGCTTCTCCCTCGCGCAGGTCGGCAACGACATCTTCCTGAACTACGCCGCCGCCCCCATCCCCGAGCCCGCCACCGCCGCCGCCCTCCTCGGCGCCGCCATCCTCGCACTCGCTCTCCAGCGCCGCCACCGGGCACCACGCCCGTAACGCGCACCCGTAGTGCCCCGCGAGCTTGCTCGCGCCCTCGCCACCAAGAGCCGCCATCGCGCGGCTCTTTTTCTTTTGGCCCATCTCAGCGGCCCGCGAACGAGACGGCGACGCCGCGAGCGTCACCTCGTGACCGTGTGCCCCCGGTCGTAACCCTACGCCGACACCGGCGTAACCCCCACCCCTTCTCGCTGCCCCGCCCCGCCGCTATACTGACCGCGCGGTTATCGCCCCAATCACATCCACCGCCCGAAGCACCACCCTTGCCAAACCTATGAACCGAACTTACCCCGCATTCCTCCGCCGCGCCGCCCTGCTTGTGGGCGCGGCGTTTTTCGCCGCCCTCGCTGGCCACGCGCAAGTGAGCATCACCTTGGGCAATCTGACCTACACTCAGAATTTCGACTCTCTGCTCACCGGTAACACACCGACCGACTGGGCGAACAACGCCGGCAGCAACACGACCAACGGCCTGGTTGGCTGGTATGCCGAAACAAATAGCGGCCTGCCGAGCCCCTTGCAAATAACCGGAACCAACGGCACCACCACAACCACCGGCCAGCTCAAAAGCTACGGCACCACCAGCACTACGGAACGTGCCCTCGGCACCTTGCCCGGCGATACATCCGGTGCGATGCGCATCGGGGTGCGCTTCGTGAACAACACGGGCGGCACCATCACGTCATTCTCCGTCACATACGATGGCGAGCAATGGCGCCAAAGCGGCGAAACTGCCGTCAACAATCAGTTCGTCTTCGCCTACCAAATCTTCGATGCCAATACCGGCAGCTTGAGCGGTGGCACTTATACGAGCATCGGCTCCCTGACGTTCAACACGCCGCAAGATGGCACCGGCACCGGCACTGGCCAGACCCTGGATGGCAATCTCGCCGCCAATCGGGTGGCAGGACTGACTGGCACCGCCAATGTAGCCTTGGCCGATGGACAAGAAATCTGGTTCCGCTGGCTCGACGCCAATTCGTCGGGCGTGGACCACGGAATCTCCGTCGACAATCTATCTGTCTCTTTCACCGCCATCCCCGAGCCCTCCACCTACGCCGCGCTCCTCGGCCTCGCAGGCCTCGCGCTCGTCGCGTGGCGCCGCCGCGCACAGCAAGGCTGATCGCACCCCACCCTTTTTCGCACCGAATCCCGGCGGACCGATCACGGTCCGCCTTTTTTCTGCGCCCTCCGAACCAAGAACCGTCCTCCGGCACGAGCCTCAACCCAGCATGCGAGCGCCGGTGCCGCAGTGCGAGTGCACCGCTTTCCTTCCCGCATACGTAGGCCTGCCCCATTGTCCGAAACGCCTGATTGTGGGAATCTTTCGCCTTGCGATATCCGGCTCCGTGCCGGCATCGCACCGCAGCGCGCCTGAGGACGAACCCGACCGGAGCCCGCGGTGAGCAGCCCCTTGTCCCTCCCCTTCACTTGACCTCCCTTCCGCTTCGCCGGATCGCCCGACCGTTCGTTCGCGTCATCACCTGCCTCCTGCTGATCGTCGCCAGCGGAGCCTCTGCGTCAGCGCAGACGAAGACGCTGAAACCCGGCACGGCCTACATCGATCCGGATAAATACGTCGAGTTCCAGCCGGGCGCGCTGCCCATCGTGCTGACTTCGCCACACGGCGGCCGCAGCAAACCCAACAAGATCGCCGACCGCACCAAGGGCGTGCTCGGCGCCGACACCAATACCCAGGAACTCACGCGCGCCATCCAAGCCGAGTTCATCCGTCGCACCGGCCTGCCCGCGCACACCGTCATCAGCCTCCTCCACCGCAGCAAGCTCGACCCCAATCGCGAGATCGTCGAGGCCGCCCAAGGCGACCCCGAAGCCGAGAAGGCCTGGCACCTCTTTCACAACAGCATCAAGGCCGCGTTGCGCACCGCGGTGCAGACCCACGGCTTCGCCTTCCTCATCGATATCCACGGCCACGGCCACGAAATCCAGCGCCTCGAACTCGGCTACAGCATCGATGGCGGACGCTTCAACCAGACCGACGCGGAACTCGATCGCGACAACCTCGGCCCCGCCAGCACCCTCAACGACCTCATGGCCAGCGGACGCGCCTCGTCGTTCGCCCAACTCATGCGCGGCCCCGACAGCCTCGGCGCACTGCTCGAGGAGCGCGGCTTCCGCTCCGTGCCCGGCCCGCGCGACCCCGGCCCCAAACGCTTTCCCTACTTCAACGGCGGCTACATCTCCCGCACCTACGCCCGCGACGTGCCCGGCGTCGACGGCGTGCAGATCGAGTCGCATCTCCGCGGCGTCCGCGCGACCCCGGAAGACCGCCGGCAATTCGCGCAGGCGCTCGTCGACACCATGATCGTCTTCCTCGAACGTCATTACCGTTACTCGATCGTTCCCGCCAATTTCACCCCGGCACCGGGCGCCCCAGCCCCCGTCCAAGCCTCCACCCAGCCATGAAATCGCTCTCCACTCTCCTTTCGCTCGCCGCGCTCTGCGCCCTCATCGTCCCGGCCTTCGCACAGGACGCCGCCTCCCTGCGTTGGACCTTCGATGGCCCCAAAGCTCCTCTCACGCAGCTCTCCCCGGCCTGGGCCAGCGACCTCGACCAGACGTCCACCACCGGCCGTGGCGTGCTGCGTATCCGCCGCGGACTCGACACGCCCCCGAACGCCTTCATCGCCCTCCCCGCGGAAATGGCCGACCGCCCGCTTTGGCTCCTCGTCCGCATCTCCGAATGGAGCCTCAACGGCAAATCCAACGAGGTCATCCGCCTCGGTTTCTCCTCCAACGATGACGCCAAGAGCCCCAGCGTCGTCGCCCAGCTCAAGCTCGAGCGCCAGGAAGCCGTCTTCCAAGTCTCCGCCGAGTCCTTCCCCAACACGCTCACCGGCGCCACCACGACCCCGCAACCCGCCGGCAAATCCATCGCCGGCGGCAAGCTCGCCGTCCTGCTCCAGCTCGATCCGCAGACCGACACCTACCGCGCCAGCATCAAGACCGTGCAGATGAAAGCCTGGCAGCCGCTCGGCGAGGGCAAGATCTCCAAGACCCGCGTGCCCCGCTTCCTCCGCCTCGGCCTCAGCGGCCCGTTCAACACGAACAGCAGCGAGAAAGTCGACATCGACGAGATCGTCGTCAGCACGAGCGATCCCACGTCGCCGTAAGCGATGCGTCTGCGCCTCTCCGCCTTCCTCATCCTGCTCTGCCTCGTCCCGGCGGTCCGCGCGCAACCCTACGTGCCCGGAGAGACCTACTTCGGCACCAACAGCTACGTCGAGTATCAGCCCGGCGACACCCCCATCATCATCACGGCGCCGCACGGCGGCACCGTTTCGCCGAGCACCATCAGCTTCGTCACGGACGGTGGCCAAACCTACTCGATTCGCACCAACGGCACCTACAACGGAGTCACTTACACGGACATCGTCACGGGCACCGACACCAACACACAGGATCTCGCGCGGCGCATGGCCGCGGAGATTTTCGACCGCACCGGCAAGCGCGCGCATTTGATCATCTCCCGCCTGCACCGCAGCAAGCTCGACCCTAATCGCGACCTCCCTGAAGCCGCGCTGGGCAACACGATTTCGGAGCGCGCGTGGCGCGAATATCACGATTTCATCCGCGCCGCCCGCGTCGCGGCGGAAGCAGCCCACGGATTCGGCTTCGTCGTCGATGTGCACGGCCACGGGCACACCATCCAGCGCCTCGAACTCGGCTACAACTACGATGCCGAACTCGATCAGACCGACACGGCCTTGAACCACCCCGGCTACGCGCTCAAGGGCACGATTCACACCCTGTCGCTGCAGCGGCCCGGTTTGCCGTTCCCCACGTTGCTCCGCGGTGCCGGCAGCTTGGGCGACCTCTTCAACCGCCGCAATTTCCCCTCGTGGCCGAGTCCGGAGTTTCCCACGCCCGGAGCAGCAGATTTCTTCGACGGCGGCTACACGGTGCAGGAACACAGCTGCATCGTCGACAACGGCCAGGTCAACGGCGTGCAGATCGAATGCAACATGACCGGCGTGCGCGATACGGAGTCCAATCGCGCGGACTTCGCCACCGCGTTCGCGCGCGTGATGCATATTTTTCTCTACAATCATTACGGCTACCTGCTCGGCGCGCAGTCCCTCGCGCGATTCGATCCTCCCGCCAGCACCACCCTCCGGCGCGGCGGCCCGCCCGTCACCCTCACCGCCACTCGCACCGGCGACTTGTCGCTCTCCAGTTCGCTCGCCCTCAGTTTCGGCGGCGACGCCATCTCCGGCACCGATTACACGGCGTCGCACACGTCTCTCTCGTTCGCCGCCAACGTGGCCACGGCGAGCCTGACCATCACACCCGCAGCCGCGGCGAATACCGGCGGCGATCGCGTCCTCACCGTGGCGTTTACGCCGTCGGTGACACAAACCGCCGATACGACCCCGTTGCGCTTCACCATCGAGGACGGCCTCAGCCAGACGGTGCGCGCGGCGTTTCTTGCCCCGCAACTGTCCGAAGGCGCCGGTAGCGTCACCTTGCGCCTCACCCGCACCAGCACGAGCGGCAGTCCCACGGTGCCTCTCACGTGGGGCGGCACCGCTCTGCGCGAATCCGACTATTACGGCGCACCCGACTCGGTGCAATTTCCTGCCGGCGTCGCCACGCGCGACGTGCTGATCTCGCTGGTCGATGACGGTCGGGCCGAGCCCAACAAGACCATCGTGGTCAACGCCGTGGCCGGCTCAGGTTACCTGCTCGGAGCGCCCGCGTCGGCGCAACTCGAACTCATCGACGACGACCGCCCGAGCCAGCTTGTGGCCTGGCTGCGCGGTGACTTGGCCAACAACGTCGCGGCCGACTCGTCCGGCCAGCAACGCCACGCCACGACCCTGCCCGCCGACAGCGCGATGGCGACCGGCCCCGGCAATACCACCGTCAGCAGCCAACCCGCCTTCACCTTCGACGGCGTGGACGACACCATCGTGCTGCCACGCTTCGCGCCCCAATCCGCGAGCGGCGAGATCACGCTCGCCTTTTTCTTCCGCCTCGAAGCCCACCCGCTCGGCGCGGTCACCAATCACACGTTGCTGAACTACGGCTCGCCGCGCGGAGCGGCCGGCACGCTGCAGATTTATCCCGCCAGCAGCTCCACGCTTCGCGCCAACCTCGGCGGGATCAATCTGGACGTCGGCTCGCCCCCGTCGAATTGGCAGGATGGCGCGTGGCGCCACTACGCGCTCAGCCTGGGCGCCAACGGGGAGGCGCGCGTGTATGTCGACGGCGTCTTGCGCCGCACGGCGTCCGTCGCCAGCGGATTGCTCAACGGCCAACTGCTGGAAAATCAGCTCTTCTGGCTCGGCTGGCGCGCGCTGGCCGGCGGCGGCTCGCTCTCGACGTCCTCGTTCATGAAAGGCGGCCTGCGCGACTTCCGCGTCTATCGCCGCGCGCTCGCGCAGCCTGAAATCGTGGCCCTCGCCAATAACGTGCAGACTTACGCCGCATGGCTCGCCCAGAACAATCTGCCGGCCAACCTCGCCGGAGCCAACGATGCGGATACGGATGGTTTCCCGGCGCTCGTCGAATACGGCCTCGGCGCCCGCCCCGCGGTCGCCGACCTGCCGCCCCGCTACCGCGTCGAAGCGCAAAATTCACGTCTCGCACTCACGTTCCTCCGCGACACCACCGCCACCGATCTCACGTGGACGATCGAAGCCTCGACCGACCTCGGCACGTGGCAGGCGCTCGCGACCCGCACCGGCGCCGCCTCGTCATGGACAATCAATGCCGCCGGCACCACCGCGACCGAGGATAACGGCTACGTCGTCGTCACCGACTCCGTGACCGTCGGCGCGCAAACCGGCCGTTTTCTCCGCCTCCGCGTCAACGCCCCTTAAGCTCCGCAGCCGCGTCGAGGGCGCGCACGCCGCGCAAAAATCAGCGTTTACATTGCCCGGACGCCGGCTTTCCTTCGCAGCCTTGGTTCGCCCGGATGGCGGAATTGGCAGACGCAACGGACTCAAAATCCGTCGCCCTCTAAAGGCGTGTGGGTTCGACCCCCTCTCCGGGCACCAACTTCTCAGCAGGGATCAGACGAAGGGCGGGAATTCTTCGTCCTGCCACGAAAGCAGTGGCGGCATTGATACACTTGTGTCGCGCGCGAGCGCTATGATTCCGGATGGTTCTCACCATGACATCGCATAAATTCACGGGACTGATCACTCTATGCACGATGCTGCTCGCGGGCAGCATCACCAGTTGGGCGCAGGTAAAGGTCCTCACCTTCGAAGGACTCGCGGACTACGCCGAGGTCGGAAATTATTACCACGGTGGAACGGGTGGCGGTTATGGGATCACGTTCCTTCCGGGCTCACTGTCGCTCATCAGCGATACGGCCGGAGGTGAAGGCAATTTCGAGAATGCGCCCTCGGGTTCGACCATTGTTTTCTTCACCAACGGCAACTCCGCCATCATGAATGTGGATGAAGGGTTCACGACCGGGTTCTCGTTTTACTACGCCGCATTCTCCGTCGGCACCGTCACCGTCTACGCAGAGCCCAACGCAGGCGGCTCAGTGTTAGGCACGTTTGAGCTCCCCCAGACCGTGTTTGCAGGACGAGCCTCCAGTTGGCAGCCGATCGGCGTCACGTTTGAGGGCACGGCGTTTTCTGTCTCTTTTGGCGGCGCGGCAGGTTCGATCGGGTTCGACGATATCACGATCGGCTCCGCTTCCGCCGGCGTTCCGGAGCCCTCGACTTACGCGCTCGGGCTGGGTGCCGTCACGCTGTTGGCCGCCGCCATCTCGCGCCGTCGCGGCAGAAGCTGAAGGCGCCGGCGCCAGATCGCCGCGAGGAAGATCAATCCCAGCGCTCCCCAAGTCGCCGCCTCCGGGACCGGCGTGATCGGGATTGTATTCGCTGCACGTGCCGCGACACCTGCATCGCCGGCATTGCCTCCCGCCGCCAAATGCCGCAGCGTCCGCCCGCTTCCTCCGCCATGCCCGACTTCCGCGTCCATGCCCCCCATGCGCTGCCCGATGCGGCTGAGATCCTGCTCGGCGCGGACGAGAGCCATCATCTCGTCGCGGTGAACCGCTGCAGCCGCGGCGATCCGGTGATCGCCTTCGACGGTCGCGGACGCGAGTGGCGTTGCGAGTGCCTCGATCCAGCCAAGAGCGGGGCCCGGCTCCGCGTGCACGCCACGCTGCAGGCGCAGCCGCTCCCGCACGCCATCACGCTGGCCCAGGCGCTGCCGAAGGGCTCCACGATGGACGAGATCGTCCGCCAAGCCACCGAGCTCGGCGCCGCCCGCATCGTGCCTTTGCTGACCGAGCGCACCCAAGTGCACCTCGACGGCGAGCGCGCGGAAAAGAAGGTGGAAAAATGGCGCACGACCGCGATCGAGGCGGCCAAGCAATGCGGCAACCCGTGGGTGCCCGAGATCGCGCCCGTGCAACGCCTCGACACCTTCCTCGCCACGCAGGCCGCGCAGCATGAGCTGCGACTGGTCGCCAGCCTGCACGCCGGCACGCGCTCGCTGCGCGAGGTCGTGGCCCATCATCGCGCCCATCATCCGCGTCCGCCGCGCTCCGCGCTCTGGCTCGTGGGGCCCGAAGGCGATTTCACGCCGGCCGAGATGACCGCCTGCATCACCGCGGGCTGCACCCCGGTGACGCTCGGCCCGCTCGTGCTGCGCTGCGACACAGCGGCAATCGCCGCCCTGAGCGTGCTCGCGCACGAACTCGGGAGCTAGCCGCGGCCCAAGGCCGCGGGAGTAATCACTTCCGGCCGGCGAGGTATTTTGCGACGTCGTCGCCCGAGACGCGTCCGCCCGGACCAGTCGCTTCAATATCGGTCATTTGCGCCGGATCGAGGCCGGCTTCCTGCGCCATCTTCAACGCGCGCGGCGTCCAGACCAGGGCTTTCGCGGGCGCGGCGGGGGCCGCAGGCGCCGCGTCATGCTTCGCCGTGGCGATGGCGAGGTGCTGCAGGCTTTGGTCGCCGGTTTCCATGCGGAATAGCGTCTGTCCGGAAGACTTCACTTCGCCTTTCTGGCCCTTCACCTCCAGAATGACGCCCTCGGCAGGCGATTCGAAATCGAAGGCGGACTTGTCGCTCTCAAGCTCGGCCAGCTTCTGGCCTTTAGCGACCTTGTCGCCGGGATCGACGACGATGTTGATGATGGTCAGTTCGCTGACAGTGGCGCCCATCGAGGGCATGGGAACATCGATGACGAAGGTGGACATGGGGTGGATGCTTTAGCGCGCAAACTTGGCGGAGTCAGCGCGCCGGTCAATGCCGCGTCCCACCGGGAATTGCCGACTCCGGCGATATGAAAACCCGCGAGACCGGCCGGATGCTGTCTAATGCTCCGCGAATGCAGGGGATCAGCTGCGCACGGCACGCCAAATGGCGAGGCACTGTGCGATCAGTGCGGGCAGCTCGGTGAGCGGCACCATGTTCGGGCCGTCGGAAATGGCGTTGGCCGGATCGGGATGCGTCTCGATGAACAGGCCGTCCGCGCCCGCCGCGAGCGCGGCCTTGGCGAGCGGCGGCACGAACTCGCGCTTGCCGCCCGATTTGCCGCCGGCGGCACCGGGGAGTTGCACGCTGTGCGTGGCGTCGAAGATCGCGGGGTAACCGAGCGCCTTCATCAGCATGAACGAGCGCATGTCGACGACGAGGTTCTGGTAACCGAACGTCGTGCCGCGCTCCGTCTGCCAGATCTCGGCGGCCTGCGCGTCGCGCAGCTTGCCGACGACGAACTCCATCTCCTGCGGCGAGAGGAACTGGCCCTTCTTCACGTTCACGACGCGGCCCGTGGCCGCGGCGGCGAGGAGCAGATCGGTCTGGCGGCAGAGGAACGCCGGGATCTGCAGCACATCAACGACCTGCGCGACGCGGTCGGCCTGCTGACGTTCGTGGATGTCGGTGAGAACAGGAAAGCCGAACTCGCGCTTGATGAGCGCGAGGAGTTTCAGGCCTTCCTCCATGCCCGTGCCGCGATCGCCGGCGAGCGACGTGCGGTTGGCTTTGTCGAACGAGCCCTTGAACACGATGGCCAGCTCCGGGTGCGCGGCGGCGAGCTGCTTGAGCGTGGTGGCGACGGCGCGGCAGACGGCCTCGTTCTCGAGCGAGCACGGACCGGCGATGAGGAGGAGTTTCTTCGGGTCGAAAATCATGGGGAAGGAGAGTTAACCACGAATGGACACGAATGAACACCAATGAAGAGAGGACGCAGCGCGACCCGTTGGAGGCACCGCGGATTCGTGTCCATTCGTGTTCATTCGTGGTTCACTTCCCGGCTTTTTTCTGCCGCTTGATCGTGGCGCCGATGAAGGCGGCGAAGAGCGGGTGCGCCTTGTTGGGCTTCGATTGGAATTCCGGATGGGCCTGCGTGCCGAGGAACCACGGGTGCTTCTTCAGCTCCATCACCTCGACGAGGCCGCGCTTGGGGTTCCAGCCGGAGACGACGAGGCCGGCCTTCTCGAGGCGCTCGACGTAGTCATTGTTCACCTCGTAGCGGTGGCGGTGGCGCTCGGTGATGGTGTCCTGGCCGTAGGCCTTGCGGGCGAGCGTGCCGGGCTTGAGCGCGCAGGCGTAGGCGCCGAGGCGCATCGTGCCGCCCTTGGCGACGATGTTGCGTTGCTCGTCCATGAGGGCGATGACCCGGTCCTTCGCGTTCTCGTTGAACTCGGCGGAGTTCGCGTCCTTCAGCTTGAGCACGTTGCGGGCGAACTCGATCACGGCGATCTGCATGCCGAGGCAGAGGCCGAAATACGGCACGCCGTTCTCGCGCGCGAAGCGGGCGGCGGCGATCTTGCCCTCGGTGCCGCGATCGCCGAAGCCGCCGGGCACGAGGATGCCGTCGAGCTGCTTGAGCTGCGCGAGGCCGGCCTTGTTCTCCAGGTCCTCGGCGTCGATGCGCACGATGTTGACGCGGGCGTGGTTGGCGATGCCGGCGTGCGTGAGGGATTCGTAGACGGATTTGTAGGCGTCCTGCAGCTCGATGTATTTGCCGACGACGCCGATGTTCACCGTGTGCTTGGGCGACTTGATGCGGTGGACGATGTCGGCCCAGATATTCTTCGGGTTCGGCTTGTTCCGGATGCCGAGCAAGTCGCACACGATCTGGTCCATGCCCTGTTGCTGCAGCATCATCGGCAGTTCATAGATCGAGGCCTCGACATCCTGCGCGGCGACCACGGCCTTCACGGGCACGTTGCAGAACATGGAGATCTTCTCGCGCATCTCGAGCGGGAGCGGGTGCTCGACGCGGCAGACAACGAGGTGCGGCTGGATGCCGATCTCGCGCAGCTTCGCGACGGATTGCTGCGTGGGCTTGGTCTTCATCTCGCCCGCGGCCTTCACGTGCGGAACGAGCGTGACGTGGATGAAGATGCAATCGCGCGGCCCCACCTCGAGGGCGAACTGGCGCAGCGCCTCGAGGAACGGCAACCCCTCGATGTCGCCCGTCGTGCCGCCGATCTCGGTGATGAGGACGTCGACGCCCTTGCCGCCCTTGTAGATGCGTTCCTTGATCTCGTTCGTGACATGCGGGATCACCTGCACGGTCTTGCCGAGGTAGTCGCCGCGCCGCTCCTTCGCGATCACGGCCTCGTAGATCTGGCCGGAGGAGAGGCTGTTCGCGCGGCTGAGTTTGCCGCTCGTGAAACGCTCGTAGTGGCCGAGGTCGAGGTCGGTCTCCGCGCCGTCGTCGAGCACATAGACCTCGCCGTGCTGATACGGGCTCATGGTGCCCGGATCGACGTTGAGATAAGGGTCGAACTTCTGGATGCGCACGGTCAGCCCGCGCATCTCCAGCAAAGCCCCCAAGGAACCCGCCGTGAGTCCCTTGCCCAGTGATGAAACCACGCCTCCGGTGACGAAAATATACTTCACGGGTCTCAGGGTATCGGGGCCGCCTCGACGAGAGACAAGAAAAAGCTTTGCCAGCAAAGCGTCCTCACCGGCATTTTCGATGACTGTGCAGTCCAAACCGCAGCTCCTTGTCTGGATCACGTGTGACGGCGTCCACCTCGACCCCGCCTCCGGCAAACACACGATCCTCGGCGTCTTCTCCAACATCAAGGCGCGCTCCTTCCCCGTCGTGCACCCCTACATGGTGTGGTTCATGACGCTCACCGACGTCTCGCCCGGCAAACACCGCATCCGCATCGCCATGGGGCTCGACTCGACCCAGCCCACCGAGCTGATCAACCGCGAGTTCGAATCCCAGAGCCCGCTGAACCGCATCAACTTGATCAACGAGGTCCGCAACCTCACCTTCCCCCAGGCCGGCGAATACTCGATCGTCATCGACATCGACGATGAGACCCTGCTCGTCACGAGCATGAACGTCAGCAACTGACGCCGCCCGCCCGGCGCTCCTTTTATGGCCCGTCCCACTTTCGATCTGATCGGTGTCGGCAATCCCATCATGGACGTGCTCGCGCACGTCGATGACGCCTTCCTCCAGCAGCACGTCGCCGGCGACAAAGGCGGCATGGTCCTCGTCGACGACGAGGATATCGCCGACCTTGTCCGCCGCATCGGCTCGCAGCTCGCGATGATGCCCGGCGGCGCCGCCGCCAACACCACGCTCGGCGCCACCAAGCTCGGGCTGAAGACCACGTTCCTCGGCAAGATCGGCGGCGACATCACCGCCGAGCATTACTACGTCAACTTCACCGCCGCCGGCGGCGACGGCACACGCTTCAAGCGCGCCACCCTGCCCAACGGCCGCTGCCTCTCCATGGTCACGCCCGACGGCCAGCGCACCATGCGCACCCACCTCGGCGCCGCCATGACGCTGCACCCCGACGAGGTCACGCACGCCGACTTCAAGGGCTGCCGCCACGCCCACATCGAGGGCTACCTGCTCTTCAACCCCGCCCTCGCCAACAAGGTCATGGACACCGCGCGCGCCGCCGGCTGCACGCTCAGCCTCGACCTCGCCTCCTTCGAGGTCGTCAACGTCGCCCGCGACTGGATCTTCGCCCAACTCCGCGCCGGCGTCGACATCGTGTTCGCCAACGAGGACGAGGCCCGCGCCCTCTTCCAGCGCGACGCCGAATTCGACGACTACGCCCGCGAGCTCGCCCAGTTCGGCGGCATCGCCGCTGTCAAGATGGGCAAGGACGGCGCCTGGGTCGCCCGCGGACAGGACCTGCAACGCATCTTCCCTGTCTCCGTCGAGCGCGTCGTCGACACCACCGGCGCCGGCGATGCTTGGGCCGCCGGCTTCCTCTACGGTTTCCTCCGCGGCAAGACGCTCGCCCTCGCCGGCGCCATCGGCTCCATGATGGGCGCGGAGACCGTGCAGCACCTCGGCGCCTCCATCCCCGACATCCACTGGCCGCGCCTCCGCGCGCACGCCGAGGATTTCGGCCGGCCCTGACGCGCGCCCCGCGCGCCGCCGGCCGCGCACATAAGTTTTGACCGAACCAAGCCCGCTGCGCACTGTCCCCAGCGACATGCGGACGATCCTTCCCCTCCTCGCGCTCTGCTGTCTCGCGCCCGCCGCGCCGGCCCAAAACGCCGAGCCCGTCTCGTCCCCCCGCACCCAGCAGGCCGTCCGCGACCGCCTGCCGAAATACAACCCCGCCGCCAGCGACGCCGCCCGCAAGGCCGCCGCCGAGGCCAAGGCCCGCCAGAAAGTCGAGACCAGCACCAAGAAGGTCAACGAACAGGGCGAGGAAGTCGTCGTGTTGCCCGATTTCCAAGTGCTCGACCGCAAGGTCGCCCAGCCCGACCCCGACCAGTGGCTCAGCCGGGAGGAATTGGCGAAGAAAGCCATGCGCAACTACGCCGCGAAGCAGAACGACCTCGAGCTCGCGCTCAACCGCTGGCACATCCCCCTGCTCTCCCCTTCCTTCGCCTCCCGTGCGATGGCCGACTACGAAGCCGAAAAACGCCGCGAGGAAACCGAACGCCTCGAACACCTCAACAAGATCGGCGAGCTCGGCGGCGGCAAACCCTGACGGCGCTCCGCGCCAAGCCGCTCCTCCGTCACGCAGGCAGCGACCTTGTTCGCGCCCCACCGCGCACTACGCCCGGACACGACGCTGACGGCGCGTGCGCGCCAACCCTCGCCACCGCAGCCCGGCGCGGCCTTCGCTCAAGTTCGACTTCGTCACCGCACCGAATCCGGCAAATGAAATTTGCCCCCACCTGATTCTCTCCTTTGCTGACCACCGGCGCCGCCCGCGCCGCCCCGTGCCTCCGACCGAAGTCATCATCCTGCGCGAACTCCTCACCCACGGCGACGAGCCCGTCTCGGGCACCCGCATCGCCAAGCTCCTCGGCATCTCGCGGGTCGCGGTCTGGATGCAGCTGCAGAAACTGATGAAACAGGGCTTCGCCTTCGAGGCCGTGCCGCGCCGCGGCTACCGCCTTGTCAGCTCGCCCGCGACGTTGAACGCCGCCCTCATCGGCGCCCACCTCGGCCGCCAGCGCGTGCCGCGGATCATCTGTCTCGAACAGGTCGACAGCACCAACAGCGAGGCCGAGCGCCGCCTCGCCGATGGCGAGCCCGCCCCGCTCGTCATCCTCGCCCGCGCCCAGACCGCCGGCCGCGGCCGGCGCGGCCGCACCTGGCACAGCGCCGCCAACGGCAACCTCTACGCCACCTTCGTCTTCCGCCCGCACCTCGATCCCGCGCGCCTGCAGGACTTCACGCTTTGGATGGGCCTCGTGGCCTGCGCGCTCGTCGAAAGTTTCTGCCGTCTGCAACCCGGCCTGAAATGGCCCAACGATCTCCTGCTCGGCGGCCGCAAGGCCGGCGGCATGCTCACCGAAGCGCGGCTCGACGCCGACGAGGTGCGCGACCTGGTCTTCGGCCTCGGCCTCAACGTCAACGGCACCGCCGCCGACCTGCCGCCCGAGCTGCGCCGCACCGCCACCTCGCTCGCCGAGAGCGCCGGCGGCCCGATCGATCTCAACAAATTCGCCGCCGCCCTCATCAGCCGCCTCATGCGCGGCTACGCGGAATTCATCTCCGGCACCTACCGCGAACGCTTCCGTCCGCTGTGGGAACGCTACGACGTCCTGCGCGACCGCCCCGTCACCGTGATCCAGGGCCCGCGCAGCGTGCGCGGCCTCGCCGCTGGCATCGACGACGAAGGTTCGCTGCTCGTGCAGACCCCGGGCGGCGCCACGGAACGCTTCCGCGCCGGCGAAGTCACGCTCGGCAAGGACGCCGTCTGACACGAGGCTTGCGACACGGCGCAAAACCCCGTGTTAATGGCGCGGCCTGCGCAATTTGCCACATGGCAGAGTCACCCGAAACCACCATCGAAGTTGAGCACCTCACGAAGCGCTACGGCGCCACTGCGGCGGTGAACGATTTGAGTTTCACGGTGCGGCGCGGCGAGATCGTCGGCCTCCTCGGCCCCAACGGTGCGGGCAAGAGCACCACGATGCGCATCCTCACCGGCTTCCTGCCGGCCACCTCCGGCGCCGTGCGCATCTGCGGCCACGCCGTCGCCAGCCAGCCCGAGCTCACCAAGCGCCACATCGGCTACATGCCGGAGAACAACCCGCTGCCCGAGGACATGCGCGTGGCGGAATACCTCTGGTTCCGCGGCCGCCTCAAGGAGATGCCCCGCGCCAAGCTCCGCGCCCGCATCGACGAGGTGCTCGAGCTCTGCGACCTCAAGCGCAACCGCCACAAGATCATCGGCCGACTCTCCAAGGGCAACAAGCAGCGCGTCGGCATCGCCGAGGCCATCCTCGCCGAGCCCGATGTCATCATCATGGACGAGCCGACCATCGGCCTCGACCCGCACCAGATCCTCATCGTCCGCGACCTCATCGCCAACCTGCGCGGCCGCATGAGCGTCATCATCTCCTCGCACATCCTCCCCGAGATCGAAGTCACCTGCGACCGCGTGCTCATCATCAACGGCGGCCGCATCGTCGCCCAGGGCTCGCCCACGGAATTGCGGCACGAGATCTTCGGCCACTCCACCTACCGCCTCGAACTCGCCGGCGACACCCTCGCGCTGCCGCTGCTGCTGCTCGACATCGAGGCCAGCGCCAAGATCGCCAATCTCACCGAGCCCGGCCCCGACGGTTTCGGCGTCGTCACGCTCACGACCCGCGACGAGACCGACATCGGCGAACGCCTCCTGCAGGAACTCCCCCGCCACGGCTACCGCGTGCGCGCGCTCAGCCGTTCCCTGCCCAGCCTTGAGGACGTGTTCCTCGCCGCCACCCGCCGCAGCTGGGACGCCCGCGTCGGCGAAGCTGCCGCCCACCGCCCCGCCACCCCCGCCTGAGTCCGATGCGTCACTTCCTCACCATCCTCTCGCACGAGGTGCGCACCCTGCTCTTCAACCCGAGCACCTACGTCGCCGCCGTGCTGTTCCTCGGCGTGATGGGCTTCATCTTCGCCGGCATCCTCGACGCCTACAGCCGCGCCCCGCAGGAAGCGCCGCCCGCGGCCGTGTTCTTCCAACTCTTCTGGATCCCCGTGTTCTTCATGGTGCCGTTGCTCACGATGAAGTCGCTCGCGGAGGAGCGCCGGCTCGGCACGCTCGAGACCCTGCTGACCACGCCGGTGACAACCACCGAGGTGGTGCTGGGAAAATTCGGCGCCGCCTACCTGCTTTACCTCGCGATGTGGGCCTGCACCGGCGGCTTCCATTACGTGCTGCACTACTACGCGCGCGACGCCCGCTTCCTCGACGCCGGCCCGCTCATCGGCGGCTACGCGTTCATCGCCCTGAGCGGCCTGCTCTTCATCGCGCTCGGCGTGCTCGCCAGCGCGCTCACCCGCAGCCAGTCGGTCGCCGGCATCCTGTGCTTCACGCTGCTGTTCGTGCTCATCATCGGGCTGCGCTTCCTCGGCGACAGCGCCCTCCTGCAGCAGGAAACCCTCGCCTCGGTGCGCGGCACCGTCGAGTCGCTCCAGATCTTCACGCACCTCGAGGATTTCACCCGCGGCGTCGTCGACACCCGGCAGGTGATCTTCTACCTCACCGGCTCCACGCTCGCCCTGATCTTCAGCATCCTCGGGGTGGAGGCGAAACTCCTGCACGGCTGAACGCATGAACTTTGCCGACAGCTTCCGCACCGCGCGCTGGATCCGCATCGTCAACCTGCTCCTGCAGGCCGTGCTCTTCCTCACGCTCTTCGCCGGGCTGAACTACATCGCCCTGAACCACGCCTGGCGCTTCGACCTCACCCAGAATCGCCGCCACTCCCTCTCCGCCGAGACCAAGTCCTACCTCGAAAACCTCGCGCAACCCGTGCGCATCGTCGTCACCTTCACCGGCGACTCCGACAACGAGGAACTCGACCAGGCCCACCGCGACCTCAAGGGCCTCCTCCGCGAATACGTCTACGCCACGCGCCACCTCGAGGGCGGCCCGCTCGCGGTCGACTTCCTCGACATCTACCAGCGCCGCCGCGAAGCCGAGACGCTCGGCATCGAACAACCCAACGTCGTCGTCGTCATCAGCGGCGACCGCCGCCGCCTCGTCACCATCGACGAGCTCTACCACCTGCGCAACAAGTCCACCCGCGAGGCCTTCCGCGGCGAGTCCGCCCTCACCGCCGCCATCCTCGATGTCACCTCCGCCGAGCGAAAAAAAATCTACTTCATCCAGGGCCACGGCGAGCTCCGGCCCGACGACGTCGGCGAGCGCGGCCTCTCCCTCCTCAGCGACGCCCTCCGCCAGCGCAACTTCGAGCTCGCCGGCCTCGACCTCTCCCAGACCCGCCGCGTGCCCGACGACGCCGCGCTCCTCATCATCCCCAGCCCGCGCGACCGCTTCCGCCCCTTCGAGGAGGAGCTGCTCCGCAACTACCTCCAGACCCGCGCCGGCCGCCTCATCCTCATGCTCGACCCCGAGCCGCGCACCGCCAGCGGCCTTGAGAACCTGCTCTTCGACTGGGGCGTCTGGGCCGACGACAACCTCATCCTCGACACCAGCGCCAACTTCCTCTCCGACACCGGCGAACTCATCCTCAAGCACTTCCTCGCCGACCATCCCATCACGCGCAGTCTCATCGCCAACGATATCCCCGTCCTCGTCGGCCCCGCGCGCGTCGTGCGCGACGACCTCGGCCGCGCCCTCGACGACGGCCTCAACGTCAAGAAACTCGTCGCCACCAGCGAGAGCGCTTGGGGCGAGAAAAATTACCGCAACCGCGCCGTCCGCCACAGTTTCACTCCCGGCGAGGATCTGCGCGGCCAGCTGGGTGTCGTCGTCGTCTCCGAGCGCGTTCGCCCCGCCAGCCTCCCGCTCAGCGTCCGCGGCGGCCGCCTCGCCCTCTTCGGCACCTCCGACGTCGTGACCAACAACCGCCTCATCAACGTCGGCAACCTCACGCTCTTCCTCAACACCGTCAACTGGGCCACCGAGCGCAACGTCGACATCAACATCGCCCCCCGCGCCATCGAGCGCTTCCAGCTCACTCTCTCTCAGGAGGAACTCTCACGCCTCCGCCTCGGTCTGCTCTTCGTCGTCCCCGGCATCGTCGGCCTCCTCGGCCTCCTCGTTTACTGGACCCGGCGCGCCTAGCGCTCAGCCACCCGTTTCATTTTCACCATGCGAACGCCGTCACTTCTTTCCGCCTGCCCCCGGCTGCTCGCAGCCAGCTGACCGCCGATCGCCCCTCCGCCATGCGCTCCAAAGTCACCGTCGTCCTTCTCTTCCTGAACGTCGTCCTGTTCTACTACATCTTCCAGTTAGCGGACCGCGTGAAGATCCACGAAAACTCCCGCCGCGTCCTCGGCTCGGAGGCCGCTGGCATCGACGGCTTCATCCGCACCAGCCCCACCGTCCCGACCGTCGCCGCCGAGAAACGCGACGAAAACTGGTGGCTGACCCAGCCCTTCGAGTGGCCGGCCAATCCCAACGCCATCGCCCGCATCGTCAACGAGCTCCAGTTCCTCGATCACGAAACTAGCTTCGCCGTCGCCGATCTCGCCAAGACCAACCAATCCCTCGCCGACTACGGCCTCGAGAATCCCGCTCTCACGCTCTCCTTCCGTTCCGGCGGCCGCGATTTTCCGCTGCGCATCGGCGACCGCACCGAGATCGGCAACCGCCTCTACGTGCTCTCGCCCGACGGCGCCCGCATCCACGTCGTCAACCGCTCGCTCGCCGACAGCCTCGGACTCGACCTCGCGCAACTGCGCTCCAATTCCATCTTCACCGTTCCCGTCTTCGAGGTGCGCTCCCTCGCGATCCAGACCGCCGCCCCCGCCAACCTCCGCATCCGCCTCCGCCGCGAGGGTCCGCGCTGGCTCTTCGAGACGCCCATCCTCGCCCGCGCCAACAAAAACGAAGCCGAGCTCGCGATCAACGGCCTCAACGCCCTCCAAGTCCGCCGCTTCCTCGACACCCGCGAAGCCGATCCCGGCCGCACCGGCCTCGCCACCCCGCAGCTGCGCATCACGCTCGAAGGCAACTCGCGCCGCGAGACCCTGCTCATCGGCCTGCCCGTCGCGCCACCCACCGCCGATCAACCCGCGGCCCCACTCGAAGTTTACGCCAAGATCGAGGACAAGGCCGCCGTCTTCGTCACCGCCATCTCACCGCGCCTGCTCGAGACGCTGCGCACCGCGCAGGAATCCCTCCGCGAGCAACGCGTGCTCGACTTCGAGCCCGCCAGCGTCACCGCGCTCACCCTCGCCGCGCCCGACCAGCCGGAGATCAACCTGCAGCGCCTCGAACAAAGCACCGAAGGCTGGCAGCTCGTCGTCCGTGCCGCGGGCGGCCAGGCCCCGGCCACCCAACCCGCCGACACCGAAGTGGTCGCGACTCTTCTCCAACGCCTGCAGCTGCTCGCGGCCACCCGCTTCCTCAGCGACGCGCCCTCCGCGGCGGATTTGGAAAACTACGGTTTCAACCGCCCCGTGCGCGAGTTTACCCTCCACCTCAGCACTGGCGGCGGCCTGCAAGGCAGCGAGCCCACCACCGTCACCCTGCAGATCGGCGCCAAGCCCGGCGAGCGCGCCGTCGCCTACGCACGCGTGACCAACGCGCCCTTCGTTTACCAGATCGAGCCCGACTTGCTCGAGGACGTGCCGGTCGACGCCCTGTTCTTCCGCCAACGCCTGCTTCGCGAACTCCCCGAAGGCACGCGCATCACCGCCCTGCGGCTCGTCGACCTCACCCGCGAGCGCACCCTCGTTGAGAAATCCGCGCCAGCTGACAACGCGCTCACGCCCGCGACCATCGTCGCCGGCGAGACCGACGAGGCCCGCCGCACCACACTGACCACGCTCCTGCAGAACCTCCGCCGCCTGCGCGCCAAGCGCTTCGTCGCCGACCGCTTCGAGCGCGAGGGCGCCACGGTGAACGGCGAAATGGTCGCCTGGCGCTACCGCCTCGAGCTGAGCCTGAGCCTCACCGGCGGCGTCGCGCAGAACGTCACCTCCGCGCTCTACCTCAGCGACCGCCTCGGCGGCACCACGCAGCTCGCCGGCACGGAGGAATTCAACGGCGTCACCTTCGAAATCACCCAGGAGCTGATCGACGCCATCTTCGCGCTCACCTACGCCCCGCAACACGATCCGGGTGCCCCGTCCGCCGAAAGCCTTCCGCCCGGTTCGCCGTAAACCGTGACCGCACCCGACGCACCCCGTCCGATCGAGGCTGCCGCGCGCTTTTGTTTCTCGTGCGCGGGCACGCTCGTGTGCTGGGCCGTCTGGCTCGCGCTCGGCGGCGTGCTCGCCGTGCAACTCTACGTCGCGGTGGTGGAGGAATTGCCGGTGCCGGACTTCATCCTGCGGCGCTTCGATGCGCGCCTGCGCGAAGCCGGGCTCGACGCCCGGTTCCGCCGCGCGCAGTTCGACCCCGCGGGCAAGATCCTGTTGGAGGACGTGGAGGTGCGCTCCAGCCGGTTCGAGGACCCGCTGCTGCTCGCCGGTTCCATCTACGCGGAGAAAAGCATCTGGTCGCTGCTCTCCGGCGAGCACGCCCCCGACGAGGTGCGCATCGACCGCGGCACGCTGCGACTCCCCGCCCCGCTCTCGCCCACCGGACTGCCCGCCGCGTTCGTGGAAAATCTCTCGGTCACCGTGCGGCTTGAGCGCCATCTCGCACACCTCGACCACCTCTCTTTCCGCATCGGCAACGTCGCCGTGAGCGCCCGCGGCGATTTCCAGCTGCCCGCCGCGCCCGGCGGCCCGCAGCCGACCATGCCCGACCTGATCGCCCGCACGTTGCAGATCGCGCGGCAGCTGGTGCGGGAGCTGCCGCAACTCGAGGCGCTGCGCGCCCCCACGCTCCACGCCGAGCTGCACGCGCGGCCCGGCGTCGGCAACGTCGCGGTGCTGCACCTCGCGGCCGACGGCGTGGAAGGCCTCCGCGGCCTGCCGTTGCACACCGGACCGCTGCTCGCCCGCGCCGGCGTGCGGCTCGACGGCGCCGGCGCCCGGCCGCTGCGCATCGAGTTCCGCACCACCGAGGCGCGCTGGGCCGATGCGGTCGCGGCCTCCGGCGTGGCCGGCGTGCTCGCCCTGGAATTCACGCCGGGCACCGAGTCCGCTTTCCCCGACGCCCGGCTGCAGGTCACCGCGCACGAGGTGCACGCCTTCGACGAGACCGCAGTCGGTCCCGCGGTGGAGCTCCTCTGGCGGCGCGATCGGCCGCTGCACTTCTCCGTCTCGGCCGACCTGCGCGGCGAAATCATGGCGGTGCGCGGACGCGCCGACCTCGCCACCCGCGAGCTGGCGCTCGCTTACGACGGTCGCGTGGCCCCGGCGTTGGTGTCCACGGTGCTGCCGGAGCGCGCGCCGCGCCTGGCACCTTACTTCCAATTCGGCGATCCCGTCGCGTTGCACGGTCGCGCCGACTTCGCGTCCGGCTGGAAATTCACCAGTTTGGAAACACGCGTGCGCGTGGGACGTCTGAACTCGAACAACGTCCGCATCACGTCCGCGCGCGGTCGCATCACGGTGGATGCCGCGGGCAACTTCCTCGCCGACGATGCGGCCGTGGTGGCCGACCGCAGCCACGCGCGCGGCTCGTATTGGATGAATTTCCGCAGCTTCGACTACCGCATGCTGCTCACCGGCGGGCTCGAGCCGCCGCACATCGCCGGCTGGTTCCGCAGCGACTGGTGGCTGATGTTCTGGACGAATTTCCGCTTCGGCGCGCTGCCCACGGCCGATGTCGATGTCGGCGGTTGCTGGCGCGATCCCGCGCGCACGGTCTATTTCGGCTCGAGCGAGGCGCGCGGGGCACAGGTGCTCGGTGCGGAGTTGGAGACGGCGCGGGCCCGCGTTTTTCTGCGGCCCGGTTTCGCGCACGCGTTCGATCTGCACGCGACACGCGCCGGCGGCGCGGAGAGGGCGCAGGGCTGGTTCAAGCGCATCGCCGATCCCGCCACCCGCGAGCTCGCCCGCTTCGAATACGACCTCGCCGGCAACCTCGCGCCGGAGGCCGTGCGCCACCTCGGCGGCGCGGCGGCTGAGACGCTGCTCCAAGGCTGGACCTTCAACCGCCCGCCGCACATCGCCTTCCGCGGACACAGTGACTACACCGCGGGCGTGGCGACGCCGGATTTGGAATTCGAAGGTCAGGCCACCGGCGGTCTGAGCTACCAGGGTTTCCCGCTCGAAGCAGTCGAGACCCGCGGCCGCGTGCAGGGCGACCGCGTGCAACTCGAACGGATCGCCTTGCAAGTCGCGGACGGACGCGGCGACGCGACGGCGACGCTGGAGGGCACGGGCGCGCAACGCCGGCTCGCCTTCGATCTCCGGCTGGCGGACGCCGACATGGTGCGCACGATCGGCGCCCTCTCGGAATTCGAGCGCGCCCGCGCCGGTCAGGACGCCCCGCCTTCGCCGAACCGCGAGCTGCTCAAGCGCGCCAGCGGCGGCAAGCTGCAGTTCGCCCTCGCCGCCAGCGGCGCGCCGGCCGACCTCGCCTCCTTCGCCGGACAGGGCTCGCTGCAGATCACCGGCGCCGAGCTCGGCGAGATCCACCTCTTCGGCCTGCTTTCCCAAGTGTTGAGCGGGCTCTCGTTGAACTTCTCCTCGCTGAAGCTCGATTCGATGCGCGGCAACATCGTCCTCGCGCGCGGGCAGGCGAACTTCCCCGATCTCCGCATCACCGGCCCGTCGGCCGTGATCGAGGCCAAGGGCGATTACCGCCTCCTCGACCAGACGCTGGATTTCTCCGCACGCCTCAAGCCCTACGAGGAGAACCGCAACCTCTTCACCGCGGCCATCGGCATCGTCATCAATCCCCTCACGAGCATCCTCGAGCTGCGCCTCACCGGCCCCATTCATAAACCGAGCTGGTCACTTTCGCTCGGCGGCAACACGCCCATGCGCGAGGCGCCGGCCCCGCGCACCACTCCGCCGGAGCCGCCCGCCCAGCCGACTTCCTAATCCGCGCACAACTCCTTCGCAGCGAAAAGGAAAACGCCGACGAATAGGTAAAAACACCTATTTCCGCATTGCCCCACGGCGACATTGCGACTGAGAATCCGGGTCCATGTCGCCGTTTCGAGCACCCCGTTGGCCTTTGCGCCATCTCGATTTGCTGCCCTTCGTGGTGGCGGCGGGTGCGGGTGCGACGGTGTTGGCGGGTTGGTGGGGCGGTCAGGTGGCTTGGGTGCAACCGCGCAGCCACGACCAAGCGCTCTCCGCCAACGCGGCGCTCTGCCTGCTCCTGCTCGGCCTCAGTCCGCTGTGGGCGCGCGTGGGCTACGCCAAGGTCGCCATGGCCTGCGGCATCGGCGCCGCCGCGCTCGCCTTGGTGGCCACGCTGAACGAGAGCCTGCTGCTCGGCCTCGACATCGACAACTGGCTCGCCACCCACGCCAACCTCGTCGAAGGCGTGCACACCGGCCGCATCCCCCACGCCCTCGCCTGGCTCTTCGTCGCGCTGGGCGGCAGCCTCGCGTGGCTGGCCTACGACGACTATGCGAACGAGCGCCGACCGCTGCTGCTCGCCCTGCTCGGTTCCCTCGCCGGTGCCTACGGCATCGCGGCCCTGCTCGCCGGACGCATCGGCCTCATCGCCGTCGAGGGCTGGATGCTCTACGCGCACACCGGCCCCATCTCGGCGACGACCCTCGTGGTGCTGAGCGTGGGTTTGATCCTCGTCGCCTCGCGCGACAGCTCCAAGGGACACCACGCCGGCAACCTCCGCTGGCTCTGGCTCCCGATCGTGATTTCCGGCGCGACCGTGACGCTGTTGTTCTGGGTCTCCCTCCGCGAGCGCGAGACCGCCTACCTCAACAACACCACCCAGCTCACGATCAACAACATCGCCGCCGTCTTCAGCAGCGAGACGGAGACGCAGATCAACACCCTCCAGCGCATGTCCGCGCGCTGGACCGATGCCGGCGGCACGCCGCTGGCCAGCTGGGAACGCGACGCCCGCGCCGTGTCGCTCGATTTCCCGGCCTACCGCTCCCTGAGCTGGGTCGACGCCAACCTCCGCACCCGCTGGCTCTGGCCCCAATCCGGCAACGAAGACGCCGCCTCCTTCGACCACAGCCGCCACCCGCTGCGCGTGCAGGCCATGAACAGCGCGCGCGACTCCCTCACCTATTCCATCGCTGCGCCTCTCGTCTCGCCCATCCAAGGCCCGTCGTTCGTGGTCTATTCCACCGTGCTCAACGCGGGCACCTTCGACGGCTTCATCGTCGGCGAGATCGGTTTCCAACGCCTCTTCGAGCTGATCGACGCCCGCCTGAACATCTCCTCGCGCTACGAGATGAACGTGCGCCTGCTCGATCCTTTCGCCACCGACATCGCGGCCCGCGAGGTCAGCGTCTACACCTCGCAGGACCGCGAGCAGCACATCAACGAGCGCCTGCGCCAGGCCGCCGTGTTCAACCTCATGGGGCACCGCTTCACCTTCGAGCTGCTGCCCCGCCCCGAATACATCGCGCCCAACCGCCAGTATCTCCCCGAACTCGCGCTCGCCTCCGGCCTCGGTGTCAGCGTGCTGCTCGCCCTGGTGTTCAACCTCGCGCAGTCCGCCCGCCGCCGCCAGCAGGCCGCCGAATCCACCAGCGCGCAGCTCCGCGCCGAGAACGAGGAACGCCGCCGCATCGAGGCCCAACTCAAGGTCGCCGACGAGCGCCTCAACCTCGCGCTCGACGCCACCCAGGTCGGCGTCGTCGAGTGGGACCTCGCCGACGGACGCGCCCTCTTCAGCACCGGCTTCTGGACCTCCCTCGGTTACGACGCGATGTTCATGGCTCCGGCCTACGACACGCTCCTCAAGCTCATCCACCCCGACGACCTCGAAGGCTACCGCGCCGCCCTCGACCAGCACCTCGCCGGCAAATCCGATCTCGTCGAGCACGAGTTCCGCATCCGCCACCACAACGGCGACTGGCTGTGGTTCTACCTCCGCGCCAAGTGCGTGGGCACCGACCGCGCCGGCCGTCCCCGCCGCGTCGCCGGCACCTTCCAAAACGTCAGCGCCCGCAAGAGCGCCCAGGAAGCCCTCCGCGCCAGCCAGGCCGCCACCCGCAAACTCTCCCTCGTCGCCAGCCGCACCGACAACGCCGTCGTCATCACCCGCGCCGACGGCCGCATCGAGTGGGTCAA
Organism: Candidatus Didemnitutus sp.; assembly: GCA_023701285.1. Taxonomy (GTDB): domain Bacteria; phylum Verrucomicrobiota; class Verrucomicrobiia; order Opitutales; family Opitutaceae; genus Didemnitutus. The sequence goes on from JAMPXH010000024.1 coordinate 32,801, forward strand.
CGAGAGCTTCAGCCGCCTTACCGGCCACACCCTGGAGGACATCAGCGGACGCATCTTCATCGAGCTCCTCTCCAGCCCCGAGGCCGACCTCACCGCCGTCGAGCGCGTCACCGCCGCCTTCACCCGGCACGAGACGATCACCACCGACGTCATCCACCACGGCCGCAGCGGCCGCCGCTACCACGTCCACCTCGAGTTGCAACCGGTGAAGAACGAGGACGGCTCCGTCGAGAACTTCATCGTGATGGAGACGGACATCACCTCCCGCGTCGAGGTCGAGCAACAGCTCCGCCGCGCCAAGGTCGAGGCCGACTCCGCCTCGCGCGCGAAGTCCGAGTTCCTCGCCTCCATGTCGCACGAGATCCGCACGCCGATGAACGGCGTCATCGGCATGACCAGCCTGCTGATGGAGACGCCGCTCACCCCCGAGCAACGCGACTACGTGCAGACCATCCGCACCAGCGGCGACGCGCTGCTCGCCATCATCAACGAGATCCTCGACTTCTCGAAGATCGAGTCCGGCCGCATGGAGCTCGAGCAACACCCCTTCGAACTCGCCCAATGCGTCGAGGAGAGCCTCGACATCTTCGCCCTCCAGGCCGCGACGAAGGACATCGAGCTCGCCTACGCCATCGACGCCGATGTGCCGGCCTGGATCGTCGGCGACATCACCCGCCTGCGCCAGGTGCTCGTCAACCTCGTCAACAACGCCGTCAAGTTCACGCCGCGCGGCTTCATCACGATCGAGGTGAAGCTCGCCACGCCGCTCCCGCGCTCCGGCGGACCCGTGTTGTTGGATTTTCTCATCACCGACACCGGCATCGGCATCCCCGCCGACCGGCAGGGCGCCCTCTTCAAGCCCTTCAGCCAGGTCGATTCCTCCACCACGCGCAAATACGGCGGCACCGGCCTCGGCCTCGCCATCTGCGACCGCCTCGCCCAGCTCATGGGCGGCTCGATCGACGTCACCAGCGTCCTCGGCCAGGGCTCGCGCTTCCGCTTCAGCATCCAGACCGAGGCCGCACCCGATCCGGCGCCGATCACCGCCTTCGACCTCCGCGGCGCCGTCGTGCTCGCCGTCGACGACCACCCGGTCAACCGCCGCGCGCTCGGCACCCTGCTTGCCACGTGGAACTGCACCCCGCACGTCGTGGCCACGCCCGCCGAAGCCCTGGCCGCGGCCGAGCGCCAGGCGCCGGATCTGATCATCGTCGACCACGATCTCGCCGGCGAACGCGGCGAAAACCTCCTCAGCCAGCTGCGCACCCGTTTCCCGGTCACACCGGCAGTCCTCTTCACCGCAGCGACTGACGGCGTGCGTCAGGGCCAGAGCGTGGAGCCCTTCGTCGTCCGCCTGCCGAAGCCGATCAAACCCTCCTTCCTCGGCGAAGCCGTGGTGCGCCTCGTCCACGGAGTCGGCTCCAAGTCGCATCCTTCCCACCTGTCCAGCGTGCCCGACGAGAAACCGTCCATCCGTCTCGGCGAGAGCGTCCCGCTCGACATCCTCCTCGTCGAGGACAACCCCGTGAACCAGAAAGTCGCACTGCACCTGCTGGAGCGCCTCGGTTTCCACGCCGATGCCGTCGGCAACGGCCTCGAGGCCGTCCGCACGCTCCAACAACGCGACTACGACCTCGTCTTCATGGACGTGCAGATGCCCGAGATGGATGGCATGACCGCCACCCGCGAGATCCGCGCGAAACTGCCCGCCAGCCGACAGCCGAAGATCATCGCCCTCACCGCCAACGCCATCCAAGGCGACCGCGAGCGCTGCCTCGCCGCCGGCATGGACGCCTACATCGCCAAGCCGGTGAAGCTCGACGAACTCCACGCCGTCATCGCCCGCTACTTCGTCAAGACCCCCGCGCACTGAGTCCGGCGCTCCAGCCATCCCGGGTTTGACGGAATCGCGCCGCAGCATCAGCTTCGCGCGTCCCCCAGCCCCGCCATGCCTGCCCCGCGCCTACACTCACTCGCCCTGCTTTTCTTCGCCCTGCTCTGCGGCTCAGCCCAAGCCGCGCCCGTCACCGCCTTGGTCGGCGGAAGACTCATCGATGGCTGGGGCGGCGCACCCGTCAACGACAGCGTCATCCTCATCGAAGGCGAGCGCATCCAAGCCGTCGGCACCCGTGACACCGTCACGATCCCGGCCGATGCACGGATCGTCGATTGCCGCGGGATGTCCGTGCTCCCGGGCCTCTGGGACATGCACGTCCATACGATGCTGCTCGGCCACTCGGACTACACCCACTGGGACAAAACCTACCCGAAGCGCTTCGAGACCGAGATCATGCCCGCCGCCGCGCAGCAACTCCTGCTGGCCGGTGTCACGAGTGCCCGCGATTTGGGCGCACCACTCGAGGCGAGCATCAACGTCCGGGAGCGCATCAAGCGCGGTGAGATCCCCGGCCCCACTCTCTACGTCTCCGGTCCCTTCATCCAGCATGAGCCCTACCCCGGGACCGAGGATTTCCGCTGGGGCGTCGACAGCGTCGCGGACGCGCGAGAAAAGATCCGCCGTCTGGCCGCCGCCGGCGTCGATGTCGTCAAGCTGATCGATCAAGACCAGATGACCTTCGAGGAGGTGCAGGCCGTCGTCGATGAAGCGCACCAGCATGGACTGCCCGTCGTCGCCCACTCCCATCGACCCGACGAGATCCGCATCGGCCTCAAAGCCGGCGTCGACTGCTTCGAACACACCGGCCTCGCCATGGCGCCGGATTACCCCGAGGACATCCTCGAGCTGCTGCAGGAGCGCACCGGCAAGATGTCGCTCGGCCCGCTCTTCTGGTGCCCGACGATCGAGGGCTTCTTCAATTACGAGGACAACGTGCGCAATCCCATGCACATCGAGGACACCGGCTGGCAATTCGGCGTCCCCGCCGACATCGTTGCCGACATCCAGCGGTCCCTGAAGCACCCCGGCTGGCTCGCCTACTATCAGATCACGCCGCTCCGCGCGCAGACCTCCGCGAAGAAATTCCAACAACTGCGCCAATCCGGCGCCGTGCTGCTGATCGGCACTGACAGCGGCATCCCGATGAAATTCCACAACCAGTCCACATGGCGCGAACTCGACATCTGGGTGAACAAGCTCGGCATGGATCCGATGCAGACCCTCCGCGCCGCCACCTACTGGCCCGCCGTCGCCATGAAGGTGGAGCGCGACTACGGCACCATTTCACCGGGCAAGATGGCCGATATCATTGCCGTCAAGGGCGACGTCCTGCGCTACATCAATCTGCTGCAACGCGTCGACCTCGTCGTGAAACACGGCCGGATCGTGAAGCTGGGCTCCTGAGCGCCGGCTCACAGCCACTGCCGCCACTCGCGCAACTCCCCCGACCTCGCCGGATCCTCGGCGAGGTTTCTCATTTCCAGCGGATCGTCCGCCAGGTCGAAGAACAGCCACGGCGTCTCGCGCCCGTCCGGTCCGGTGTGCAGCACGAGCTTATGCCGCGCCGTGCGGAATCCCCGCCACGCATGCGGACACTGCAACGGGATCTCCGTCGGCGCGGGCATGCTGATCGCCGCGCTGTCGCGCTTGCAGTGCCACTCATGCCCCTCCGCCCACGCCACCGCCATGTGCGGCAGGTCGACCAGACTCACCGGCGAGTCGTCCTTGCGCCCGCGGTTCTGCGCCCGCAGACCGCGGATCAGCAGCGGCACGCGCACGCTCTCTTCATGCGGCCACGCCTTGCGGAACAGCCCGTGCGCACCATGCATGTCGCCGTGCACTGACGTGAAGACCACGATCGTGCCGGCGAGATCGATCTCCGAGAGCAGGCGGCCGATCGCGCGATCCGTCGCCTCGATGTGCGCGTAGTAGCCGGCCAGTTCGTCCCGCGCCTGGCGCTCGACCTCACCGCCGCGCGGCACGTTGGCGCGCAACTGCAGCTCCTTGCCCGCCGGCTCGTGCACATGCGGCACAGGGGCGTGATAAGGCGGATGCGGCGCCTCCAGGCTCACCACCACGAAGCAGGGGCGCGTGCCGTCCGTGTTGCGGGCCGCGGTCTCGCGCAGCCAGTGGCCGGCCCGCGTGCACAGCACGTCGGCTTGATAACCTTTGAACTGCGCCGGCTCGGGCAGGCGCGTGCCGTGCAGCCACGGATCGTTGAGCAGGAACCCGCCTTCGAATCCCTCCCAGAACGCAAAGCCACCGCGCTCCGCCGCCGGCACGATCTGGCGCGCGTGCGCCTCGCCGACGAAAGGCACGTCCCGCGCGCGCGCGCCCAGATGCCATTTGCCGAAAAAACCCGTGACGTAGCCGCGATCGCCAAGCGCATGCGCCACCGTGCGCGCCGTCGCGGGCAGCGGGTCCCAGTAGTCGCGCACGCCGTTCTCTGGACACAGCCGGCCGGTCAACAACGCCGCGCGCGCCTGCGGCCCCAGCGGATGCGGCGTGACGGCCTGCCGGAAATCCACCGCCTCGCTGGCCAGGCCATCCAGCCACGGCGTGCGTGCATTCGCATCGCCGGCGTAGCCGCAGGCCATCGCCCGCCACTGCGTCGTCACGATCCAGAGAATGTTCGGTCGCCTGCTCACGTCGGCGGGATGAATGCCAGAAATCCGCGTGGAAACCCAGCCGGCATTAAAAAGGACGCCGGAGTTTCCTCGCGGCGTCCTGATGAAAAACGACGGCGTCCAGCGCCGCTCAACGCAAGCCGACCGGCGGCCCGAGCACTTCGCGCAACACGAAGGCGCGGCGCAGGGCAACCGGGTCGCGCAGATCGTCGAGCAGAGCGCCGCGCCGTTGCTGGCGCTGGCCCGCTTCCGGAGCGACCGTGCTGGCCTCAAAAGCCGCGCGGCGCACCGCGGAGGCCTTCATCTCCTCCACTTGCCGGAGGCGGTCCGCCAAGGCAGCCTGCTGCTCGAGGATTTCCGCCGCCCGCTGGGCATCCAAGCGCGGTTGCGCCTGGGCCGCGGGTGAGGCCGGCTCCAACCGAACTTCACGGATCAGCGGAGGCGGCTCCTCATAGGCGGCCGGCTCGGGCGCCAACTCCGGTCCGGGCACGCCACCGGTCTCGCCGCCGCGCTGGCGGTCGGCGATCTTGCGGCGGATCTCCTCGCGAATCTGGCGCGTGCGCTCGGCGAGCTCCGGATCCTCGAACTCGTATTCCTTCGGCGGCGCCTCTTCCGGCGCCGCTTCGGGGTTCTTCTTGCTCCGGATCGCCTGGAACAGCTGCGCCAGCACGCCGCCGATGATCAGCAGCGTGAAGAGATTATCGAGCGCCCATTGGATGAGCTTCATGGCTCACTTCTTGCCACCGTCAGGATGGGCGATGGAGCCGCGCATGGCCGTGTCGGCCTGCACGTTTTCCATCTTGTAGTAATCCATCACGCCTAGACGGCCGGCGCGGAAGGCCTCGGCCATCGCCATCGGCACCTGGGCCTGGGCCTCGACGACCTTCGCCTGCATCTCCTGCACGCGAGCCTTCATTTCCTGCTCAAGCGCGACGGCAGCCGCGCGGCGGATTTCCGCCTGCGCCTGCGCCATGTTCTTGTTCGCCTCGGCCTGGGCTTCCTGGAGCTTGGCGCCGACATTCTCGCCGACGTCCACATCCGCGATGTCGATCGAAAGGATCTCGAAGGCCGTGCCGACGTCGAGGCCGCGCTGGAGCACGACCTTTGAAATGCTGTCCGGCGACTCGAGCACGACCTTGTAGGTCTCGGCCGAGCCGATGGTGGTCACGATGCCTTCGCCCACGCGGGCGATGATCGTGTCCTCCTTCGCGCCGCCAACGAAGCGATCAAGGTTCGTGCGCACGGTGACGCGCGCCTTCACCTTTACCTGGATGCCGTCCTTCGCGACACCGTCGATGGTGGTGCGACCGCCCTCGGGATTGGGGCAGTCGATGACCTTCGGGTCGACGGAGGTGCGCACGGCCTCGACGACGCTCTTGCCCGAGCCCTTCGTGGCAAGGTCGATGGCGCAGGCGCGGTTCCAGTTGAGTTCGATGCCGGCCTTCTCCGCGGCGATGAGTGCCTGCACGGTCGGGATGACGTTGCCGCCGGCGAGGAAGTGGGCTTCGATCTCGTCGACCGAGATGTCGATGCCGGCCTTGCGCGCCGTGACGCGGGCGTCGGTCACCAGCGCATACGGCACCTGGCGCAAACGCATGGCCAGGAGGTTCAGCATGCCCACGGGAGCTCCGGCGAGACGCGCACGCAGCCACACGCTGAAGAACGAGATGACAATGCCGAAAATAATCAGGGCGATTACACCGGCGACGATAAATCCAACGAGGGTTAGGTTCATGATTTGGAAACGATGAGACGGAAATTATCGAGGCCGGTGACCTTCACGGCGGTGCCCTTCGGCAGCAATCCGCTCTGGGACGCCGCTTCGTAGGACTTGCCGTCGATCTGGACCAGGCCGGAAGGAGCCAGCGTCGTGAGCGTCTCGCCGCTGCGACCGACGACATCCCCGGCGCGCGCCGGCGGTGGCTGGCTGGTGGCGGCAATGGTGCGCTCGAGGAACAGCCGCTTGCCGAACGCGGTGCGCGGCAGCACGAAAAGTTCGAAATAAAGCATCAGGCCGATGAGCACCAGCGCCAGCGCGGTGGCGATGCCACCGCCGTTCACGCCAAATTCGGCGAACGCGACACCACACCCGGCGAGCATGAGCAGCGCGCCCAACAGCCCGAGCACGCCGCCTGGGATGAAGACCTCGAAGAACAGCAGCACGAGGCCGATGGCGAAGAGCAGGATGATACCGGTCATGAGGATTTCCTTTCCACGAGCAGGCCGAATGCGGCGCGACGCGTCACCACCACGGGCACGCCGGCGGGGATGTGCCCCAAAGCGGATTGCGCGGCATAGCGCCGGCCACCCACTTCGACTTCGCCGCTCGGGAACATGCCGGTGAGCGTGATGCCCTCGGCGCCGATCAGCGTATCCGGCGCAGCTTCGCCGCGGACGTCCGCGGCGCGCCCCTGCGACTGCGCATCGATGGCGGTCGAGAGCACCAAACGATCCCAGAACCAAGTCTTCGGCAGGTAGCGCAGCAACAGCACCGCAAGCACCGCCGTGATGATCAGGGCGAGACCGAGGTTCACCGCCGGTTGGAGGAAAAGATCACTCGAGAACGCGATCGGTTGATCCGGCCAGATGTCAGCCATGGCCCAGAGCAGCGAGACGAGCATCAGCGCCACGCCCGTGAGCGCGACGAACACCACGCCCGGAAAGAAGAGCAGTTCCACGCCGAGCAGCAGCAGGCCGACCGCGAAGAGCACCGCCGGCTCCTGTCCCGAGAGGCCGGCAACGTAGTGCCCGAAGAAGACCACCGCAAGCAGGCTCAGCCCGGTCACGCCCGGCCAGCCGAAGCCCGGCGTCTTGAATTCGATGAAGAGCAGCAGCATGCCGAGGCCCATCAGCACCGGCGCGAACGTCGTCAGGTATTGCGCGAGCGATTCCGACCACGTGACGCGGAATTGCCGGATCTCGTAGCCGCCCTCGCCGTATTTTTTCGCCAGCAACTGTTCCACGCTGTCCGCGATCCCATTCGCCAGCAGCGGCTCGGGCGGATCGCCGTAGGGCGCGATGGCACGCTTGGCGGAGACCGTCAGCAGCTCGCCCTTAGGCGAAATGACCTCGTCGCCGATCTTCAGCTCGAAATCGGCGTTCATCATCGCCTTCAACACCTCCGCCCGCCGGGGCGTCGGGCTGGCCGAGAGCGCCTCGGCCTTGGCGGCGATGTAGCTCGTCATCTTCCGCTTCAACGCCTCGGGCGCGTCCTGTCCGGTGCCGAGGATCAGCTCCGCCGCGCCCATGACGCCGGTGGGGGCGAAATAAATCTCATCGGTGATCATCGCGATGATCGCACCGGCCGAACCCGCCTCGGTGTTCACGTAGGTCACGGTTTCGCCGGGGAATTTCTGCAGCGCCTCCATGATCTCGAGCGTCGTGCCGGCATCGCCGCCCGGCGTCTTCATGTCCAGCAAGACGACGTCGGCCTTCTGCTCGATCGCCTCCTTCAACCCGCGGCGCAGGATATAGAGCGTGGGTTGCGCGATCTGGTCCTGCACCGGGATGACATAGGCGACCGCCTTGCGGTCGCGCTTCGGCCGCGCCGCCGCCTCGGGCAAAATGGCCGCGCTCGCCGCCGGCGCAGCCGCATCCGCTTTTGCTTCCGCCTCGGCCTGGACCGGAGCCTCGGCGGCCTCCGCCGGCAACGTCGCAGGCGCCAGCGCCGGCGCAGGAACGACGGATTCGTCGGCGTGCACCGGGATCATCACCAGCGAGGCCAGCAGCCAGCAGAGGGAGCGAAGATTCACAGTCCGTCACGATACGGCCCGCATCGCATGCTGCAAGCACCGGCGACTTATAAAGCACCGCCTGATTTCAAGCGGAACCGCACCTCGACACACGACGAGCGCGACTTTGGCATTGGTGACGCAAACGGATTCGCCTAAACACACCGGCATGGAACGCATCCCTTACCTGGGGCAAACGATTCTGCGCTGGCAGGTCGGCGCCTCGACTTTTCTCGCGCTGCCGGAAAAGGGCGCGCGGCTCATGCACTGGAATGTCACGCTCGGCGACGGCTCCGTGCGCGACCTCATCCACTGGCCCGAGGCGGCCTCGCTCGACGACTTCGCCAAGATCCGCGGCGGCAACCCGATCCTGTTCCCTTTCTGCGGGCGCAGCTACGACCGCGGCGAAGAGGGCTTCTGGCGCGCCGACGACGGCCAGCGCCGGCCCATCCCCATCCACGGCATCGCACGCCAGGGCGACTTCCGCATCACTCGCCTCGACGAGCGCGGCTTCTCCGCGCAACTGGTGCGCAGCGAGGAGACGCAGGCCTCCTACCCCTACGACTACGAATTCGTCGTCAGCTACCGCTTCGAGCCCGACGGCCTCCACGTCGAGCTCGAGCTCACCAACCTCGGCACGACGCCGATCCCGTGGACCGGCGGCCACCATTTCTATTTCAACCTGCCCTGGACGGCCGGGCTCACGCGCAAGGACTACTTCATCGAGGTGCCGGCCGCCCGCACCTACCGCCGCAGCGAGACCGGCCTGCTCGTCGACGGCCCGCGCCTGCAGCCGCGCGAGACGCTCGATAACCCCGCGCTCATCGACACCCTCCACACCGCGCTGCGCGGCCATCAGTTCCAAGTTGTCGAGCGCCCGAGCGGGTCACGCCTGCTCTTCCGCACCGGCTTCACCAACACCGCGGCCAAGGACGCCGCCGTCGTCACGTGGACCCTCGACGACAAGGCCCCCTACTATTGCGTCGAGCCGTGGATGGGCTCGCCCAACAGCCCCGAGACCAAGCACGGGCTGCACCACGTCGGCCCCGGCCAGACGCAGAAATTCCTCGTCAGCATCACCCACGGCTGACGCGGCGCGCGACACGGTCCGGCCCGCGCGGATTTTTCTCCGTTACTTTTCCGCGCGGGCGATTCTAGTTTCCGGTCATGGCATATCCACTGGCATTCATCGAGGGACTCGGCGGCCCCGAGCTGTTCATGGTGCTGTTCGTGGTCATGCTGCTCTTCGGTGCGAACAAATTGCCCGAGCTGGCCCGCGGCCTCGGCAAAGCCATGCGCGAGGTCAAGAAGGCCACGAGCGGCGTCGAGGACGAGATCCGCAACGCCATGGACGAACACCCCGAGCCCACGGCCGAGTCGAAACGCTTCGCGCCGAAACCCGTCGTCGTGCCGCCCACGCCCGCCGCACCCGCGCCGCCGGCCGAGCCGCCCGACGAGACCAAGGCCTGACACCGCGCCAGGGCCCGTGCCATTCCGTGTCGCGTCGTGCCACACGCTCAGCCGGACTCATGCAGTTGGACGCGATTCCCGACTGATGAGCTCCTGCCCATGGAGTGGTCGCCGCTGTCCCAGCGGCGACAGGCGTCGGTAGGGACACCGACGCCCACCTCCTGCATGCTCCCGGCTCAGTCG